>JBBSKI010000133.1:0-4496 GCA_038256425.1 Sphingomonadales bacterium
CCGCCGTGGAACGAGGCCGCCGCACCGATCCGCTGCGGCAGCGCCGCCGCACTGCGCAAGGTAAACGATCCCGTCTGGCAATAGCCCGCCATGCCGATCTTGCGGCGGGTATCCACCGCCGCCTGCCGATCAAGCCATCCGACCAAAGCAGAGGCGTCGCGCCGGGTGTTCGCGGGCGAGAGGGTTGCAATCGCCGGGGCGAGTTTCGCCTGGCCCTCGGGTGTGCGCCATTCGGCGATCGTCGCAACGAACGGGGCGGCGCCCGCGCGGTAATACTGGTTCACCGCCAGCACCGCATAGCCTGCCGCAGCCAACCGACGCGCCATGGTTTTGTAGGCATCGCGCAAGCCGGCCACATCGGGCCACATGACGATGGCGGGATGCCGACCCTTGGCGGGATGGACGAACAGCGCATCGCAGGTCCCGTCCGGCGTGACGATCGAGACCATGCGTTCGTTGGTTTGGGCGGCAGTGCCAGCGCCAGCTTCGTCGGCTGTCGTCGACATGCAGCCGGGCAGCGCCACCACCGCCATCGCGCCCGCGCCGAGCGCTCCGAATTTGCGGCGGCTCACGGCACGGCTGGCCAGCCAGATCTCATCTTCGCGGTCGGTATGGTCGTCGCACATGGCTTGTCGGTCTCCGTATCGAACCCCCGCCAAGGTTCTAGCGCTACACCGCAAATTATCGACTGGATTCCGCAAAGCCGACACGGCATGACCAATTCATCGCGCGGTTAAAGCCAGCCGAAGCCATTGGGGAGAGACGGCAATGTTCACGCACGTCATGGTCGGCACCAACGATCCGGAAAAGTCCGTCGCGTTTTATGACGCAACGATGGCCGCACTGGGTATTATGGGAACGCGGATGGGCGAAAGGGCTTTTTACCGCGGCGGCGAGGGTCCGGCTTTGGGTATTGGGCGCCCGGCAAACGGCGAACCCGCATCTGGCGGTAACGGCGGAACCCTGGGCCTGAAAGCTGCCGACAAGGCGTCCGTCGACTCATGGCATGCCGCCGGAATCGCCAATGGTGGGACCGACGAAGGCGCGCCGGGCAAGCGCCCCAATGCCCCCGGCAATGCCTATGGCGCGTACCTGCGCGATCCCGACGGCAACAAGCTGTGCAGCTTTTGCGAATTGCCCGAAGGCGAATGATTTTCAACCGAAGGAGAAGGTCCGATGTACAGTCACAACATGGTCGGCAGCAACGATGTCGAACGGTCGAAGAAATTCTACGACGCCGTCTTCACCGCGATGGGAGGCCGCGCGGGCACCCTGGACCCCAATGGACGCCTGATTTACATGCACAATGGCGGCCTGTTCCTGGTCACCCCGCCGATCGACGGCCAGCCGGCGACTGCCGGTAACGGCTGCACGGTCGGCTTTGCGATGGACAATCCGGAACAGGCCAATGCCTGGCATGAGGCCGGTGTCGCCAACGGTGGCACCTCGATCGAGGATCCCCCGGGGGTGCGCGAGGCAAGTTTCGGCAAGCTCTATCTTGCCTATCTGCGCGATCCCGACGGCAACAAGCTCTGCGCGCTTCAGCGGATGTAGGCGCTACGCCGAGAAAATTTCGTGCGGGTCCGCGGCGACGAGCATCTCGTCGCTGCGGGCCAGCGCGATCAGGGTGAGCCCAGCGGCTTCGGCGCGCTCGATAGCCAGCGTAGTCGGGGCCGATACCGTCACCAGCAGACGCACGCCCGCCAGCGCGGCCTTTTCGACCAGCTCGTAGGAACAGCGCGAGCTGAGCACGACGAACCCGTCGTCCATGGCAACACCCTCACGCAAGGCGTGGCCGATCAGCTTGTCGAAAGCATTGTGCCGGCCAACGTCTTCGCGCGCGGCCACGATCCGCCCCCCTGCATCGGCCAGCGCGGCGGCATGGACCCCGCCGGTCGCCGTGGCGAGGGGCTGGTGCGCGGACAGGTTGGCGAGCGCGGCAAAGATCGCCGATGGTGCGATGGCCACCGGCGCGGCTACCGGGGGCAGGGGACGCAGCGCCTGATCGAGGTTCTCGATCCCGCACAGCCCGCACGAGCTTTCCCCGATGCGGTGGCGCACCCGTTCGAGCACCGCCGCGCGGCAGCCCTCGTCGAGCCAAAGGTCGAGCAACACGCCGCGGGGTTCGTGGCGGACCTCGACCCGCTCGACCTGCCCGGCGCGAGCAATCAGGCGTTCGGACAACGCGAAGCCATAGGCGAAGTCTTCCAGATCGGCCGGGGTCGCCATCATCACGGCATAGCCGAAGCCCATGATCGAGATTGCCACAGGCATTTCGGCGGCGATCGCACGCACGCGGATGTGGCTGCTGCCGGGCGTCAGTCCCCGCAGCGTTCGGGCGTGTGACGGCGGCAGTTCGTCGGTCATCCCGCGCGCATGGCTTGGACGCTCAATCGGTGCAAGCTCTCCGGGCTTTTTGTGCAAGCGCGAAAGGAACTTTTGGGTTAGCCCTTGGGCCGCGTCCTCGACCGACAGAGGGCGCGAATCGTGGGGGACGGCGATGACCATGAATGTCGAAGCAGTGATGCGGACCGCGCCGGTCATCCCGGTGCTGGTGATCGAAGATCCCGCCCACGCCGAACCGATCGCGCGCGCGCTGGTGGCCGGCGGGCTCCCGGTGCTCGAAGTGACCCTGCGGACCGCCGCCGCGCTGGAAGTCATGGCCGAAATGAAGCGCGTTCCCGGCGCGATTGTAGGGGCGGGGACCGTGCTAGATCCGGCGCAGCTCGATGCGGCGCTGGCCGCCGGGGCGGAGTTTATCGTCGCGCCGGGGCTGACCGGGCGGTTGGGCCATGCCGCGATTGCCAGCGGTGTGCCGTTCCTGCCCGGCATTTCCAACGCGGGCGACATCATGTGCGGGCTCGATCTGGGGCTGACCCATTTTAAGTTCTTCCCCGCTGTGGCGAGCGGCGGGCTGCCGGCGCTGAAAGCTCTGGCCGCGCCGTTCGGGCACTGCCGGTTCTGCCCGACCGGGGGAATCACCGAGGCGAGCGCACCCGAATGGCTGGCGTTCGATCCGGTGCTGTGCGTCGGGGGCAGCTGGGTCGTCGGGAAGGGTGCGCCCGATCTCGCGGCCATCGAACAGGCGGCCCGTGCCGCGGCGGCTCTGCGCGCGTGAAGACCGCTTCGGACCTTCTCGCGCGGCTGCAGGAACTGCACGCCCGCACTGCCGAGACTCCGCTGTTCAATCCGGTGTTCCAGCTCAGCCTCGACCTCTCGCGGCTGATCGAAGATGGCACGCTGGACCTTGGCGGGGTCGAAGGGCTTGTCGCCGAACTCGAATGCGAGGCGCTGAAGGCGCGCGCGACGCGCCTGCGCGGGTTGCTCGCCCCGGTTGGGGAGGACGAGAACCTCGCCCGGTTCACTGCCCTGGCGGGCGAAGCGCGCGACTTTGCGGCGTTCAAGGCGCGTTGGGAAAGGCCGCTGCTCCACGCGGTGTTCACCGCCCACCCGACCTTTCTGCTCGCGCCCGAACAGGCCGACGCCGTGGCCAACGCGGCGGCGGGCCCAATGGCCGAGGGGGCCGGGATCGACGATGCGGTTTGCCTGCTCCCCGCCGGGGAACCGGCGATCACGCTGCAATTCGAACACGGCGAAGCCAGCTCCGCGATTGCCCGCGCGGGCGATGCGCGCGATCGGCTCAACGCCGTGCTGATCGAGACCGCGCGGGCGCGCTGGCCGGGCCAGTGGCTCGATCTGGCGCCGCTGCCGTTCCGCTTCGCCACCTGGGTCGGCTACGACATGGACGGGCGAACGGACATCGCCTGGTCGACCAGCGTGGGATTCCGGCTCGACGAGAAGGCGCGGCGGCTGACGCGCTATGCGGCCCAGCTCGAAGCAATCGATCCTGCGCACGGCGAGCTGGAAGGCTTGCGCGCGGCCGCCGAATACACCGCGGCGCGGGCGGCTGAGTTTCTTCAAGACTTGTCCGATCCGGCCAGGCTGAGCGAAGTCGCCAACCGGCTGACTGCGGACGATCCGGCCAAGCTGCTCAGCCTGACCCCGCTGATCGCACGGCTCGAACGCGAAGCCCGCGCTGCCGAGGCGCCTCGCGCGGTGGCGCTCAAGGTGCTGGCCGCCGCAATGTGCGCCGATGGGCTGGGAATCGGCTGGATCCATTTCCGGGTCAACGCTGCGCAGCTTCACAACGCAATCCGGCGACGGATCGACCCCGACGGTACGCTCGACCTCGGCAGTCGCGGGGCATTGTCGCGGCTGCGCGCGTTGCTGAACGAGGTGCGCCCGCTGCGGGCCAATTTCGCCGCCCTGGCGATCGAAAGCGCGACCGCGCTGCGCCAGTTTCTGGCGATGGCGCAGATTATCGAGCATATCGATGCCGACGCTCCGATCCGCATGTTGATCGCCGAGTGCGAGCAACCGCAGACCGTGCTGGCCGCGCTCTATTTCGCGCGGCTGTTCGGGATCGAGGACAAGGTCGATGTCTCGCCGCTGTTTGAGACCGAGGCCGCGCTGGAGCATGGCGGGCGCTTCCTCGA
>JBBSKI010000134.1:0-4483 GCA_038256425.1 Sphingomonadales bacterium
GGACTGCCCTCCCCCCCCCGTCCGCGTCGCAAGATCCGCCCCGTTCCATCGCAACTTTCACCGCGCCGCATTTGCGGATAGCGTCGCAGGTGCGAGGGGGGGGGACGCGATGACCGGGCTGGACGCCGGCAAGGACAGCGGTGTGGATGGGGTGCGACCCGCGCCCGTAGAGCCGCTGCGGCCGCCGCGGTTCCGGGCCTTCGTCAGCTATAGCCATGCCGATGCTGCGACGGCGGTACGGCTCCAGCGCCGCCTTGAAAACTATCGCGTGCCGCGCGGATCCGAGGGATTGAGCGAGGTTCCGGATGCCTCTCGAGGTCGGATCGGCGCAATCTTTCGTGATCGGGCCGACTTGTCCGCCAGCGCCGATCTCAGCGCCGCGATCCGCGAGGCGCTCGCCGAATCGGGTGCGCTGATCGTGCTATGCTCGCCCGATGCCCAGCGCTCGCCGTGGGTCGCGCGCGAAATCGAGCTGTTCCGCGCGCTGCATCCCGGCCGCCCGGTTCTGGCCGCGTTGATCGCGGGCGAGCCGCACGAATCGTTCCCCGCCGCGCTGTCGGCAGGCGGGTTGGAGCCGCTCGCGGCGGATTTCCGCAAAGTGGGCGATGGCTGGGGGCTGGCGTTCCTCAAGGTGGTGGCCGGCATCCTTGGAATTCCGCTCGACCGGCTGATCCGCCGCGACGCCAGGCGCCGCCAGCGCCGCGTGATGGCGGTCACGCTGGCCGCGCTTCTGGCGGTGGTAGTGCTTTCGGCCATGACGGTGGTAGCGATCGATGCGCGGCGCGAAGCCGAACGCCAGCGCGCCGAGGCTGAGGGGCTGGTCGAGTTCATGCTGACCGATCTGCGCCAGCGGCTGAAAGCGGTCGGGCGGCTCGACGTGATGGGCGACGTCAACCGCCGCGCGATGGGTTACTATGCGCAGCAGGGCAGCCCGGCGGCACTGCCCGATGCCAGCCTGGAACGCCGCGCGCGGGTGGTCGGCGCGATGGGCGAGGATGCCGAGAACGGCGGCGATCTGGGGCTGGCGGAAGCGCGTTACGAACTGCTCCATCGCACCACGGCGGCGCTGCTGGCCAAGGAGCCAGGCGATCCCGAAAGGGTCTTCGCCCATGCCCGCAGCGAGAACCGGCTGGCGCTGCTGGCTTATTCGCAGAGCCGGTGGAGCGAGGCACTTGAACGGCTTCGAGAAACAAGCGCCCGGCTTGCTTCGATCGCCAACTGGGGCAGCAACCGCAGCGACTGGCTGCGATTATCTGCTTTTGCACACGGCAATCGCTGCGCAACCCGTCTCAAGGGCCAACTCGCGGAGGCTCGTGCGCTGCCCGACTGTATCCGGGCCGTCGCCGATGCGAAGCGCCTAGCCGAATTGTATCCGGGCGACGGCGAGGCGACCTATGATCTCGTGTTCCACTATCTGTGGCTGGCCGAGGCTCAGCAGGCGGTCGGTCGCAACGACGAGGCACGGGCGACCCGGCAGCTTTATGTGGCGCTCAGCGACAGGCTGGTCGCCCGCGACCCCAAAAACATGCTTTGCCGCGAGCAGCAGCTGGAAGTTTATGTGCGTCATGCGCAACTGTTGCAGCAGGCCGGCGACATCGCGAAGTCCCGGGAATTTCTGCTTTACGCTCGGCAACTCGGCAGACTGCTGGTTGATCGGGACCCCGACAACGCGGTGTGGGCGCAGTATCTCGAACGGATCGACAAGCAGCTCAGACAGGGAGACAGGCAATGAGCACTTCAACGGTTACAACCATCCGGTTCCTCGAAGTCGATTCGAAGCCGGGCGCGGCCAAATACGTCAAGATCGTCGAAATCCCTGTCGATCCCAACGGGCCGGGCTACGTTGCAATCATCAATCAAGCTGCCGGGCTTGACGAATTGCCCCCCCCCAGTGCCCGAGCGGGCACCCGTCCGGGTACCGAAGGCCGGGCTCGATATCGATCTGGGCGCGTCAACGGGCACGATAGCCTTCGCGGTGCGACTGCCGTCATTTACCAGCGATAGCAAACTCTCGTTCGTTTCTTACCCTGCCGAACCGGTGATCGCCTTGCCGAGCAACTTCGATCCGGTTGAGACCTATCTTCACGGCTTCATGACGCACGAATCCAAGGAGCCTCGCTGGGCCTCATTTGTTTGCAATGTCGATGCGGTGAAAAGGTCGCAACTTGCCGATCGCATCCGTGGAGCCCATTTTGGCAGCCACGAACACGGCCGCAAAGTCATGGCCCTTCCGTTCAGATTCAACGTTATGGATCACGTGCTGGGATGTGCGCCGTGGATGCTGGCGGTACAGCCCTTGGCATATTCGGACGACCCGCCGGTCGGCGGCAACTGCAAGACCCACGGCGGAGCCCACCCGGGGGTCGGCACCAAAGATAACGCGTCGGATCTGCTGGCCATTTTTACCCACGGCGGAGCGCACCGGGGGTTGGAAACTTCGTGATGATGGACCTTTAGATCTAACCCGGCCAGACTATCCTGGTGATACCGGACCCCGCCTCGCGCGCTCGCATTCTCCGTTTGTCGCGGATGGGTGCGAACGCGCAGGCGTGGACCGCGTTCGGGCAGGATGGCTGGGCGGGCCATGCCGATTACGAAGCGCTGCTGCTCAGGGGGCGGCTCCGCAAGGCCGATGCCCTGCGCGCGCGCGGCGAGCAGCGTCCCGGCCTGCTGCTGAGCGCGGCGGCGGACTATGCCGGCGCGGCGGCGCTGCGGCGGTCGCCTTATGCCCTGATCAACGCGGCCTCGCTCGCCTGGCTGGGCGGCGACCGCGCGACCGGCGCGGCGCGCGCGGCCGAAGTGCTGGCGATGCTCGACAGCGGCGATCACGAGGCCGATCTCCCCTATTGGCTGGGCGCGACCCGGGCCGAGGCGCTGCTGGTGCTGGGCCGCGAGGACGAAAGTGCGGCGGCATTGCGCGCGGCGATTGCCGCCAGCCCGGCGGCGTGGGAGGATCGCGCGATCACGCTCCACCAGTTCGCCCTGCTGCTGGCGGCGGGAGAAACGGCAACGGGTTGGCTGGACGAGTTCCGTCCGGGCCGGGTGCTGGTCTGGCGCGGGGTGATGACGCTTGGCCCCGACGACGCGGCGGCGGCGACGCGGGTGCGCGCGGCGGTCGAGGCGCTCGCCCCGTCCGCCGGATTTGGCCCGTTGGCGGCGGGGGCCGATATCCTCGTGGCCGAAGCACTGTTGGCGCTGGGGGCCGAGTGCCATGTCGTGCTGCCGTGCGACCTCGACGCGTTCCGCGCCGCATCGGTGATGCCAATCGATCCGGCCTGGGGCCCGCGCTTCGATGCGCTGATCGAGGCCGCGACCTCGATCGAGATCATCACCGGCGCAAACGGGATATCCCCCGCCGCGGTCGCTTTGGGCGATGCCATCGCGGCGGGCATGGCGATCGGCCACGCCCGCACCCTCGCCACGGCCCCGGTCGCGCTGCGACTGCGGGGTATGGGCGACGTTCCCGACGCGGACGATACCGAGGCGCGCTGGATCGCTGCGGGCCTGGCACTGGAAAGGGTTGCCTTGAAACGCTCCGCCCCGCTGCCCGATACAACCGCTTTCGGGCTCCACCGCCTGCGCGCGGTGCTGGCGGTGCGCGGCGATGCAGAAGTGCCGCTCGAAAGCCCCAGGGTGCACGCGCTGGGCAAGGGGACCTTCGCCTTTGCCGATGTTCACGAGGGCCTGGCCGCCGCCGCTGCCATCCTGCGCACGGGACGCGGCGCGGCGGGGATCGACGTCCGGCTGTGCGCCGATCCGGCTTCGCCCGCCGATCTTGCCCCGGCGCGCCATGCCGCGGCCAGCGCAGTGGCGCTCGGGGTCGTCGCTACCCGCCGCGCTGCCGCAGTCGCGCGGCTCCACCTGCCCGGCCTGCGCACCGATCTGATGGGCGAATTGCGAACGGCGTTCGAAACCGAAGAGGTCTGGCGGCTGGGTTTTGTCTAGCTTGCAGCTTAGCTGAAGCTTCCACGGCAGTGGCAAGAGCTTCAGTAAACCAGCCCGGCAAGCCGCTTGCGCGAGACGATGATCAGGTTTCCATTATCGCGGCGCAGCAGCCCGCGTCGTTCGGCGGCGGAAACCGCGCGGCTGGCGGTTTCGCGAGTGGTGTTGACCCGCAGCGCGAGCGCGGCCAGCACCGGGGCCGGGCTGATCGTGTCGCCGGTCCCTGTGCCGTCCACTCCTTCCGCCCCCGACAACCCGGCCCCAGAAACTTTGGCCCCAGAAACTTCGGCCCCAGAACCTTCGGCCAGCGCCAGCAATTCGGCATAGACCCGGCCCGGCGCGGACAGCGCGATCTGGCTGGCCATCCGCGCGATCAGCTTGTCGTGCTGGCGGGCGAGCAGCGCGGCCAGCCCCGCGCCGATGTCCGGGACGGACCGGGCGAGCCGGGCCAGATCGATCGTTGCGGCTTCGAGCATCCGGGTCGGCGCGGTTGCAGCCAGTTCGCCCGGTTGCCGGCGCAGCGCGGGAAAGGCTCCGACGA
>JBBSKI010000135.1:0-4463 GCA_038256425.1 Sphingomonadales bacterium
ACCCCCAGCAGGTTGTCGCGCGCCACGGCGGCGACGATCCCGCCGCCATGATCGGTCAGCGCGGCGATGTCGCGGCCCTGATCGGGGACGAAATGGTACGAATGGAGGAAATAGGCCTCGCCCGGCTCGATCAGGCTGGCGCCGTCGGCATGCGCACTCGGCGCGACATCGTTCCAGCCCATGTGGGGGATCTTGATGGCCGGGTCGGTACACGCGATCCTCACCACCTCGCCCGCGATCCAGTCGAGCCCGTCGGTCGCGCCATGCTCGACCCCGCGCGTGGCGAGCAGCTGCATTCCAACGCAGATACCAAGGAACGGCGCCCCGCCGACGAACACCCGCTCGCTCATCGCCTCGACCAGATGCGGCACGGCGCGCAAGGCCTTGGCGCAGGCCGCAAAGGCCCCGACGCCGGGCAGCACCACCCGGTCGGCGGCGCGAACCACGTTGGGATCGCAGGTCAGTTCGACCCGCTCGGCTCCGGCGGCGAGCAGGGCATTGCGGACCGACTGGAGATTTCCCGCGCCGTAATCCACCAGCGCGGTCACCTCAGCCATTGAGCGTGCCTTTGGTGGAGGGAATCGCATCGCCCTTGCGCTCGTCGAAGCTTACCGCGCTGCGCATCGCCCGGGCGAAACCCTTGAAGATGCCTTCGATGATGTGGTGGTTGTTCTGGCCGTAAAGCAGCTCGACATGCAGCGTGATGCCCGCCGCCTGCGCGATCGAGTGGAACCAGTGCTCGAACAGTTCGGTGTCCATTTCGCCGAGGCGCGGCTGCGAGAACGCGGCCCTCCACACCAGGAACGGCCGCCCCGACAGATCGAGCGCGACCCGCGCCAGCGTCTCGTCCATCGGCGAATAGGCCGATCCGTACCGCACGATCCCGCGCTTTTCGCCCAGCGCCTGGGTCAGCGCCTGACCGATCGCGATCGCGCTGTCCTCGGTGGTGTGATGCTGATCGACGTGGAGATCGCCCTTGACCCTGCAAACCAGATCGATCGCCGAATGGCGCGCGAACTGTTCGATCATGTGATCGAGGAAGCCGATCCCGGTCGACACCTCGTACTGTCCGGTCCCGTCGAGGTTCAGCTCGACCAGGATGTCGGTTTCATGAGTGGTGCGGGCGATCCGTCCAGTGCGCATGGCTGCGCTATAGACGCCGCGCGGCACGCCTCAAGCCCCCTTGACCGCCGCCTCGCCCCCCGTCAGGTGTGCAGCCATGAGCGACACTGCCCCCGACAGCCTGATTCCATACGACGAGATCGTGCAGGAGGCCCTGCGTGCGGTCGTCGGCCGGGTGCTGCGCCAGATCGAGCAAAGCGGCGCGATGCTGCCCGGCGCGCATCATTTCTACATCACGTTCAAGACCAGGGCACCGGGCGTGACCGTGCCGCCGCACTTGCGCGAGCGGTTCCCCGACGAGATGACCATTGTGCTGCAGAACAAGTTCTGGGACCTCAAGGTGGGCGACGAGGGCTTCTCGGTCGGGCTCAGCTTCAATCAGATCCCGGCCAAGCTCTCGGTCCCCTATGCCGCGATTACCGCGTTCGTGGATCCGGCAGTCGATTTCGGGCTACAGTTCCAGGCCCTGGCCGGGGGCACGGCACCCGAGCCGCACGAGGCCGCCGGCAACGACTCGCCAGGGTCCGGGGGGGAACAGGGTGACGGTGCCGGCGTTGAAAAAGCCGAGGACGGCACCAATGTCGTGACGGTCGATTTCGGCCGAAAGAAATAGCCCCGGTTGTTCTCCGGGCACTGGAGAATAAAATGGCGCGGCGCATCATGGGCAAGGCGAAGGCCAAGACCACCAACACCAAGTCTGACGGAATCGAGGGGACGAGCCCCAACCCGATGACCAACCTGATCCTGACCGACCTGCTGCTGCGCGGCGGGGGCCAGCTCCTGCGTCACGCGGTCGAGACGGCGCTGCTCGCCAGCAAGTACGACAAGACGAAAGCCAAGAAGATTATCAAGGGCCGCAGCCTGACCCAGACCATCGTCAGCACGGCGGTCGCGCGGATCGCAACGCGCTCTGTACCCGGGGCGATCGTGGTCGGCGGCGCTTCGCTAGCCAAGCTGCTGTACGATCGCAGGCGCGGCAGGGTAGCGCGGCTGGAGGGCCAGCGGGACGTGGCCAAACAGGCCGCCAAGGGCGCGGCCAAGTAACCGGCGCGACTTGACCCCGCGCGCCCCCATGCTCCATCAGCGAGCATGGCCGACACCGTTCAAACCGCCGATACGCTGCAGCGCCGTGGACTGATGTTCATCCTGTCCTCGCCATCGGGCGCGGGCAAGACGACGATCGCACGGATGCTGCTGGAGCAAGACGAAGGGATCGCGCTGTCGGTCTCGGTCACCACCCGCCCGATGCGCCCGGGCGAGATCGATGGGCGCGATTACCATTTCGTTACCCAGGAACAGTTCGCCGCGATGGTCGAGGGCGATCATTTCTTCGAATGGGCAACGGTCTTCGGGCACAGCTACGGCACGCCGAAAGCCGCGATCAAGGCCGGGCTGAAGGACGGCTGCGATTTCCTGTTCGATGTCGACTGGCAGGGCACCCAGCAGCTTTACCAGCGCGCCGAAACCGATGTCGTCCGCGTGTTCATCCTGCCCCCCAGCCTGGCCGAACTGAACCGCCGTCTGACCGCCCGCGCGACCGACAGCGCCGAGGTCATCGCCGCACGCATGGCCCGCGCCCAGGCCGAAATCAGCCACTGGGACGGCTACGACTATGTCGTGGTCAACGACGATGTGAACGCGTGCTACACCAAGGTGAAGCAGATTCTCGCGGCCGAACGAATGCGCCGCTCACGCCAGACCGGGCTGGTAGCCTTCGTGCGGGAACTCAGCCGGGGCTAAGGCCCCGTCTAAGCCTCAATGCCCTGACGGATCGATCCCTTCGCCGACATACGCGTTGACGATCCCGCCATCGATCGGGATCGTCGTGCCGACGACATAATCCCCCGCGCGGCTGGCGAGGTAGATCGCGCCCCCGGCCATGTCTTCGGCCACGCCGACCCGGCGCGACGGAATACGCGCGGCCGAACCTTCCGGGTTCCGCGCCGCGGCCTTGTTCATCTCGCTGGGGAAAGCCCCCGGACCGATCCCGCTGACCACGATGTTGTCCCTGATCAGCCGCGCCGCCATGCGCCGGGTCAAATGGACGACCGCAGCCTTCGAGGCCTGATAGGAATAGGTTTCCCAGGGGTTGGGCCGGAAGCCATCGACCGAGGCGATGTTGATGACCTTGGATGGCCGTTCGCGGCTCGCCGCCGCCTTGAGCAGCGGGTGGAGCTTCTGGGTCAGGAAGAACAGGGTCTTGACGTTGAGGTCCATCACCTTGTCCCAGCCGATCTCTGGAAATTCCTCGAAGTCCGCGCCCCAGGCGACCCCGGCGTTGTTGACCAGGATGTCCAGCCCGGTCTCGCGCCGGCCGATCTCGGCGGCGAGTTCCTCGATCCCTTCCATCCGACTGATGTCGCCCGGCAGGCCGATAACGACGTCGCCGAACTCGGCCGCGGTTTCCTCGACCACCTGGGCCTTGCGCGCGGTGATGTAGACCCGCTTGCAGCCCGCTGCGACGAAGCCTTCGACCAGCATCTTGCCGATCCCGCGGCTGCCCCCGGTGATGAGCGCGACCTTGCCTTCAAGGCTGAAAAGGTTCTGGAAATCCATCGTATCGCTCCTCAATATCCGCTCAGTTCGGCCACGCGGTTGGTGTGGTAGAACGCATCGCCCATGAATTCGGACAACGCGCGGTCGCGCTTCATGTACAGGCCGATGTCGTATTCGTCGGTCATGCCGATGCCGCCGTGCATTTGCACGCCTTCCTTGACCGCGAGGCCGGCGACCCGGCCCGCCTTGGCCTTGGCCACCGAAACCATCAGATCGGCCTTCTCGGACCCGCCATCCAGCAGTTGCTGCGCCTTGATGACCGCCGCGCGGGCGATCTCCAGCTCCGAATAAAGGTGCGCGGCGCGGTGCTGGAGCGCCTGGAATTCGCCGATCAGCTTGCCGAACTGCTTGCGCTGCTTGAGATAATCGACCGTCATGTCCATCGCCCCGGTAGCGACCCCGACCTGTTCGGCCGCCGCGCCGATCCGCCCGGCGGACAACACGCGATTGAGGACCACGCGCCCGCCATCGACCTCGCCGATCACCGCGTCGCCATCCAGCTCGACATTGTCGAAGCGGACATGGCTGGCCATCGCGCTGTCGACCAGCCGGACGCTGTCGTGGGTGACTCCGCCCGCGCTCTTGGGCACGGCAAACAGAGTGATGCCATCGGCGTCGTCATCGCTGCCCGAGGTTCGTGCAGCGACGATCAGCGCATCGGCAGAAGCGCCGTGAATCACGAAATCCTTGGTGCCCGAAAGGCGGAAGCCGTTGCCGGCCTTTTCGGCGCGGCAGGCGATGCGTTCGGGGCGGTGCTTGGGGCCTTCGTCGAGTGCGATGGCCAA
>JBBSKI010000136.1:0-4376 GCA_038256425.1 Sphingomonadales bacterium
CGACGTGGTGCGGATCGGCATGGGGCCAACCCCGATGTTGTATTATGCCGAGGCGTCAGCCGAAGATGTGGATGGCGGCATTCAGATAACCGGCAGCCACAATCCCGCCAATTATAATGGCTTCAAGATGGTATTTCAGGGACTTCCGTTCTTCGGTGAAGACATAACCGAGCTCGGACGGATGGCCGCCGCGGGTGAGTGGGCCTCCGGCACCGGCACCAGCGAGACCCGCGAGGTCATGCCCGCGTATATCGACCGGCTGGTTGAAGGGATCGCCGGGATCAGCCACGATTCGCTGGCCGGTCTTCGAATCGGTTGGGATGCCGGAAACGGCGCCGCGGGCCCCGCGCTCGAAGCGCTGGTCGCCCGGCTCCCAGGGGAGCACTTCACCCTTTTCACCGAAGTCGACGGGAACTTTCCCAACCATCATCCTGATCCTACCGAGGAAAAGAACCTCGCCGATCTGCGTGCGCTCGTCGCCGAAAAGCGTCTCGATTTCGGAGTGGCTTTCGATGGCGACGGCGATCGGATCGGTGCAGTGGACGGGACCGGGCGGATCATCTGGGGCGATCAACTGCTGATGATCTTCGCCGAAGATCTTCTGCGAATGGTGCCTGGCGCCACGATTATCGCCGATGTGAAGGCCAGCCGCGCCTTGTTCGAAAAGGTCGAACGGCTCGGCGGGCAGCCGCTGATGTGGAAGACCGGACACAGCCTGATTAAATCCAAAATGAAGGAAACAGGCGCGCCGCTCGCGGGCGAGATGAGCGGGCACGTGTTTTTTGCCCATGATTACTACGGCTACGACGACGCGCTCTATGCCGCCGTCCGGTTGATCGCGGCCTCGGCCCGGCTGGGCAAATCGGTGACTGAATTGCGCGGCGAGATGCCGCCGCTCGTCAACACCCCCGAGCTGCGCTTCCAGGTCGACGAGACCCGCAAGTTTGCGGTGATCGACGAGGTGAAGGCGCGGCTCGCGGCCGATCCGTCAGCCAATGTGGATTCGACCGATGGGGTGCGCGTCTCGACCTCTGACGGATGGTGGCTGCTGCGTGCCTCGAACACCCAGGATGTGCTGGTCGCGCGGGCCGAAAGCGGCGATCAGGCCGGGCTCGACCGGCTGATGGAACAAATCGACACACAGCTCGCCGCTTCGGGCCTGGAGCGAGGTGAATCGGCAGGGCATTGAATCGGCACAATACCGGAACAATCCGCAGCGTTCCGAGTCCTGTCTCCACGAGAAGGACTGACGATGCTGGACAATGCCACCCGACAAGAAACGAGTGAAGACGAGCTGTTCGAGCGGATCGCCGATCCGGTGTTTCCGTGCGTCGGGGCCAAGTCGGCGCTCGCACGGGGCACGCTGAAGGTGCTTGCCTGCCATAGCCTCGACAGCAACTGGGATGATCTGCGGATCCATCGAGCGCTGCTCGACTGGGCGGAAGCGTATCGGGCCGAACCCGGCGGGCTGCGCAGTCTGGCGGTGGCGTTCGATGGGCCGTACGATCTGGACGAGGCGCAATTCGAGGCGCTGATGTGGCAGCGGATCCAGTCATTCGCCGATAAGGACGCTTGGCTCGGCCAGCCCTATGATCCGCGGGTCAGCGCCGATCCCGATGCCAGCCACTTTTCGTTGAGCTTTGGCGGCGAAGCCTTCTTCGTGGTCGGATTGCACCCGCAAGCGAGTCGCCCGGCGCGGCGGTTCGATCGTCCCACCCTGGTGTTCAACCTGCACGACCAGTTCGAGCGGCTGCGCGCCGAGGGGCTGTACGAGAATATGCGGACCAAGATTCTTGCCCGCGATGTCAAATTGGCAGGCGATATCAACCCGATGCTCAAGCGCCACGGCGAAGCGAGCGAGGCGGCGCAATATTCCGGACGGCTGGTCGGGGATGACTGGACTTGTCCGTTCCGTGATTCCCGTACGCATACGCAGTAGGTCCTTGTGAACATCCAGGAAATACCCCCGCGCAGTGGCACCGCGTTCGAACTCAAGGCGGGTCAGGTCCTGCGGGTAATCGATCCACGCGGGGTCCAGGTCGCCGATCTGCTTGCTTATGGTGCAGGGGATGTGCGCGAGGTGATCTCGGCCGGGCGGACGTTCGATTATGAAGAGACCATCCGCCTCACCACCGGCAATCGTCTGTGGTCTAACCGTTCGCGGATCATGCTCGAAATCGTCGAGGACAGTGTGGGCATCCACGATTTCCTGCTGACGCCGTGCAGCGAGGCGACTTTCCGCCATTTTTATCCCGACGAGCCGGTCCATCGCGGTTGCTTCGGCAATCTGGCCGAGGCGCTGGCTTCTCATGGGGTCGAACCCGACGCCATTCCAGTCGCCTTCAACGTGTTCATGAACGTGCCGGTCGATGCCGCCAGCGGACGCGTGTCGGTGCTCCCGCCGACCAGCCGCGCGGGCGATTTTATCCGCCTGCGCGCCGCGATCGACCTGATCATCGGGCTTACCGCCTGTTCGGCCGGGGCTTCCAATGGCGGCAGCTTCAAGCCGATCCATTACGCCATCGAAGACTGAAGCTCGCTCTACCCGGCGGCGCTATCGCGCAAGCACTGGCCAGCGCAGCCGCCCCGGGCTAGCATCCCGGCGATGAACCGCCTGACCGCCGCGATGTTTCAGCGCTTTACCGATCCCGCGGCCGAGTTGCGCTATCGCCGCGAACAGCGCACCGTACAGGTCAAATTCGTGCGCGCACTGATGCTGATCGCCCCGGCCATGCTGGCCGCCTATGTCGTGATCAACCCGTTGTTCATCGAACTCAAATACGGCGCCGCGATGCTGCTTACCAGCGTCGCGATGCTGCCGATACTGGGGTTCTACTACTGGTATGTCGGCCAGCCCGGCTATGCCGCCAATCGCTGGATCGATGTCACTTTCTTCGCGATTATCGCGGCGATGCAGTTCTTCTTTATCCGTTACTTGTGGCAGAGCGGGGTCAGCGGCTGGCCGTTCTACGCGATCCTTTGCTACAACCAGATGCTGCTGCTGACCTATGCCTGCCTGGCCTTTGCTGCAGCGGTGCGCGAGTTCGCCATCTGGACAATGATCTCGATCACCTATGTCGTTGTAACGCTGCTGGCGCTCGACCTGCCGCCCGGCGTGACGGTTTATACCGCGACCTTTTATGCGCCGTTCGCGGGGCTGGTCGGCTACGTCAACTGGGCGATCGACGACAAGGCGCGCCAATTGTTCGACAGCGGGCTGAAGCTCGATGCCGAGAAGAAGAAAACCGAGGCGCTGCTTCACAACGTGCTGCCGCAATCGATAGCAAAGCGGTTGCAATCGGGCGAGGCGATTGCCGATGCGTTCGATGACGTCTCGATCCTGTTCGTCGACGTGGTCGGCTTCACCAACCTGTCGAAAACGATGCCCGCCGCCGAACTGGTGAAGCTGCTCAACGCCTATTTCAGCCGGGCCGACCGGGGCTGCGACCTGTTCGGGATCGAGAAGGTCAAGACTATCGGCGATGCCTTCATGGCGGTTTCGGGCGCGATCGTGCCGACCCCGAAACCGGCCAAGGCGATGGTCGATTTCGCCTGCTACCTGATCGGAGCGGCCGCGGATCTGAGCCGCGAGTTCGGGCTCGATTTCAAGCTGCGGGTGGGGATCAACACCGGCCCAGTGGTCGGCGGGGTGATTTCCAGCAAGCGGATGCATTACGATTACTGGGGCGATTCGATCAACGTTGCGGCGCGGATGGAAAGTGCCGCGCCGCACAACGGCATAACCGTTTCGCAATCGACCTGGGAGGCGACGCGCGATTCCTACTGCTATCTCGAGCCGCGTTCGGCGACGCTGAAGGGCCTGGGGATTGTGCCGGTCTACGACGTGGACCTGCACAAGTAGGCTTGCCTACTTGGCGCCGAACAGCTTGCGCCAGCCCTGCTTGGCCACCATTCCGACCGAGCCGTAATCGCCGATCTCGCGCACATCGCTCGTCTTGAGCGAGGCGCGGTCGCCCAGCACGGCCTTGATCGCAATGCGCGGCCGCTGTGAGTGGTTGGGATAGGCTCCGTAAAGCTGGCTGGAATCGAAGAACAGCACTTGTCCCGGTTGCATCGCCGCATCGTATGACGGCGCGGTAGTGCTGGCGAGTTCGAGGCTGGAAAGCTTGGAAACCGAGACCATCGTCCGCTCATCGCCCGCGGAATTGGTCCCCATCCGCAGACAGCCGTTGCCGACCCCGGCATCGGTGATCGCAAACCACAAGGTGAACAGAGAGGGCGGCGAATCGATCTTGGCCCAATCGCTTTCGTCGCTGCGATAGCCGCTGGCCGACGCGCCGGGCGGCTTGATCGTCGGAGCGGCGGAGAACACCACCGGCTCTCTCAGCCGCTGGCCGATCAGCGCGCGCGCATCG
>JBBSKI010000137.1:0-4319 GCA_038256425.1 Sphingomonadales bacterium
TCGGGTCGCCTGCCCGAACGGGTGCTGCACGGCAATTCGGCGTTCCTGCCGCAGATGGTTGGCTTCACCCCGCCGGGCGGGGTCTATACCCACATCGTCGGGATCGACCTGGTTCGCACCGGCGAGGACGATTTCATGGTGCTGGAGGACAACGCCCGCACCCCCAGCGGGGTGAGCTACATGCTCGAAAACCGCGAAACCATGATGACGATGTTTCCCGAACTGTTCACCCATGTCCGGGTGCGCGAGGTTTCGGACTATCCGCGCCGTCTCGCCCGCAGCCTTGCCGCCTGCGCCCCCGCCGCCGCTTCGGACAAGCCGGTGGTAGCGGTGCTGACCCCGGGGATCTATAACTCGGCCTATTACGAGCACGCCTTCCTTGCCGACCAGATGGGGGCCGAACTGGTCGAGGGTTCGGACCTGCGGGTCGATAACGGGCGGATCGCGATGCGCACCACCTGTGGCTACCAGCCGGTCGACGTGCTCTATCGCCGGGTCGATGACGACTATCTCGATCCGCTGACCTTCCACACCGGGTCGGTGCTGGGGCCATCGGGGATCATGGACATCTATCGCGCCGGCGGCATCACGATCGCCAATGCGCCGGGCACCGGGATCGCCGACGACAAGGCGATCTACAGCTTCATGCCCGAGATCGTCGAGTTCTACACCGGCGAGCGCCCGATCCTCCAGAACGTCCAGACCTGGCGCTGCGCCGAAAAGGACGCGCTGGCCTATGTGCTCGACAATCTGGCCGAGCTGGTGGTCAAGGAAGTCCACGGTTCGGGCGGTTACGGAATGCTGATCGGCCCGACCTCGAGCCGCCGCGAGCTGGAGGCGTTTCGGGCCAAGCTGATCGCCAAGCCTGCGAACTATATCGCCCAGCCGACCCTGGCGCTGTCGACCGTGCCGATTTTCGCCCGCGCCGGCCTCGCCCCGCGCCATGTCGATCTGCGCCCGTTCGTGCTGGTCTCCCCCAAGGGGATCGAGATCACGCCCGGCGGCCTGACCCGGGTGGCGCTCAAGAAGGGCAGCCTGGTGGTCAATTCGTCCCAGGGCGGCGGGACCAAGGACAGCTGGGTTCTGGAAGACTGATGGCGCGCGCGAGGGAACTTTCGGTGCTTGGCGAATGCTAGGCCGGACCGCCAACGGCGTGTTCTGGATGATGCGCTATCTCGAACGGGCCGAGAATACCGCGCGTCTGCTCGAGGCGGGTTTCCGCATGGCGCTGACCCGCGATACCGCGATGAGCCAGGAGGAATGGCGCTCGGTCATCATCACCACCGGCCAGCGCCGCGCCTATGAAGCGCGCAACGCGACCTATACCGGCATCCAGGCGTTCAACTGGATCCTGCGCGACAGGAACAACGCGGCCAGCGTGCTGCGAATGATCGAGCTGGGTCGCACCAATGCGCGGATGGTCCGCGCCGGGCTGACCCGCGAGGTGTGGGAGGCGATCAACGAGACCTGGATGCGGCTGTCCGAAATTCTTTCGCGCCCGGTCCGCGAGAGCAACCTCGGCACCGTGCTCGACATGATCCGCCGCCAGTCGACCCAGGTGCGCGGGGCGATGGACGGGACGATGCTGCGCAACGAGGTCTACAATTTCGCGCGGCTCGGCAAATTCATCGAACGTGCCGACAACACCGCGCGGATCCTGGATGTGAAATATTACGTCCTGCTGCCCGCCGTGTCCTATGTCGGATCGAGCCTCGACAACGTGCAGTGGGAGAACGTGCTGCGCTCGCTTTCGGCCGAGCGGGCCTATCGCTGGCTCAATGCGGGCCGGATGGACGCGCGCTCGATCGCCGAATTCCTGATCCTCGACGGGCGGTTCCCGCGCAGCCTGGCGTTCTGTTATTCCAAGATCCGGTCGAACCTCGACAGTCTCGCGCGCGAATACGGCTGCGAAATGCCCAGCAACGCGCTGTCGCGCCAATCGCATGAGCTGCTGGTCGGCGGGGGGATGGACGCGATTTTCGAAGACGGCCTGCACGAATTCATCGGCGATTTCATCGACCGCATCCATGTGCTCGCCGGCCAGGTTCAGACCGATTTCCGCTTCACCGAATAAGCACGTCAACAAGAATAATAAGGGTCCTGCGTTGCGTCTCACCATCCGTCACCTGACGCGTTACACGTTCGACAAGCCCGTTTCGCATGGGCTCCAGCGGCTGCGGCTGACCCCCAAGACGACTTCGGGGCAGAGCGTGGTCGACTGGGCGATGTCGCTCGAGGGCGCATCGAAGGAGGCCGAATACGAGGACCAGAACCACAACCGCACCACGCTGATTTCGCTTCACCCGGGCACCCGCGAAGTGGCGATCTCGTGCAACGGCAGCGTCGATACCGCCGATCACGTCGGGATCATCGGTCGCCATGCGGGGCACCTGCCGATGTGGCACTTCCTCGATCACACCGCATCGACCCGTCCCGGCCCGCGCATGAAGGCGATGATCGCCGGGCTGCCGGTCGATGATGATCCGGTCACCACGCTGCACCGCCTCTCGGCCCGGATCCTGGATGCGGTCAAATACGAGACCGGTTTTACCGATGCCGATACTCCGGCCGAAGAGGCGCTCTTGGCAGGGCGCGGGGTGTGCCAGGACCACGCGCAGATATTCATCGGCGGCTGCCGCATGCTTGGCGTGCCCGCGCGCTATGTCAGCGGCTACCTGATGATGGACGACAGGATCGATCAGGAAGCCGGCCACGGCTGGGCCGAGGCGCACGTCGAGGGTCTCGGCTGGGTCGGGTTCGATGTGTCCAACGGGATCAGCCCGGATACCCGCTATGTCCGCGTGGCAACGGGCCGCGATTATCGCGAGGCGGCCCCGGTTACGGGCATCAGCTATGGCGAGGGCGAGCAGGTGATGCACGTCGAGCTTGCGGTCAGGCAGCAGACGGTGGAACAGTACGACCGGGAACGCGCAGAGTCGCACGACGACCGTGGCAGCAACGGATAGAGCCGGTTCGCAGCCGGCACAGGGGGACGGCGATGACCTATTGCGTGGGAATGCAGCTCGACAAGGGCCTGGTGATGATGAGCGACACCCGGACCAATTCGGGGGTCGACAACATTTCGGTGTTTCGCAAGATGCATCACTGGAGCGTGCCGGGCGAGCGGATCATCTCGATCATGACCGCCGGCAACCTCGCCACCACCCAGGCAGTCATCAGCCAGTTGGAGGAACGCACCAAGGCGCCGATCGACCGTCGCCCCTCGGTGCTCGAAGCGGCGACGATGTTCCAGGTCGCGACGACCGTCGGCAACCTGCTGCGCGACGTGATCGGCAGCCGCCAGGCCGATAACGGCATGGGCGGGGGAATGCGCTTTTCGGCCTCGATCATCGTCGCGGGCCAGATCAGGGACATGGAACCGCGGCTGTTCCTGATCTATCCCGAGGGCAACTTCATCGAGGCGAGCTTCGATACGCCGTTTTTCCAGATCGGCGAGACCAAGTACGGTCGCCCGATCATCCTTCGCGGCTACGATCGGGGGATGAGCTTCGAGGAAGCGGTCAAGCTGCTGCTGGTCAGCTTCGATTCGACCGTTGCCGCCAACCTTTCGGTCGGCCTGCCATTCGACCTGCTGGTGATGGAGCGCGACAATTTCGAGCCGCTCCACCAGCGCCGCGTCCTCACCGACGATCCCTATTTCAAGACCATCTCCGCAGATTGGGGGGAGGCGTTGCGCGATGCGTTCCACTCGCTCCCCAACTACAGCTTCGACCAAAGCGCCTCCTTGCCAATCGAGTAATGCCGATTGCCGTCGCCCGGCTTGCTAGGGGAATCATGCTACGCCTAGTTGCCTAGGTTTTATTCCTAAGGGTTGGCTCGGCTTCGGAGGTAATTTTCTTGCAGGATTTCCGCACAATTAGGCTCTTGGATCGACCCTGATCCTCGCTAATACCTCCGTTGCAACGCCGTCGTTGCTGGCAACCAGCCCTGTCATCGCGTCCAACCATGGACATGACCCAGCGAATGGCCGTCCATGTTCTCGACAACGATTCAGGCCGCCGCGCCCAGATCGCCCGCTGCGCCTATGCGCTTGGCCATCACGCGGAGGTTTAATCCGATCCTTCGGAACTGGCCGCCTATGCCCCCCAGGGTGGCGTGGTTCTGGCGCTTGAGGATGCGGTCGCCGGCGGTGTTTCGGGCCTGATGGGCTTGCTCAATCGTGAGGGCCGGTGGCTGGCGGTGATCGCCACCAGTTCCAACCCTTCGATCGAGAAGGCCGTCATTGCCATGCGCGAGGGGGCGCTGGACTACCTCCCGTTGCCGCTGGACGAGAAAAACCTGGCCCTCGTCCTCGAAAA
>JBBSKI010000138.1:0-4312 GCA_038256425.1 Sphingomonadales bacterium
CGGTCGGGGCGGAGAAGCCGCCGTCGCAGCCCACGTTGACGCGGCCGTTCATTTCGTAAACCAGCCCGGTGATCCTGGGCAGACTGATCGAGGCGCGGATCAAGGAGGGCAGGCGGCAGACACGGTAGCTGCCGGTCGGACCGGAAATCGTGCCGCCATCGGTCAGCCCTTGAGGATCGGAGATGGTGGGGCAGCCAGCGGCGGCGGTCACCAGGGTGCTGGTCGGCGTCGGCGTGGGGGTCGGTGCGGGTGCGGCCGGATTGTTGATCGTTACGTTGCCGCCGGTACCGGGCGAGGCGATATCGCTGGCGCCGCATCCGGCAAGGGCGAGGGCGCTGACGCCGGCAAGGCAAACGCTGTGGAGCTTGGTCACGAGAATATTCCCCTGGGACTGGAGGTCGGGAGTCGTTCCCGCCGCTTCGACCTGCCCATTAGGGGGGGAACATGACAGTTTGTTTGCACTCTCCCGACGAATACTGCTGAAATTAATATGACTATTTTGTGACATTTTTGTCTGTGACCGGGTGTGCGCGCTCGGCTGCCCTCCCAAAGCAAAAGCTACACTTTTGTGACAACATTACAGTTTTGTTGCAGATGCCGGTGCGGCGCGGTATTCAGGCTTCAAGAACACACAACCTGGGAGTTGGATATGGCTGTTTCTGCACTGTTTGCCGGGCTTCTGCTGGCACAGGCCACCGCGCCCGCAATCACCGTCGAGGGTGAGGGCGACCGGATCGACGTCGCCTACCAGGAACTTTCCGAAGGCCGGACGGGCGAAGCAATCGCCAAGCTCGACGGGACAAGCGCGGTATTGCAGGGCGATCCTTCGGCATTGATCAACCTTGGGACCGCCTATGCCCGCCTGGGCCAGAGCGACAAGGCGCGCGATTTTTATCGCGCTGCCATCTCCAGCCGGGAACGGTACGATCTGCAGCTGTCCGATGGCTCGTGGCTCGATTCGCGCCGCGCCGCACGGCTCGCCGGGCAGCGGCTCGGTACGGCACGGTTGCTGGTGATCCGCTGACTGCCTAATCCACTATCTATTCAACGCTTTACCCCCGCTTCGGCGGGGGTTTTCGTATGGTCCGCCGTCGTGTGAACTGTGCGCGGGTGCACAGGCTGGCTGTGGTCCATGGCACCGCTGTTCAACGTGGATCGGCTATAAAGCCTGCATGCCGAGGGAGAACGGCCGCAAGAGTACCCAAATTTTACCGAACGGCGGACCATGCGATGACCGACACGATCAGCGAACTGCTTCCCTGCCCGAACCCGTGGTGCGATACGGGCGATCTGCTCGTCAAGCGGGTCGGCAACGGTGTCCGGCTCCTGGAGCGGCGGCAGGTGGTTTGTCGCAAATGCGGGATCAGCGGCCCGGACCATGCGACCGAGGCTGGCGCTGTTGCCGGATGGAACACCCGCAAAAGCGTTGATCCGGGAACGGCCGGGTGGGAGGCATGGTACGATGCAACCCAGCCCGCGCCCGAAGGCACGCCGGTGCTCGCCATGTACCGGGCGTGGAACCGCCCCAACGGCAGGCTGATGAAGCACGTTGTGTGGTGGCTCGAAGGTGATTGGCGGATCTATCCCCACCGCGACAGCCGCGGCCATGTCGACCGCTGGTGCCCGATCGCGGCGGGTTAGTCTGGGGGGAACCCATCTACGCCATGAAGCCGAGGACAGTGGTGCCCGGGGACGGATTCGAACCGCCGACACCGTGATTTTCAGTCACGTGCTCTACCAACTGAGCTACCCGGGCATCGCCGCAGCGACGGTCGAAAAGGACCGGCAAACGATGGGAGCGCCGCCTATGCCGAGCAGGGGCGCGCCTGTCCATAGCGTTTGTGCTTCGTCAATCCGCTTCGCCGTCCTCTTCGGGCCTTACCGATCGAGGCAAGGCGGGGCCGGGTAGCGCGTAGCCGTCGTCGAGCCACTGGACGAGATCGCGGTCGCGGCAGCGTAGCGAGCAGAACGGCGTGTGTTCGGCGCTGCGGGGCTTGTTGCAGATCGGGCATTTTCGAACGGCGGCAATGTTCATGGCGCGATCGCCTGAACCGCAACCGCGGCAAGGGCAAGACCCTGCTCCTCACGCCAGACCAGCGACCGCCCACTGCGACGGGCCAATTCATCCTCCCACGCGGGGCGCATCGCGCGGCGCACCGCCGGGTGTGCGATCAGTTCGAGCGCGCCGGGCTCGGCCACCCGCTCGGCCCGGCGGAGCAAGACACGCGCTGCGGCGGCAGCGGGTTCGCGCGCCAGCAGCGCAACCAGCGAGGGACGCTCGAGCCGCGACACGAGCTGGACGAAGCCGAACCCGTTCATCGCAGTGCGCTCGCCCTTCCAATGAGCGAGCGCCCCGGCCAACGCGGCGTCGACGCGTTGGCGATCCCGCTTTTCGGCCAGGCTGGGAAAATCGATCCCCACCGATCCGCCCAGATCGAGCCGGGCCAGCGCGGCGGCGATGGCCGGAACTGCCGCCAGCGCCAGTTCGGTGGCGGGCAGCGCGCCGTCGACATCGATCAGGGTCATCGCCGGGGTCGGGCTTATCGTCAGGCTGCCCCGCGTGAAGGCGACGTCGCCGGTTTGTGCCTGTTCGACCAGCTCGTCCCAGCCGTGATCCGCAAAAGCGCGGTCATGTGCGAACACGGTGCGGACAGGATCGGGCCCGACGCGCAATTGATCGAGCAGGCCGGGCGCAGGCGCAAGCGGTTCGCCGGGGGCAGGGCGGGCCTGCGCGCGCTTGATCCGGCGACCTTCGCCGATGGCCGCGCGGGTTATCCGCAGGCGCAGCGCCTCGCCCTCGCAGGCCTCGCGGGGCAGGCCATCGACCAACACTTCGCTGCCATCCGCGAGCCGCGCGGTGCCGCGCCGGGTTCCCGCCGCCTTGGCGATCAATCGCCCTTCGGCCACCAGCCCGGCGCGCAGGGGCTCACCCCAATCGATCCGCGCCGCCAGAATTTCTCCGTGTTCGACCAGAATTGCCCGGTCCTCGCCGATCCCGGCCTCGTAAAGCCACTCAAGCCCAGTACTCATTGTAGCAAAAGCCCTGCCGCGATGAGCAGCTTGCGGGTTTCATACAAGGGCAGGCCCATGACCCCCGAGTGGCTGCCCTGGAGCCACAGGCAAAAGCCCTCGGCCGCGCCCTGGATGGCATATCCGCCCGCCTTGCCGCGCCATTCGCCCCCTGCGATGTAGGCATCGATCTCGCTGGCAGAGAGCCGCTTGAAGCGCAGCGAAGTCTCGCTCAGTGCCTCGCGCAGCTTGCCGCCAGGCTCGGCCAGCGCGACCGCCGAGAACACCCGGTGCCGTCGCCCCGAAAGCAGCGCGAGACAGGCGCGGGCGCTCGCCTCGTCCTCGGCTTTGGGGAGGATGCGGCGCCCGACGCCGACCACCGTGTCACCCGCCAGCACATAGGCGTCCGGCGACAGTGCCGCCGCAGCGCGCGCTTTTTGCGCCGCCAGCCGCACCGCATGGGCGCGCGGCAGTTCGCCCGGCTGCGGGCTTTCGTCTATATGGGTTGCGGCAACCGCGCTCGGTTCGATGCCAAGCCGCGCAAGCAGCTCGCGCCGTCGCGGGCTGGCCGAAGCGAGGATCAACGGTGCGGAAGGATCGGCGCCCACGCAGGGCGTCAGTTTGTGCCGGGTCCGCCCCGACCGGGCATGAAGCGGTAAGTGATGCGGCCCTTGGTCAGGTCATAGGGGGTCAGCTCGACCAGCACCTCGTCGCCGACCAGCACGCGGATGCGGTTCTTGCGCATCTTGCCGGCGGTGTGGCCCAAAATCTCGTGATCGTTCTCGAGGCGGACGCGAAACATCGCATTGGGGAGCAGCTCGACCACCTGGCCGCGCATCTCGAGAAGTTCTTCTTTCGCCATAGGCGGTTGTTTCATTCCTGTAAGTGCCCGGCCTGTAAGCGCCGGGACTGGGCCGGGCCGCGCCATAGCGGGCCGCACCGCAAAAGGGAAGCCCGCCGGCCCGCGACGATAGGTCCGATGATTCGGTGACAAATTGATACGCTTTACAGCTTGAGACGAAGTGTCCCGCCCGCCAGACAGTCGCTCACAATGGCCCTAATGGCCCGAACGCGATTGCGGAAAGACGTTTTTGATGAACTATCGCCCGGTGGCCCTGTTCGCCGCCTCTACCCTTGCTTTGACCGCAGCTACAGCGCGGGCGCAGGGTGCCGCCCCCGGGACCGCGCCGGCCGAGGAGGCTGCGACCGATGAGGCCGCGGCGGGGGAGATCGTCGTGGTCGCAACGCGCTTTCCCGGCGAGGTCGATACCGAGCAGCCGCCGATCGTCACTCTCAACGAGGC
>JBBSKI010000139.1:0-4261 GCA_038256425.1 Sphingomonadales bacterium
CAATCCGGGTTCGACCTCGCGCTTGTGGACCCAGAGCCAGCTCGCCTTCGAGCGCGAGGTGCGGCTGCCGATCACCGTGGCGACACTGTCCGAACTGCGCGGGCGGCTGATTTCCAAGATGCAGGAAAGCCCCGAGAAGTATCGCGAGGGGATCGACGAACTCAACGGGATCGAGAACAGCCTCAAGGTCTTCATCGGCCGGACCAAGGCGCTGAACGACCCGGCCTTTACCAGGACGCTGGCCGACAACGAGGCCGATTTGCGCGCCAAGTCCGCCGGAAACGCCGCGATCGGCGATCCGTGGAGCAGCGTCGACAAGGCGATGGAAGAGTATCGCGGGCTTTATCTCCCGCTGCGTTCGATCGCCCCGTCCAGCGATCTGTTCGGCTATGCCCAGACGCTGGTGCGGATCGCCGAGGAGAAATCCAAGCCCAATGGCGAGCGCTTGCCCGGATACACCGATTCCGCGTTGCCGTTGACGCAAAAACAACTTCTCGATGAACGTCCGATCTATCCGTGGCTGGAAGAGCTGACGCTGGAATGGAGCCTGTCGAAGGCACGCGAGTATCTCGGTGCCGACGATCCCGACACCAAGCTGCTGCTCGCCGACGAATCGCCCGAGCAACTGGCCAAGCGGCTGGTCGAGGGTTCCAAGCTGGCCGATGCATCGGTGCGCCAGGCGCTGCTCGATGGCGGCAAGTCTGCGATCCGCGCCTCGAAGGATCCGATGATCGTCTATGCCCGGCGGCTCGACGATCGCGCCCGCGAACTCAAGAAGCTGAGCGATGCGCGCTATTCCGGGCCGCTGACCGCAGCGGGCGCAAAGCTCGCCGATGCGCGGTTCGCCGCCTATGGCGCTGCCAATTATCCCGACGCGACCTTCACGCTGCGGATCAGCTACGGCAAGGTCGAAGGCTGGACCGAGCGCGGCAAGAAGATCTCGCCCGTGACCACGCTGGGCGGAACTTACGAGCGCGCGACCGGTAACGAGCCGTTCAACCTTGCCCCCGCCTTCGCGGCGAACAAGGCCAGGGTCGACAAGTCGGTGGTGTTCGATTTCGTCACGACCAACGACATCATCGGCGGCAATTCGGGCTCGCCCGTGATCGACCGCGACGGCACCGTGATCGGCGCGGCGTTCGACGGCAACATCCACTCGCTGGGCGGCAATTATGGCTATGATCCGGAGCTCAACCGCACCGTGGTCGTCAGCGCGGCGGCGGTTGGCGAGGCGCTTCGCTCGATCTATCCGAACCCGGCGCTGGCCAAGGAACTGGCGGGCAAGAAGTAAGCCTGGGAAAGCCGACAGCATGAAGCCCGATGCCTTGCGGCACCGGGCTTCATGGACTCTAGCGATTGACCGGAATTAGCGGCAGCGTGCGCGCTTGCGATTGCGCTCGATCTCGCGGCCGACCAATGCGCCCGCGGCAGCGCCCAGGATCGTGCCCGTCGTGCGATTGCCATTGGTATCGATCGCTCGGCCGGCGAGAGCACCCGCGGCACCGCCGATCAGCAGCCCGGTCGTGCCGTTGCCCTTCTTGCAGCGATAGCGACCATCGTTGCCACGCCAGTACTGGATGCCGTTGTCGGTGGTCCGGTAGCGACGTTCGTCGCGGGCTTCCGCGGTTCCGGCAGTGGCCGGAAGCGCGACGGCGGCGGCAAGGGTCAGCGCCAGGGTGCTGTTGACGATAGACTTGAACATTGAAAAACTCCCGGTGTGCAATTGCGACGCGGGCCTCGTCGGCCCAATCATAAACGCAACGCCGATTGTCCGGGTCTGGTCCCCAACCTGGGATGAACGGATCGATCAATTGCCGAGCGCGCGTTGAACCGTGCGCTGGTTGCGGTCAGATGCCCGCGTACCACTGATAGCCTGCGCTATCTTCCCAATAGCCGCCCTTGCCTTTGCCGACGTCGGCCAGACTGGCGACTGCTTCGATCCCGGTCACGTATTTGGCGTGCTTGTAGCCAAGCTGGCGCTCGATCCGCATCCGCAGCGGCGCGCCGTTCTTGATCGGCAGCGGTGCGCGGTTGAGTTCGTGCGCGACGATGGTTTGGGGATGGAAGGCGTCGATCAGGTCAACGCTTTCGTAATAGGGAACCCCGCCAAAATTGTCGGCGCAGCGGAATACGATGAACTTCGCCTCGGGCTTCAGACCTGCCAGCCGCAGGATCGGGCCGAGCTGCGGGCCGGCCCACTCGCCGATCGCGCTCCACCCCTCGACGCAATCGTGGCGGGTGATCTGGCGGCGCTGGGGCAGGGCCTTGATCTGGCCCAGGCTCAGCGACAGCGGGCGTTCGACCAGCCCGGTCACCGCCAGCCGCCAGTTCGCAAAGCCCGCCGCTTCCTGCATCGCATAGTCGAACGCGTCGGGGCGGGTGGTGCCATTGCCGCGGAAGGTCGGCGAGATGTCGGCCTTGTCGAACTCGCGGGCGAGTGCGGTGCGGCTGGTGATCAGGCGATGCGTCGCCTCGTTCCAGCGTTCGACCGCGCCGAGCAGGCTCGCCCCGGGTCCGCTTGTCGCAACCTTGCTGCAAGCGCCGAGAAAGCCGGTCATCAGCGCGCCGAGCGCCACGCGCCGTCCGATCATGTCAACTTCTCCGCAGGGGAGCGCCCGCCGGTGATCATGTCGCGGATCTGCCCGACCGGTCCCGAAAGCAACACCGCCAGAACATGCAGCACGAGGAACCCGAGCAGCCCCCAGGCGATCAGGAAATGAACCGAGCGCGCCGACTGGCGACCGCCGAACACATCGATCAGCCACGGCCAGGCCGCGTCCATCGCCGGGCTGAGCGCCAGTCCGGTGAAGATCATCAGCGGCAGCCCGATGAACAGCACCGCGATGTACAGAAACTTCTGGAGCAGGTTGAAGCGGCCATGATGCGCGGTGAAATCGAATCTCAGGTGCTGGCGCAGGTCGGCAACGACGGTCGACCAGCGCAGTTCGCTCCGCCGCAGCACGAATTCGCGGAAATGCCCGCGCGCCAGCGCCACCACCAGGTAGATCGCCAGCCCCAGCGCAAACGGCCAGGCGGCCAGGAAATGCCACAGCCGTGCCTCGGCCAGATTGTAAGTGCCGGGAATCGTCATCCAACCGGGGAATTCGGGCAGGATCAGCCATGCGTCGGCGGGAGCAAAGCCCCATTCGCCCCAATACAATCGGGGATGAGCATTGGAGATGGTCAACCCCGACATGAACAGGATCGCGAGGCACGCGAAGTTCACCCAATGCCAGATTCTTGTCGACCGGGCGTGCCGGGGCGATAGCGCTTGGCGGGGCGGAAGCGGAGGAGGGGGCATGGCCATGATCTATCCGCATTCGCCCGGAAAGGCGAAGCGGTTACAACGCCCGTCAGGCGAATGTCGTTGGGAGGTGTGGCCCATTAGGGCTGTCGGCGCCGAGCTTGCGCTTTACCCCGGCGAACACGGCGCGGCCTCTACCGCGATCGAAGGCTTGCCCGCGATGAAGATATGCGCTTGGGGAAGCGCAGTCGGCCCCTGGGGCCCTTCTCCAGGGATATCGCTCAAGACCATGCGAAAACACGCGATCTGCGGGGCAATGGCGGTTGCCGTGCTGCTCCATACCGGTGACGCCCGGGCCCAGGACGGAAACGACGAACCGGCCCGCCCGATCGTGGTGACCGGCCAGGGTTTGCCCGATCCGACGGAGCGGCCGGCCTATGACCTGACCGTCATTGCGCGCGAGCGGTTGCTCGCTTCCGCTTCGGGGCGGATCGAGGAAGTGCTGGCGGGTGTCGCCGGGTTCCAGCAGTTTCGCCGCTCGGACAGCCGCTCGTCCAACCCCTCGGCGCAGGGCGCAACCCTGCGCGCGCTGGGCGGCAACGCCACCAGCCGCGCGCTGGTCCTGCTCGACGGGGTGCCGATGGCCGACCCGTTTTTCGGCTACATCCCGTTTTCGGCGCTGGCTCCAGAGGGTCTTGCGCGGGTGCGGGTGACGCGCGGGGGCGGCTCGGGCGGGTTCGGCGCGGGCGCGGTGGCGGGGACCATTGCGCTCGACAGCGCCGGCCCGGACGATCTTGCCGCGATCTCGGGCTCGCTGTTGTTCGACGACCGCGGATCGAGCGAGGTGAGCGCCTTGCTCGCCCCCCGGCTCGGCGCCGGCTTTGCGGTCGTCTCGGGACGGTGGGATCGCGGCGACGGCTTCCACACCACCCCGCGCGCGCAACGCGGCCCCGCCAGCGTCCGCGCCCGCTATGACAGCTGGTCGGGCGGCGTGCGGTTGGTCGCACCGCTGGCCGA
>JBBSKI010000140.1:0-4229 GCA_038256425.1 Sphingomonadales bacterium
AAAGTGTCGCCCTGGTCGAGCACGGCGGCGATCCCGCCCTGGGCCCAGGCGGTCGACCCGCCGCTGAGCCCACCCTTGGCGAGCACCAGCACGCGCTTGGTCTGGGCCAGCGCCAGCGCTGCGGTCAGCCCCGCCGCGCCCGAGCCGACTATCAACACGTCGGGGAGAAAATCGGTGTCACCCATCCATCGCTGTCATGCCGACAGCATCGCGCCGCGGCAAGCGGAAGGCTGAGTTTTTCGCGGACCGGTGCTTTGGCGGAAGGCGCGCGGCTTTAACGACGCAAAGGACCGGGGATCGCTACTCCGCGCCGCGCGGAAAATCGTCCTCGCGGCCAGCTTCGCCCAGAAGTCCATCCTCGTCATCGTCGTTCCGCTCGCCGCGAAACGCGCTCATGTCGATCACGCCGCTCGATTCCATCTGGCGCATGTGATCGACCAGATCGGCCATCCCGCCGTCATCCTCGCCGGTGCCGACCTTTTCGGTGTCAGAAAGCCCGAATTCGCCGCTGGTCCGCCCGAGTGCCTCATCGGCCAGCGTCTGCGCCTGCGCGCCTTCGTCGTCCTGTTCCTGGTTGTGCGCCTCGGGTGGCAGGGTGCGATCGGCTGCGTCCTCGCCCAAATCGGATAGCGGCGCGGATGAAGGCTTGGGGGCATCGGTCATTGGCGTAACTCCTTTTGCAGAAGATACGCTCGGGTGGCGGACCCCGTTCCCTCAGCGGGTCGGTACCGGCACGTCGCCGCTGTAGTCGTAGAAGCCGCGGCCGGTCTTGCGCCCAAGCCAGCCGGCCTCGACATATTTCATCAACAGCGGGGCGGGGCGATACTTGCTGTCGCCGGTGGTGTTGTACAGCACCCGGACGATATCAAGACAGGTATCGAGCCCGACGAAGTCGGCCAGTTCGAGCGGTCCCATCGGGTGGTTGAGGCCGATCCGGCAGCCTTTATCGATGTCGGCGATGTTGGCGGTGCCCTGGCCGAGCACGAATACCGCCTCGTTGATCATCGGCAGAAGGATGCGGTTGACGACGAAGCCGGGCTCGTCCTGCGCCTCGACGATCTGCTTTTCGAGCGCGGTGGCAAACGCGCGGGTACGGGCGATGGTATCGGCGCTGGTGGCGAGGCCGGGGATGACTTCGATCAGGCCCATGACGGGCACCGGATTGAAGAAATGCAGCCCGATGAAGCGCGTTGGATCGGGCGAGGACGAGGCCATTCGGGTGATCGGGATCGAGCTGGTATTCGAAGCCATGATCGCGGCGGGTGCCAGCACCTTGCCGGCCGCTTCGAAGATCTTGCGCTTGATCTCCTCGCGCTCGGTCGCGGCTTCGATGATCAGTTCGGCCTCGGCCATCGGCGCATGGTCGGCAACCGGGACGATCAGCGCTAGCGTGCTTTCCGCGTCCTCGATGGTCAGCTTGCCGCGCCCGACCAGCTTGCCCAGCGCCTTGTCGATTTTGCCGCGACCGGCCTCGGCATGAGCAAGATCGAGGTCGGAGAGCAGCACCTTCATGCCGTGGCGTGCGACGGTCTGGGCGATCCCCATGCCCATCTGTCCCGCCCCGATTACCGCCACCGTATCCATGCCAAACCCTTCGCAGTTGCAAACCGAGATGAGGCTTAGCCGAGCGAAACCGCGCGCGCCAGTGTTCGCAGGTGCAATATCAGCGGTGCGTCAGCGGTTTTGGCCGGGGATCCATTTGACGTCGTCGGCCCCGTCGCGGTTGCACGCCCGGGCCAGGACGAACAGGTAATCGGACAAGCGATTGAGGTAGGCCAGCGCCGCGGGATTGACCGGCTCGGCCTGGGCCAGCGCAGTCGCCGCGCGCTCCGCCCGGCGAGCGATCGCGCGGGCGAGGTGAACCCGCGCCGCCGCCTCGCTGCCACCGGGCAGGATGAAGCTGTTGAGCGGGGTCAGCCGGGTGTTGTGGCCGTCGATCGCCGCCTCGAGCCACACGGCCTGCGCCGGAACGATCCGCAGGACCATTGCGGAGGGCGCGAAATCGCTGCCGCCCACCTCGCCCAGCGGCGTGGCCAGATCGGCCCCAAGGTCGAACAGGTCGTTCTGGATGCGCGTCAGTTCGGCTGCGACATCGCCTTCGACGACACGCGCGGCAAGTCCGATCGCCGAATTGGCCTCGTCGACCTCGCCGATCGCCTGCATCCGCGCATCATGCTTCGCGCGGCGGGTGCCGTCGACCAGCCCGGTCGTGCCGTCATCGCCGGTGCGGGTGTAGATCTTGTTGAGCTTGACCAATGCCGGGGATTCAGCGGTTGAACAGCATCAGCGCAGCAACGACGATGATCGCCAGCGCCTGATATTTGATCCGCGCAAACATCATCTTGTTCTGCTGAAGCTGCATCGGCGTCGCCCCGCCGCCGGGGGTGTTGAGGTCCGATTTGGTAGTCTGGAGAAAGGCGACCACCCCGCGAACGAGGCTCACGACGACCATGATCACAAGGCCGATGATGACCAGGACTAGAAAGGTGTTTCCCATGCGTCGGAATGTAGGGAAGTGGACACCGAAATACCAGACGGAAACCTTCCCGCGCGCAAGTCGGCGGCAAGCGCCAGGCCATCCTCGCCAGCCCGGCGTCTCTCGGCCAATCCGGGCGATCCGCGGCGCTTGGCCAGCTTGCGCAGGTCGGAGCCGAGCAGCAAGGCGTGATGATGCCACACCGGCACCGCCAGTGCGAGCAGCGCCTGCAGCAGGCGGTGGATATGGCTGGCGGCAAACAGATCGGCCCCGCGGGTTACCAGCGACACCCCGTCCGCCGCGTCGTCGAGCGTGACCGCGAGGTGATAGGCAGCCTCACCCGATCCGCGCAGCAGGACGACATCGCCAAAGATCCGGGGATTTGCCTGTTGAAGCCCGGCAATTTCGTCGGTCCATTCAAGCGGACCGGTCAGCGCTTCGGCTTTCGCCAGGTCCAGCCGCCACGAAGCGCCTGCGGGATCGACCGTCCGGTTGCGGCAGGTGCCGGGGTACACCGGCCCATCCGGCCCCGGCGCGGTGGCGCTCGCGGCGATCTGCGCGCGGGTGCAGGTGCAGGGGTACAGCACCCCCAACGCCTCGAGCCGCCCGGCCGCCGCCAGATAGCTCGCCGCCCGCCCGGATTGCGGTGCAACATCGTCCCACTCCAGCCCGAGCCACGCCAGATCGGCCCGGATTTCGGCCACCAGCGCGGCCCGCGCACGGCCCTGGTCGAGGTCTTCGATCCGCAGCACGAACCGCCCCCCCCGCTCGCGCGCAAGGTCGTGCGCGACCACCGCAGCATAAGCGTGGCCGAGGTGCAGCGGTCCGTTGGGGCTGGGCGCGAAGCGGGTGACCTCCATCCCAACCCGTCTAGCTTCTGCGTGTCGCGCGGGAAACACTTGCCGGGCGATGTGGGGAAACCCGCGTGTTCCGGGCTTGACGACGGGGCAATCGCCGTGGTCACTTGACGAGTACAGCGTCATCGCGCCGTCACAAGGCGGTGCGAGAGACACGGCGGATATCGGACTGGGAGGTCGTTTCGGGCATGTTCCATCCCGAACTTATTGAACGCAACGCCCATGCAAGGTTGGGAGAGCAGGGTGCTCGCCACCCGGATAGCTGCCCGGCACTGGTCCTCAACGCCGATTACACGCCGTTATCCTATTATCCGCTGAGCCTGTGGCCGTGGCAAACCTCGATCAAGGCGGTGTTTCTCGAGCGGGTCGACATCGTCTCGAGCTATGACCGCGAGGTTCATTCGCCATCGCTCGACATGAAGATTCCCTCGGTCATCGCGCTGCGGCAATATGTGCGGCCGAGCGAATTTCCCGCCTTTACCCGCTTCAACCTGTTCCTGCGCGACCGGTTCGTCTGCCAGTATTGCGGTTCGCCGCAGCACCTGACCTTCGATCACGTCGTCCCGCGGCGGCTGGGCGGACGCACGACCTGGGAGAACGTCGCCACCGCTTGTGCGCCGTGCAACATGCGCAAGGGCGGGCGGACGCCGAAGCAGGCGCGGATGAACCTGCAGGTCGAACCGATCCGTCCGACCAACTGGCAATTGCAGGAGCGCGGTCGCGCTTTCCCGCCGGGGCACTTGCACGAAACCTGGCGCGACTGGCTTTATTGGGACGTCGAGCTGGAGGGGTAAGGCGGCAACAGCAAAAGTGTCGCTCGCCAAGGCGCAAAGGCGCAAAGAAGAAAAGGCGGCGGTGGAAACGCTGGTATCGCCTGTCCCAGTCTGCCTAATCTG
>JBBSKI010000141.1:0-4175 GCA_038256425.1 Sphingomonadales bacterium
CCTTGGTAAGGCTGAGGTCGTGAGTTCAATCCTCACCGGCAGCACCATTTCCCCTTCATCCTACGCCCGCAGATCGCCCCAGTCGGGATGGCGGCGGAACGCGGCTTCGACATAGCTGCACTGGGGCACGATCGTTTCGCCATCGTCGCGCGCGCCCGTGACCAGCGCCTCGACCAGCCGCGCCGCGACACCCTTGCCGCCGATCTCGGGGGGAACCAGCGTGTGATCGGCGGTGAGGACCGTGCCGCGCCGCTTATACGTCAGCCGGCCCGTTGCAGTGCTGCCCGCCACCGCCGCGCGGTATTCGCCGCCGTCCGGCGCGTCGTGGCGGGTGATTGTGGTCTCATTCATAAAGGTTCGTCTCCTGCGCTTGACCATCAACGCGCCGAACCTAAGGGCGTTGCATCATGCGCTTCTTTTCCGACAACGCCGCCTCCGTCCACCCCAAGCTGTGGGAGGCGCTGAAAGCCGCCGATAGCGGAGACACCGCCTATGACGGCGATGCCTTGTCGGCGCGGCTCGACGCGGCCTTTGCCGAAACGTTCGGGACGGACTGCACGGTGCTGTCGATCGCCACCGGGACCGCCGCCAATTGCCTCGCGCTGGCCGCGCTGTGCCCGCCGCATGGCGGGATCGTCTGCCACCGCGAGGCGCATATCGAGGTGGACGAGGGCGGCGCGCCGGGGTTCTACACCCACGGGGCCAAGCTGATGCTGGCCGAGGGCGAGGGGGCCAAGCTGACGCCCGAGGGGATCGCCGCGCTGATCGATCCGATCCGCGACGATGTCCACCAGGTCCAGCCGCACGCGCTCTCGCTGACGCAGGCCAGCGAGTACGGGCGGGTCTATGCGCCGGGCGAGATCGCCGCGCTTCGCGCCTTTGCCGTGGACCGCAAGCTTGCCCTCCACATCGATGGCGCGCGTTTCGCCAATGCGGTGGCGCGGCTGGGCTGCGACCCGCTCGACGCCTGTCGCGGCGCGGCGGCGCTGAGCTTCGGCTGCGTCAAGAACGGCGGGATGAATGCCGAAGCGCTGGTGTTGTTCGACCCCGGCCTTGCCGATCTGGTCCGCTACCGGCGCAAGCGCGCCGGGCATCTCCAGTCCAAAGGCCGGTTCCTGGCCGCGCAACTGCTGGCGATGCTGGAGTTCGACCAAGGGCAACCGCTCTGGCTGGCCAATGCCCGCGCCGCCAATGCCGCCGCGCAGGAAATCGCCGAAGCCTGCGGGACGCGCCTGCTCCACCCGGTCGAGATCAACGAGCTGTTCGTGGCGCTCGCCCCGGCCGAAGCTGCGGCTCTGCGCGCGCAGGGCTTCGATTTCTACGACTGGCCCGCGCCCGCCGGTTCACCGGGCGCGGCGCGGCTGGTGACCGCGTGGAACAGCCGGTCGCAGGACGTCGCGGCGCTCGCCAAAGCGATCCGCAGCCTGTGACTGCCGCGCCAGTGCCGCGCCTGCGGGTGGCGGTTCCGTTTGTCCTGCTCGCGCTGATCTGGGGTTCGACCTGGCTGGTGATCCGCGACCAGCTCGGCACGGTTCCCCCGGGCTGGTCGGTGACCTGGCGGTTCGCGCTCTCTACCGTGGCGATGTTCGCGCTGGCGATATGGCGGCGCAACCCCTTGCGGCTCGACGGTCGCGGCCAGCTGCTGGCGTTCCTGATCGGGGCGCCGCAGTTCGCGCTCAATTTCCAGCTCGTCTATCGCTCCGAACTGCATCTGACCTCGGGCGTGGTGGCGATCGTGTTCACCCTGCTGTTCGCCTACAACGCGGTGCTCTCGCGGGTCTTCCTCGGGCGCAAACTGGAAGCGCGGTTCGTCGCCGGATCGGCGATCGCCATCGTGGGGATCGCGCTGCTGCTCCTCAACGAGACGCGGCGGGGCGGTGTTCTGGGCGGGGGCGATGTCTGGCTGGGCACTGCGATGGTGCTTGCCGCGATCCTGTGCGCGTCGAGTGCCAACGTCTTTCAGTCGACCCGCGCGGTGGAACGCCTGCCGATCTTCACGCTGCTCGCCTGGGCGATGCTGTGGGGAACGCTGGTCAACGTGGTGCTGGCCTGGGCCCTGTCGGGTCCGCCGCAGTTCGAACTGCGCCTGACCTATGGGCTGGGCGTGGCCTATCTCGCGCTGATCGGATCGGTCGCGGCGTTCCCGCTCTATTTCCGGCTGCTGCGCGATATCGGGGCGGCGCAGGGCGGCTATGTCAACGTGGTGGTGCCGATCGTGGCGATGACGCTGTCGACGCTGTTCGAGGGCTATCGCTGGTCGGCGCTGGCCGTGATCGGCGTGGTGGTGGCCCTGTCGGGAATGGCCGTGGCGCTGAGTGGCCGCAACGCCGCCGCGACCGAACTTCAGGCGAGTGCGCGCAAACCCTCGACGTAGGTCGGGTAGGCCGGTTTCCAGCCGAGCAGCCGCTTCGCCTTCCCGTTGGCCACCCGGCGGTTCTCCGCATAAAATCCCGCGGCCATGGGCGAGAGGTTCGCCTCGGCCAGCGTCAGCAGCGGTGGCGGGGCGCGGCCCAGCAAGCGGCAGGCCTCCTCGATCACCGCGTTCTGGCTGGCGGGCAGATCGTCGGCAAGATTGTACACCCCCGGCGGCCCGGCCAGCGCGGCGATCACCCCGCTGACGATATCCTCGACATGGACCCGGCTGAACACCTGTTGCGGCAGATCGATGCGGTGCGCCGCGCCGCTACGGACCCGGTCGAGCGGACTGCGCCCCGGCCCGTAGATTCCGGGCAGACGGAATATCCGGGAGTTCGGCACCGCCTGCCACGCAAGGTCCGCCTCGGCCCGGGCGGTGCGGCGGCCCTGGCCGCCAGAACCGACAAGCGCGGCAGTCTCATCGACCCAGGCCCCGCCGGTATCGCCATAGACCCCGGTCGACGACAGGTAGCCGATCCACGCGCCGCAATTCCCCAGCGCCTTGCCATAGGCCGCCAGCACCGGGTCGCCCTCCGCTGGCACTGGCGGGACGGACGACAGCACATGGGTGCTCTCCGCCAGCGCCGCTTCCACTGCATCCACATCGGCAAAGTCGAGATCGCCGCTGCGCCCGGTCGCGCGCACCGTCCAGCCCCCCACAGCACTTGGGCGCTGCAGCCGCGCCGCCAGTACCCCGGCGCTGTAGCCGAGCCCGAAAATCAGCATCTGCGGCCCAGATTGCATGACTTGCCTGCATGACTCCGATTGCACAGCGCAACGCCGCGTCCTACCGCTTGTCGGACGGGTTCGCGCGCCGATCAAGACCCATGTCCCAACGGGTAGCCTGGCGTCACGGAGGATCTCTTGCCATGACCGAAGTCGCCCAGCACCCCAGTTCGCCTCCGGGCAACCCCGAACTCGCCGACGCCGCCCAGCCGCCGCAGAACCCCGCCACCATCCGCCGGCTCGATTACAAGGCGCCGCCCTGGCTGGTGCCCGATATCGCGCTCGATTTCGCGCTGGGACTGGAAACCACGCGGGTCCGCTCGACCATGAAGGTGGAGCGCAATCCGGCAGGTGCCAATGACTCTGGGGCAAGCACCGCGCTGCGGCTCGATGGCGACGGGATCGCGGTCGAATCGCTGACGCTCGATGGCCGCCAGTGCAATTCGTGGACGATGGAGGGCGACAACCTCGTGATCGACCTGCCGGGCGAGCGGCACGAGATCGTTATCGAAACGCGCATCCATCCGGCGGCCAACAGCCAGCTCTCGGGGCTGTATGCCTCCAACGGGATGCTCTGCACCCAGTGCGAGGCCGAGGGCTTTCGCCGCATCACTTTTTTCCCCGACCGTCCCGACGTGCTGAGCAAATATGCCGTGCGGCTGAGCGCGGACAAGGCGGCATTCCCGGTGCTGCTGTCGAACGGCAACGAGACCACGACCGGTGAGGACCCGGAACGCGACGGCGAGGGCACCCACTGGGCCGAATGGCACGATCCGTGGCCCAAGCCGAGCTACCTGTTCGCGCTGGTCGCGGGCGAACTGGTCGCAAATACCGACAGTTTCGTAACCCGTTCGGGCCGCAACGTTGACCTCGCGATCTACGTCCGCCCCGGCGACGAGACCCGCACCGGCCACGCGATGCGCTCACTGATCGCGTCGATGAAGTGGGACGAGGACGCCTATGGCCGCGAATACGATCTCGACGTGTTCAACATCGTCGCGGTTTCGGATTTCAACGCGGGCGCGATGGAGAAC
>JBBSKI010000142.1:0-4162 GCA_038256425.1 Sphingomonadales bacterium
AGCTGTGCCACCGCGATATGGGACCCAAGGTTCGTTACCTCGGCCCCGAGGTTCCCGCCGAGGACCTGATCTGGCAGGATCCGGTGCCCGCCGGGACCATGCCGTCGGATGCCGATGTCGCGGCGGTCAAGGCCAAGATCGTCAATAGCGGGCTGACCGTCAGCCAGCTGGTCAAGACCGCCTGGGCCTCGGCCAGCAGCTATCGCAAGTCGGACCATCGCGGCGGTGCCAACGGCGCGCGGATCCGGCTCGCCCCGCAGAAGGACTGGGAAGTCAACGAGCCGGCGATGCTGGCCTCGGTCCTGTCGACCCTGGACGGGCTGCGCGGCAATCTGTCGCTGGCCGATGCGATCGTACTAGGCGGTGTGGTCGGCGTGGAAAAGGCGATGGAGCCGACCGGCTTCAGCGTTCCCGTACCCTTCACCGGCGGGCGCGGGGATGCGACCGAAGCCCAGACCGACGCCGCGAGCTTCGAGCCGCTTGAGCCGCAGGCCGATGCGTTCCGCAACTATATGCCCAGGAAACTGCGCGTGAAGACCGAGGAACTGATGCTCGACAAGGCGGCGCTGCTCGGTCTTTCGGTGCCGGAGATGACCGTGCTGATCGGCGGGCTGCGCGTGCTGGGGGCCAACCACGGCGAGCGCGGCCACGGCCACTTCACCAAGCGTTCGGGCCAGTTGACCAACGACTTCTTCGTCAACCTGCTCGATATGACCTCAGTGTGGAAGGCGGTCGACGGCAGCGACGAGGAGGAGTTCATCGCAACCGACCGCACGCACGGCGGCGAAAGCTGGCGCGCGAGCCGGGCCGATCTGGTGTTCGGATCGAATTCGGAACTGCGCGCGGTGGCCGAGATCTACGCCGAAACCGGCCACGAACAGAAGTTCGTCAAGGACTTCGTCAGGGCCTGGACCAAGGTGATGAACGCGGATCGGTTCGACGTGGCCGCGCACTGACGATTGCTGCGGCGAAGCTGCTCAGTTTGGCAGCAGCTTCGCCGCCAGCAGGCGGAAATCCTCGGCGCGGGGACTATTCTTGCGCCACACCAGCGAAATCGCCCGGCTCGCGGTGGGCGATCGAAGCGGCCGGGCGACAATCTGGGTGTTGCGCAGGATACCGGCGGTGATCGCCATCTCGGGCAGGATCGTCAGGCCCAAGCCGTTGTCGACCATCAGCACCAGGGTGTGCAGCGACGTGCCGATCATCGTCGCATTGGCGCGCAGTTCGGGCCGGTTGCAGGCCGAAAGCGCGTGATCCTTAAGGCAATGACCGTCCTCGAGGAGCATCAGCCGGCTCTCGTCGATCATTTCGGGGGGGATTGTCGCGGGCGGATCGCGCGGGTCGTCCCTGGGAAAGGCAACCAGCAGGCGATCGTCGAACAAATGCACGGATTCGACCTCGCCAGTGGCAAAGGGCAGCGCCAGCAGCACGCAGTCGGCGCGGCCCTGATGGAGCGATTCTATCGCCGCCGCGCTCGGCTCTTCGCGCAGATACAATTTTAGCTGCGGTCGCTCGCTGCGCAGTTGGGGCAGGATCTGCGGCAGCAGGAACGGCGCAATGGTCGGAATGACGCTCATCCGCAATTCGCCCGATAGCGGCTGGGTGTTCGCCTCGACCAGTTGCGCCAGTTCCTCGGCGGCGCGCAGCACAAGGTGCGCCTTGGCCACGACCTGATCGCCCAGCGGGGTAAAGCGCACCACCCGCCGGGTGCGCTCGACCAGCATCATGCCCAGCAGCGATTCCAGCTCGCGCAGGCTGGCGGACAGGGTCGATTGCGAAACGAAACAGCTTTCCGCAGCGCGCCCGAAGTGCCCGCGTTCGTGCAGCGCGACAAGGTATTGGAGTTGCTTGAGGGTGGGGAGGTAGGTCGTCATTCCTGGCCGCGCCTATCCGGCAATTTCGGCCGCCGCCGGTTCCCCGTCATGGCAATCGACGTCGTCATCGGCCGCGACATGGGCCACCACGATTTCGCCGTTGCCCGCGATATCGTCGATATGCGCCATCTTCAGCTTGCCGCCCGCCACCGCAAAGGCGGTGCGCCCCTCGACCAGTTCGAGCGCGTCGCGCCCGAACGTCTCATAGCGCCAGCCTTCGAGGATGCTCAGGCCCTTGCGCTGTCCGGCGGCCAGCGCCTCAAGCTCGTCGCTGCGCGCCAGCAGGCGGGCCGAAACGTCGATCTCGCGGCAACGGATCTTGAGCAACAGCTTGAGCAGATCGGCGACCAGCGCGCCTTCCTTGCCCAGCGGGGCTCCTCTGGGGGCACGAGGCGGCAGTTCGCTGTCGGGCAGGGGCACCGCATCGGCCAGCGCGCCCATCAGCCGCCGTCCGATCTCGTTCTCGCGCCACCCGGCGGAAAGCCCGCGCACCTTGCCGAGATCGGCCTGAGCCTGCGGCGGATGGCTGGCGATGTCGGCCAGGGTCTCGTCGCGCGCGATCCGCCCGCGCGGGATGTTCTTGTCCATCGCCTCGGTCTCGCGCCAGGCGGCGATGGCCTTCAGCCGCCCGAGCACCGCCGGGTTGCGGCTGGAGACGCGGATGCGCTGCCAGATGGTCTCGGGGTCCGAGCGGTAATTGGCCGGATCGGCGAGCTTTTCCATCTCGGCATCGAGCCATTCGCCGCGCCCGGTCTTGATCAGGCGCTTGAGCATTCGCGGAAAGATCTTGGCCAGATGGGTGACGTCGCCGATCGCATAGTCGATCTGGCGCGCATCGAGCGGGCGGCGCGACCAGTCGGTAAACCGCGCGCCCTTGTCGACCGTCAGCCCCAGCCACGATTCGCACAGGTTCGAATAGCCGATCTGTTCGGACTGGCTGATCGCCATCATCGCGATCTGCGTGTCGAAGATCGGGTGCGGGGTCTTGCCGCTGAGATTGAAGACGATCTCGACGTCCTGCCCGCCGGCGTGAAAGACCTTCAGCACGTCTTTGTTATCGACCAGCAGGTCCAGCAGCGGCTTGAGATCGATCCCCGGGGCGAGCGGGTCGATCGCCGCGGCCTCCTCGGTATCGGCGATCTGGACGAGGCACAATTCCGGCCAGAACGTGTTCTCGCGCATGAACTCGGTATCGACCGTGACGAATTCGGCGCGGGACAGTCGCCCGCACAGATCGCGCAGCGCCTGGGTGGTGGTGATCAGCGGATGGATTTTCATGTAAACGCGCGGTTACGCGCAAGTGCCGCCCGGTTCAATCGCGCTGGATTTTTTTCCACTTGCACCGAAGCGCGCGGCGGGCGCTTCCGCCGGACATTCGCCTATCGCGTGAACAGCCGGCGCAGGAGGCCACCGCCTGCGGCTGCGACTGGCGGCGAGGCGGCATCCGCTTCGGCTTGCCGCTGGCCCAGCCGCTGACGCAAGGCGGCCCCGCTGATCTGGACGACGCGGTGGTTATCGAGGGCGGCAAGATCGATGAGCTTCTCGGCGCGGGTCTGATCGTCGTGCCCGGTTTCGGGTTGAGACGACACGTCTTCGAGAGCCAGTTCATCGAGCCCCAGTTCATCGAGCCCCAGTTCTTCAACCGGCAGTTCCTCAACCGGCAGTTCTTCGACCGTCGCTGCCTCGACCGCTACTGTCTGGATCGGCGCCGATCCGAGCATAACGGGTGCGAAATCCTGCGCTTCGGCAGTGCTGAACACCGGCGCATCATAGTACGGATAGCTCTCGTTGCTGCCCACGATCACCGCCAGTGCCCGCGGCAGGCCGTGCAGCCGGACTGCGCGAGCCACCGCCTGATGCAGCCGGACCGCGATGAATGCCGCCCCAAGCCGCATGGCATCCGCATCGAGCGGATCCGGCTCTGGGTTTGCAGTAAACCTTTCCACCAGCGGATGGACCAGACCGTAAAGCGCCACCAGCCCCTGAACGCCGAGCAGGGTGTCGATGTCGGCCAGGCCGCCCTGCCACTCGGCCCCGTGAGGCCCGTAGCCCTCGACCAACGCGGCGCGGTCGGCGGTTGCCAGGGGAAAGGCGCCGTCGTGGTAGAAGCTGGTTTCAAGACGCGGTTCGAAGGACGCGCCCGGATCGGGTTCACGCTGGCTGTGACCGTGCGCGCCGATGCCGATGCCCAGGCCGGTGATCGGCGCGTCGGGGGTATCGAGTTCGGCGATCCGCGCTGCCAGCGCATCCCACCCGACGATTTTCACCGCAGCGACCGGACAGGCCCC
>JBBSKI010000143.1:0-4160 GCA_038256425.1 Sphingomonadales bacterium
CGCAACGCCACCAAGCTGGAAAACGGATCGCCCATCGTCCTGGTGCTCGACCGGCGCAGTGCCACGATCGGCCGGGCCAACAGCACCGACTGGCCGCTGCCCGATGCCGACCTCCACATTTCCTCGCGCCATTGTGACGTGCTGTTCCGCAACGGCGGTTACGAGCTGGTCGATAATTCGACCAACGGCACCTTCGTCAATTCGCCAACCGCGCGGCTGACCGGGCCGCACCGGCTGGCAAACGGCGATGTTATCCATATCGGCCGGTTTCAGGTGTGGGTGGAACTGGTCGCGTCCTCGGGCGCGGTCGCTCCGCCGCCGCGCAGGGTCAGCGCGGTCCCCCGCGCGGCGATGTCCGCGCCGCCCGCTGCAGCTCCCGCTCCCACTCCCGCGCCGACCCCTGCCGTGTCGTCGGGCGACGACGACATCTGGAGCCGGTTCGCCGCGAGCAATGCGATCGACTGGGAGCGCGGTGGGTTTGGCGAAGCGGGCGCGCCGCCGCCTCAAGCCGCACAGCCCGCCGCTCCCGCACCGCAGGCACCCGCACCCCAGGCAGCCGCACCCACACCCGCACCCGTCGCTGCGCCCGCGCCGATCCCCGCTGCGCCGCCCCCCGCCGCATCCGGCTCGTCGGGCGATGCGACCGCAGTCGTGACCGCGTTGCTCTCCGGGGCCGGGCTGGAAAGCGATGCGATCCATCAGGATCCCGGCGCGGCGATGCATCAGGCCGGGCTGTTGCTGCGCAAGCTGGTTGCCGGAATGGTGGTCATGCTGGAGGCGCGGGCGCGGGCCAAAAGCCAGATGGGCGCGCAAAGCACGGGACTGGAAATCGCGGGCAACAACCCGCTCAAATTTGCGCGGACCCCCGAACAGGCGCTCAAGCACGTGCTCAACCCGCCCGAGCGCGGCTTCATGTCTGCGGAGAAAGCGATCGAGGATTCGTTCAAGGATCTTCAGGCGCACCAGCTGGCAACGCTGAAAGCGATGCAGGGCGCGCTGCGCTCGACCCTCGACCGGTTCAGCCCCAAGTCGATCCGCAGCCGCGCCGAAACCCGCGGGCTGCTCGAGAAGATCCTGCCCAGCGCGCGCGATGCGGCGATGTGGAAGGCCTATGAAAAGGAGTTCAGCGGCGTCGCGTTCGATTCGGACGAGGCGTTCATGGACATGTTTTCGAAAGAATTCCGCAAGGCCTACGACGACATTTCGCGCGGACTGTAGATCATGGATCTGGCAATCTGAATTACGGTCTTCCCATTTCCGCTCGTCCTGAGCTTGTCGAAGGACTGCTTTTTTCTTCGAGCGGTTGCGTGCTCGGCACGGAGGAAAGAACAGTGCTTCGACAGGCTCAGCACGAGCGGGGTTAGAACCAGATTCTCGGCAGCTTATTTCAGTTCAGACCGCTTAAGATTAATCGCGCAGCAGTTCGTTGATCGCGGTCTTGCTGCGGGTCTGCGCGTCGACGGTCTTGACGATCACCGCGCAGGACAGCGACGGGCCAGGTGTTCCGTCAGGCAGCGGCTTGCCCGGCAGCGCGCCGGGGACGACGACGCTGTAAGGCGGGATGTGGCCGGTGATGACCTTGCCGGTATCGCGATAGACGATCTTGCTGGTCGCGGTGATGAACACGCCCATCGCCACCACGCAGCCTTCGCCGACGATCACCCCTTCGACGATTTCCGAGCGCGCGCCGATGAAGCAATTGTCGCCGATGATGGTCGGATTGGCCTGCATCGGCTCGAGCACTCCGCCGATCCCCGTTCCCGCCGAGATATGGCAGTTGCGCCCGACCTGCGCGCACGAGCCGACCGATGCCCAGGTATCGATCATGGTGCCGTCGCCCACGTTCGCCCCGATGTTCACAAAGCTGGGCATCAGCACGATGTTGCGGCCAAGATGAGCGCCGCGCCGCACGATCGCGCCGGGAACCGCGCGGATCCCCGCGGCCTTGAAGCGGGCTTCGTCCCAGCCGGCGAACTTCAGCGGGACCTTGTCGTACGACGGGGCGCCGGCCGAGCCGTATTCCATGATCCCGTTATCGTTCAGTCGGAACGACAGCAGCACCGCTTTCTTGAGCCACTGATTGACTTTCCAGCCGCCCGAACCGTCTGGCTCGGCGACCCGCGCCGCACCCGAATCCAGCAGTTCGAGCGCCGCCTCGACAGTTGCCGCCACATCGCGGCTCGCCGGGGTCACCGTCTCGCGGGCGTCCCACGCGCGTTCGATCGCTGCCTCGAGTTCGCCCACCGCATCGAGTTCATTATGCATCCTGCCTGCTCCCGCCATTTGCGCCCGCGCCTAGCCGTGGCGACAACATTCGACAAGGTTGGCGGGCGGGAAGGCGATAACTGCTTGTCAGCAAAGCCTGGCTAGGATTGACTGGCATAAAGAAATTTCCACCCCGCCATTCAGCAAAGCGCCACGCTTGCGACTTTATCCGGGAAGGCTTGTGGAAGCGGAACAGGACACGGCGATGATGCAACCGGGTAAATTGCCGCGCCGCTGGACCTGGCTGGGGACAACCTGCGCCGGTGTCGCGCTGCTTGCCGGTTGCGGTGGCGGCGGTGGTGGCGGCATCGGCAACGCACCGCCAACCGCACCGGCACCCAGCCCGACGCCAGTCCCGACACCCACGCCGGTCCCCACCCCGTCGCCCTCTCCGGTCCCCACCCCTTCGCCCAGCCCGTCGCCCAGCCCCACACCGAGTCCGACGCCAAGCCCGACCAATTCGTTCGACACGGCCGAATTCCGGCGCTCCGATGGTCCCGGCTTTCACCGCGCGATCACCGCCTATCAGGCAGGAGCCACCGGGCGCGGCGTGACCCTGGCGATCGTCGACACCGGCATCGACATCGATAGCCCCGAATTTGCCGGGCGGATCTCGGCGAACTCGGCCGACGTTGCGGGCGGAGGGCGCACCGTCAACGGCGAGGACGATCACGGCAACCAGATTGCGCTGATCGCGGCGGCGGCGCGAAACAACACCGGGATTCTCGGGATAGCGTTCGATGCGACGATCCAGGTGCTGCGCGCCGACGCGCCCGGCACCTGCGCGACCGAGAACCCGAACAACCCCGCCGGGGGCTGCAAGTTCACCGACGATTCGATCGCGGCAGGGGTCAACCGCGCGGTCGATGCGGGGGCGCGGGTCATCAACCTGTCGATCGGCGGATCCAATATCAACGCCAACCTGCGCGCCGCGATTGCGCGCGCGGCAAGTGCCGGGGTGGTGGTGGTGGTCGCGGCGGGCAACGGCGGCGACAGCACCGATCCCGCGGACAACCCCAACCAGCCCGATCCGTTCGCCTCCAGCACGCTGGCAGCGGGCAATGGCAACGTCATCATCGCCGGGTCGGTCAATGAAAATGGCGTGATCTCGGCCTTCTCGAACCGCGCGGGCACCGGGGCGAATTTCTTTCTCAACGGATTGGGAGAGCGGGTCTGCTGCGTTTATGAAAACGGGACGCTGCGGATCACCAATCAGAACGGGCAACAGTTCGTTTCCGTGGTCAGTGGAACCAGCTTCGCCACCCCGCAGATCGTCGGCGCGGTGGCACTGCTGGCGCAGGCCTTTCCCAACCTGACCGGGCAGGCGATCGTCGATCTGTTGCTGCGTAGCGCGCGCGACGCCGGCGCTGTGGGGACCGACGCAACCTATGGCCGCGGCATTCTCGACCTCGCCAACGCTTTTGCGCCGCAAGGGAGCGCCACTCTGGCCGGATCGACCGCGCTGCTGCCGCTGGGCGACGACGTTCTGGTGACCGGCGGGGCGATGGGCGATGCGAGCCTGCATGCACCATTGGGCGCGGTAATCCTCGATGGCTATTCGCGCGCTTTCGCGATCGATTTCTCGCGCTCGCTGCGATCGGCGCAAGTCGCTCCGCGGCTGACCGCCGCGCTGTCCGGGCGGACCCGCAGCATGGCGGCGGGCAATGATACGGTGGGCGTGGCATTCACCATCGATGGCAGGGGCAGCGGCGCTCGCTGGATCGCGCCGCTGCGGCTGGGGCGCGAGGATGCAAATGCAGCCAAAGTGTTGGCCGCCCGGGTCACCGCGCGGCTCGCGCCGGACAAACAGTTCGGCTTTGCTTTCCGCCAGGGCGCGGATGGGCTGACGGCGCAGCTGCAAGGCGCGCGCAGTCCGGCCTTTCTGGTGGCCGGCG
>JBBSKI010000144.1:0-4141 GCA_038256425.1 Sphingomonadales bacterium
AAATCCGCGCGCCGCCGTCTCGGCTCGGCGCTGGCCCCAAGGCTCATTGGCGCGCTCACCCTCTCGCTCGGGCTCACCCTGTCCGCCTGCGGCGGCATGCCCACCAACCGCGGGATGGAAAGTCTCAAGCAGCCGGTGGTCGAGCGCAAGAACTACACGCTCGACCTCGCGGGTGGACCGGGCGGCCTTGCGCTATCCGAACAGCGGCGCTTGTCGGGCTGGTTCGAGGCGATGGACCTGCGCTATGGCGATCGGGTTTCGGTCGACGATCCGAGCGATAGCTATGCCGCACGCGAGGCGGTAGCATCGCTTGCCGGGCGCCATGGCCTGCTGGTCAGCGACGAAGCCCCCATCACCGCCGGGGCCGTCCAACTCGGCGCGATCCGCGTGGTGGTCAGCCGCTCGACCGCTTCGGTCCCCGGCTGCCCCGATTGGTCGGCCAAGTCCGATGTGAACCTGAACAACGCGCTTTATCCCAACTACGGCTGCGCGGTGAACTCGAACATGGCGGCGATGGTCGCCGATCCCGAGCACCTGCTCAAAGGGGCGGGCGGCAGCGGCGAAACCGTCGTGATGAGTTCGAGCAAGGCGATCGACAGCTATCGCAAAGGCAAGCCGACCGGCGAAAAAGGCCTGAAGCAGAACACCACCGACGGCGGAGACAAGTAACATGAACGCGCCCTGGAAACCGGCAGCCACCAATGGCCGCGACGCATTTGCCGCGTTCATCTGCGACGAGGCCGCGCTCGACGTGCTGCGCCCGGTCGTGGTCGAGATGGGCTGGCAGCCCGAAAAGTGCAACAAGGGTGGCCTGCGCAACGCGGTCCAGTCGCTGTCGATATCCGCCAGCCCCAACATCCTGCTGGTCGATCTGTCCGAAAGCGGCGATCCGCTCAACGATATCAACGGACTGGCCGAAGTTTGCGAGCCCGGCACGGTCGTGATCGCGGTCGGCCAGGTCAACGATGTCCGGCTTTACCGCGATCTGCTCGCCAGCGGCATCCACGACTATCTGCTCAAGCCGCTGTCGGCCGGGCAGGTTCGCGATTCGCTGGTGGCGGCGCAGACGATCTTTGCGGCCCCCAAGAGCCACGAGGCGCAGGCGGTCAAGAAGCACGTCGCGACCGCGGTCGTCGGAACCCGTGGCGGGGTCGGCGCAAGCACGCTGGCCACCTCGCTCGCCTGGCTGTTCGGCGCCGATCACAAGCTGGGAACCGCGCTGCTCGATCTGGACGTCCATTTCGGGACCGGCGCATTGGCGCTCGATCTCGAACCGGGCCGCGGCCTGACCGACGCGATCGACAATCCAAGCCGGATCGACGGCCTGTTTATCGAACGCGCCATGATCCGCGCCAACGATCACCTCGCGATCCTCTCGGCCGAAGCACCGATGAGCGCGCCGCTGATGACCGACGGGGCGGCCTTCGTGCAGCTCGAGGAGGAATTCCGCCACGCCTTCGAAATGAGCGTCATCGATCTGCCGCGCAACATGCTGATCAATTTCCCCCACCTGCTCGGCGACGTGAACGTCGTCGTGGTGGCGACCGAGATGACGCTCGCTTCGGCGCGCGACGCGATCCGCATCCTTTCGTGGCTCAAGGCCAATGCCCCGCACGCGCGGCCGATCGTGGTCGCCAACAAGGTTCAGGCGGGGATGGCCGAAATCAGCAAGGCCGATTTCGAAGCCTCGATCGAGCGCAAGATCAACATCACGATCCCCTATGACATCAAGGCCGCCGCCAATGCCGCCAAGCTTGGCCAGACCTTCGTCCAGGCCAACCGCGCGACCAAAGCCGGCGCAGCGATGCGCGAGCTGGCGACTGCCGTGATCGGCAGTGCCGAGGACGCAGCGGCCGAAGCGATCGAGAAGGCCCCGGGAGCCAAAAAGTCGCTGCTTGGCAAATTCGGTGATTTCAAGTCGCTGATGCCGGCGAAAGCCAGGAAGTAAGTTCGGGGCGAGACGGGGAATCCGGTTCGACATGACCAAAGGCGGGCTTGCGCGATGAACATCCAGCTAATGATTATGGCCGTGGGGCTGGCGACCATGCTGCTGCTCGGCTATCTGGCACTGGCGGGTCCCTCGGCAACCCGCGAAAGCCAGCGCCGCCTTCAGGCGCTGCGGTTTCGCCATTCGGACAGTGCCAACGACAAGGTCGAGGCGCTGTATCGCAAGGCGGTTGCGGCACGCAAACCCAAGCTCCACCAGATTGCCGGTTCTGGCAGTCGGATCGAGGCGTTGGCGCTGCGACTTCATCGCACCGGCAAGAACTGGTCGATGCAAGAGTACCTTTATGTGTCGCTCGGGCTCGTGCTGACAGTTGCGATGCTGACCTATCTGAAATCGGGCGCGATGCTGCTGTCGCTGGGGTTGGGTATCTTCGTCGGAGCGGGACTGCCTCACATGGTGGTCAGCCATCTCGTCAAGAAGCGCGGCAAGCAGTTCACCTCCAAGTTCTCCGATGCGATCGACCTGCTGGTGCGCGGGCTGCGCTCGGGTCTGCCGGTGACCGAGACGCTCGGCATCGTGGCCAGCGAAGTGCCCGGTCCGGTCGGCGAGGAATTCAAACTCGTGTCGGACCGGATCAAGGTCGGCCGGACGATGGAAGACGCCCTGCAGGAGACTGCCGACCGGCTCAACATGGCCGAATTCAGCTTTTTCGTAATCACCCTGGCGATCCAGCGCGAGACCGGCGGCAACCTCGCCGAAACGCTCAACAACCTGTCCGATGTGCTCCGCAAACGCGCCCAGATGAAGCTCAAGATCCGGGCGATGAGCTCGGAATCCAAGGCCTCGGCCTATATCGTCGGCGCGCTGCCGTTCATCGTGTTCGGGATGATCTGGTGGATCAACCCCAGCTACATCGGCAAGTTTTTCATCGATGAGCGGCTCATCGTGACCGGCCTCGGCGGGTTCGTGTGGATGGGCATCGGCGGCTTCATCATGGCCAAGATGGTCAGCTTCGAAATCTGAGCGCGGAACGGGAACGACCATGTTGAACACGCCTGCAGGCCCTTCGCTCCTCGGTTTCGACGTTTTTGTCGTCGGTACGTTCCTGGTCGCCATCGCGACCCTGGCGCTGATGGCGGCGATCTATGCCGCGGTCACCGTGCGCGATCCGATGGCCAAGCGGGTGAAGGCGCTCAACGAGCGGCGCGAGCAACTCAAGTCGGGGATCGTCACTTCTTCGGCCAGGAAGCGCGCCAGCCTGGTTCGCAAGAACGAAGCCACCGACCGGATGAGATCCACGTTGGAAGGCCTGCGGGTATTGCAGGACAGCCAGCTCAAGACCGCCCAACAGCGGCTGGCTCAGGCCGGCATTCGCAAGAAGGAATGGGCGGTAGCCGTGATCTTTGCGCGCATGATCGTGCCGATCGTGCTCGGACTGTTCGTTGCGGTGGTGGTTTACTGGAGCGATTTCTTTCCCGAGTGGGGATCGTTCAAACGTTTCATGGCCTTCGCAGCCGCGGTCGGGATCGGCTACAAGGGCCCCGACATCTTCGTCACCAATCTCGTCAACAAACGTACCGATGCGGTCCGCAAGGGCCTGCCCGACGCGCTCGACCTGCTGGTGATTTGCGCCGAGGCCGGTTTGACCGTGGATGCCGCGTTCAATCGCGTCGCCAAGGAACTGGGCCGCGCCTATCCCGAGCTGGGCGACGAATTCGCGCTGACCGCGATCGAACTGTCGTTCCTCACCGAACGCCGCAACGCGTTCGAGAACCTTGCCTATCGCGTCAATCTGGAAGCGGTGAAGGGCGTGGTCACGACCATGATCCAGACCGAACGCTATGGCACCCCGCTCGCCTCGGCGCTGCGCGTGCTTTCGGCCGAATTCCGCAACGACCGGATGATGCGCGCCGAAGAAAAAGCCGCGCGGCTCCCCGCGATCATGACCATCCCGCTGATCATGTTCATCCTGCCGGTGTTGTTCATCGTGATTTTGGGCCCGGCCGCCTGCTCGATCAGCGACGCCTTCGCGGCCAAGCCGGGTCAGGAATAACGGCCACCTCGCGTAATCGAAACTAAAGGCGGTTCCGCGAGGGGCCGCCTTTTTTCGCGTTATCTCACGATCGCGAACCGAATATTGACCGTCGCCTCGAACTACTCGACAACCCGGCTGGGGGATCGGTCAATGTCTCA
>JBBSKI010000145.1:0-4025 GCA_038256425.1 Sphingomonadales bacterium
GCTGCGTAATCCAACTTACGAGCAGGTTTCGGCTGGCGGCACCGGCCATATAGAGGCGGTTCGCGTCACCTACGACCCGGCTCGCGTCAGCTATGAAACACTTGCCGCGCGCTTCATCCGGACGGTGGATCCGATCGATGCCGGCGGCAGTTTCTGCGACCGGGGCTATGTTTATCGCTCGGCCTTCTTCGTCGGCACTCCCGCGCAGCGCCGGGTTGCGGAAACCATCAAGAGTAAGGCGCAAGCGTTGCTCAAGCAGCCGATCGCGACGCTCGTCCTGCCCGCCGCGACCTTCTATCCGGCCGAGACTTATCATCAGAATTATTACAAGAAGAATCCGGTCCGCTACCGGTTCTACCGCCTCAACTGCGGGCGCGACGCGCGGTTGAAGCAAATCTGGGGCTAGGGTCGACCGAGGGAGAAACAAGATCGCCGCACTAGTTGATGCCAAGGCATCGCCCTTCGCCGTGCCACAGGCACAACCGCTCGATTTCGCCAAGTTCCGCGATCCCCTGCGTACTGCCCAGGGTGATCGCCGCGCTCAGGTCGCGTTGCGGCGGCTCGACACGTTGTGGATCAACACCGGCACGCTGTGCAATCTTGCCTGCAAGACCTGCTATATCGAAAGCTCGCCGACCAACGACGCGCTGGTCTACATGACGCTGGCCGAGGTCGAAGCCTTCCTCGATGAGGCCGAAGCTCTTGGCACGCTTGAAATCGGCTTTACCGGCGGCGAGCCATTCATGAACCCCGATATGGTGGCGATGATGCGCTCAGCATTGGAGCGCGGCTTCGAAGTGCTGGTGTTGACCAACGCGATGCGGCCCATGCGGCGATTTGACGACCAGCTCTCGGCGCTGCAAACCGACTTCGGCCAGCAGCTGACGATGCGGGTCAGCCTCGACCACTACACCCCTGCCCTGCACGAAGCGGAACGCGGACCCAACAGTTGGGACAAGGCCCTCGATGGGTGCCGCTGGTTGTCCGGGCATGGCTTCCGCTTGGCCATCGCCGGGCGAAGTTTGGCCAGCGAGAGCGAGGCCGCGGCGCGCGGCGGCTATGCCGGGTTGTTGGCCCACCACGATTTGCGCGTCGATGCGTTCGATCCCGCCGCACTCGTGCTGTTCCCGGAAATGGATGACACGGCCGATGTACCCGAAATCAGCGAGGGGTGTTGGGACATCCTGGGCGTAGCGCCAGCCTCGATGATGTGTGCGTCGAGCAGGATGGTGGTCAAGCACAAGGGTGCGGCACAGCCCGTCGTGGTCGCGTGCACGCTGATCCCATACGATGACCGGTTCGCAATGGGAGCGACGCTCGCCGGGGCGTCCGGCGCGGTCAGCCTCAACCACCCGCATTGTGCGCGCTTCTGCGTTCTGGGAGGCGCAAGCTGTTCGGGCTGAAACGATGCTGACCGTCGTCATCCCGGTGCTGAACGCTGGCGCCAGCCTCGGCGATTGCCTGGCCTCGATCGGACAGGCCGACGAAATTATCGTCATCGATGGCGGCTCGATCGACGACAGCGTGGACATCGCCGCGCGTTCGGGGGTGCGCGTCATCACCGCGCCGCGCGGGCGGGGAGTGCAACTGGCCGCCGGCGGACAGGCAGCGGGCGGAGACTGGCTGCTGTTCCTGCACGCCGACACCCGGCTTGGTGCCGGCTGGCACGAAGCGGTCGCGGCACATCTTGCCACCGCGCCCCGCTGCGCGGGTTACTTCGAATTTCGGCTCGATGATGCGGCCTGGCAAGCGCGGGTCATCGAGGCGGGGGTGGCGGTACGCGCCCCGGCGCTCGGGCTGCCTTATGGCGATCAGGGCCTGCTCATCTCGCGCCGCCTTTACGAAGAGGTCGGCGGGTTCCGCCCTCTGGCGCTGATGGAGGATGTCGACTTCGTCCGCCGCCTGGGCCGCCATCGTCTGCGCCGCCTTGGCGCGACCGCGCTGACCTCGGCAGAGCGCTGGCGCCGCGATGGCTGGTTTCGGCGTTCGGGGCGCAACCTCGCCTGTTTGGCGCTCTACGCCGGAGGGGTAGCACCGACCCGGATCGCACCCATCTACCGCTGAGCCGCTTGCAAATCGGCCAGAAACGACCGGATGCGCTGGGCGTTGAGGCCGATGTCGCTTCCTCCGACGCGGCTGATCGAGCGCATATCCACGATCGAGCCGCCCGGCCGCGCCGGATCCGGGCGGACGCGAACGACCACATCGTCCTTGAACCGGAAGAACAGCGTGGTCGCGGTCGCTTCGACGGTCCCGGCTTGCGGGTCGGCCTGCGCAATTTGCCAGCCGCGCGCCTTGGCCAGTGCTTCCGCCCCGGTCGTGACCTCGGCCACGGTCTGCGGCAAGCGAAGCGTGCGCAGATCTCCGTAGCTTTCGCGATGGATTGCTTTCCACCGGCTTTCCGGATCGAGCGCGGCAAGCTCGGGACGTCCGGCGTCGGGGATGTTCTCAAGATTGTCGGCGCGGACCTTCAGCGCGGTGAATTGCGGTATATCGACCAGATCGGTCGTCGCGTCGTGGATCGCGGGGACCTGGCGTGCGGTCGCGATCTGGTTCAGCAGATAGCCGCTGAAACCCACGGCCACGATCAGCGCAAGCAGGTTGAGCCGGCCCGTCCGCACCCCGGTGCCCCGCGCCATGAAGAATGCGATTATGGCCAGCAACCCGCCCGCAAGCGCGGCGAAGAAGGCGTAGCGCAGGATGCCAAAGCCGGTCATGAACGACCACGCTTCGGCGCCGCTGCCGACCGCCGCGATCAGCGCGGCGGCAAGTCCGCCGACGGCGAGCACGATGGCGCCCCACGTCAATCGCCGCGCCCAATGTCCGCGTCTGGTTGGCTCAGTCATCATGCCCTCCTTGCAACAATCCCCCGCCTCAGCGGCTGGATCAACATCCGGTGAAGCCGGAGATCGGCCCATTCACGAAACACCGGAAGTCCGATCGTCATTCCCTCGTGCCCGGCCTGAGGCTGGGCGCGATAGGTGCCGAACAGGTGGTCCCACCATGGCAAATTGAAACCGAAATTGGAACTGGTCTCACGCACCTCGATCGAGTGATGGACACGGTGCATATCGGGCGTGACCACGATGCGGCGCAATTGCCTGTCCACCGCCTTGGGCAACCGGATATTGCTGTGATTGAACATCGCGGTGGCATTGAGCACGATTTCAAAGATCATAACCGCGAGCGCCGGGGCGCCGAGGACCACGACAGCGCCCAGCTTGATGACCATCGACAGCAGGATCTCGACCGGATGAAAGCGGATCCCGGTCGTCACGTCGATGTCGAGATCGGCATGGTGCATGCGATGTACCCGCCAGAGGACGGGAACGGCGTGGAACAGCACGTGCTGCGCGTAGATGACCAGGTCGAGCAGGATGATCGCGACAGGTATTGCCAGCCACATCGGCGCGGCGACGAGATTGAGCAGTCCCCACTCATTGGCCTCGGCCACCAGCGCGAGCGAGACCGCCGCGGCCGGGAAGACGATCCGCAGCAGGACCGTGTCGATCGCCACGATCGCAAGGTTGTCCGGCCAGCGCCGCAAGCGCGGGACCGTCAGCGCGCGGCGCGGCGCCAGCAATTCTGCAGCCACCAGCAACACCAGCACGCCAACGAATACGCCAAGCCGGATCAGCGTCTCGGCAGCGAGGACTTCGTTTGCAGGATCGAACCCGGGCATCATGCCCGCGTAGCGCAGCGCGCGAGAAAATGTCGCGATAAAATCGGCGCCACCGTCACCCCGCCCCGACAGGTCCCGCCGGGACCACCACCGGAACACTGGCTCAATGCGGCACGGTCACCCTTTACGCGCCGCCAGAACCCGCCCGTCCACGACGGCGATGGTTGGGGGTGAAGCCAACCTGAGCGCGGGCTCGGACAGGCAGCGCCGCGTCCGCATATCGAAGCGGTAACCATGCCACGGACAGTGTACCACACCGGGGTGGTCGGGGTCCTGGGAGAGCGGGCCAAGCCAGTGCGGACAGGTCGCCGCGTGCGCGACAAGCGCCCCGTCCAGCTCGACC
>JBBSKI010000146.1:0-3939 GCA_038256425.1 Sphingomonadales bacterium
GACCTGCTCAACCAGCTGGTGTTCGCCGATCCGGCCAACAAGGCGGCGCGCGAGGCGCTGGCCGACAGTTACGAGCAGCAGGGCTATCAGGCCGAGAGCGCGATCTGGCGCAACCAGTTCCTTTCTGCCGCGCTCGACCTGCGCGAAGGGCAGCGTGCCCGCCCTCCCGCGCAGAGCGCCGACCTGGTCAGCGCGATCCCGACCCAGTTGCTGCTCGATTCGCTCGCCACCCGCTACGATCCGGCCAGGCTGGGGGGACGCAAGCTGGCTGTGCGCTTCGCCCTGCCCGAGCGCGGCGAAGTCGCGTCGCTCGAAGCCAACAGCGCGGTGCTGATCGGGCGGATGGGGCCTTCGACGACCCCGGTCGATGCCAGCATCGTCGCGCCACGCCGCGCGCTGCTTGCGCTGCTGTTCCTCAAGATGCCGCTGGCACAGCTGGAGGCCGCCGGGCTCAAGGTGGAAGGGGATCGCGCCGCGCTGCAGTTATTGCTCGACGCGATCGACCCGCTGCCGGGCGGGTTCAACATCGCCGAACCGTGAGCGAATCCTACAGTTCTCCGCGCGCCCGGCGGATCGCGAACCACTTGGCGACATTGGCGTTATGCTCGTCCAGCGTGTTGGCGAAAGCGTGGCCGCCGGTCCCGTCGGCGACCATGTAGAGCGCCTCGGTCTTTGCCGGATTGAGCACCGCCGCGATCGATTCGCGACCCGGATTGGTGATCGGGCCCTTGGGCAGCCCGACCATCGAATAGGTGTTGTAATCGTTGATCGCGGCAATCTCGGACTGGCGGATCCGCCGCCCGAGCGGCTTGCCGCGGGTGATCGGGTAGATGATCGTCGGATCGGCCTGGAGCATCATGCCGGTCCGCAGCCGGTTGGAGTAGAGCCCGGCGACCATCCGCCGCTCGCTCGGCTTGCCGGTCTCCTTCTCGACGATCGCGGCCAGCGACAGCGCCTCCTGCGGGGTCCTCACCGCAATCCCCGGCGCGCGCTTGGCCCACGCCTCCTTGAGCGTCTTGGCCATCGCCGCCTGCATCCGCGCGACCACCGCAGCGCGGGTTTCGCCGCGTTCGAAATCGTAGCTGTCTGGCAGCAGCGAACCGTCGGGCGGAACCGGGATGGTCCCGGTCAGCAGCGGCTGCGCCAGCAACCGTTCGTGGACCATGATCGAGGGCATCCCTTCGGGCACGATAACAAAGCGCCGGACCACCGCGCTACCTTGCAAGATATCGAGGATCGCCGCGCCGCTGGCGTGCGCGGGCAGGAGGAATTCGCCCGCCTTGATCGGCTCGGACCCGCCGAGCAGCTTGGCCGGGGTCAAAAACGCATCGGCCGAGGCAATGGCGCCTTCCGCCTCGAGCTTGGCAGCGACGCTGGTCAGGCTCGAACCATCGGGCACGACAAAGGCGGTCTCCTTGGCGAGCGGGCCGGAACCGTACCAGCCGTAACCGAACCGCCCCGCGACCAGCACGACGGCCACGGCCAGGATTATGACGATCAGTTTACGCATCGGACAGGTCCGGGGTCAGCCCTCGACCCGCTTGAGGATCAGGCTGGCGTTGGTCCCGCCGAACCCGAAGCTGTTGTTGAGCACCGCGCGAACCTGACGCTTTTTCGCGACGTGCGGCACCAGATCGACGCCTTCGGTGCCCTCGTCCGGGTTGTCTAGATTGAGCGTGGGTGGCACGATCTGATCGCGGATGGCGAGGATGCAGAAGATCGCCTCGACCGCGCCCGCGCCGCCCAGCAGGTGGCCGATGGCAGACTTGGTGCTGCTCATCGAGGCACCGGCAAGGTCATGGCCCAGCACCCGCTTTACGGCGGCCAGTTCGATCGTGTCGGCCATGGTCGAGGTGCCGTGGGCATTGACGTAATCGATATCGCCCGGACCCATTCCCGCCTTCTTGAGCGCCATGCGCATCGCATTTTCCGCACCCTTTCCTTCCGGATGCGGGGCAGTGACATGATAGGCATCGCCCGACAGGCCATAGCCAACCACTTCGGCATAGATCTTCGCGCCGCGCGCTTTGGCATGTTCGTATTCTTCAAGCACGACCACGCCCGCGCCCTCGCCCATCACAAACCCGTCGCGGCCCTTGTCATAGGGGCGGCTGGCGCCTTCGGGATTGTCGTTGAAGCTGCAATTGAGCGCGCGGGCCTGGGCGAACCCGGCCACCCCGATCGGGCAGATGGTGGCTTCCGCCCCGCCCGCCAGCATGATGTCGGCATCGTCGTCCTTGATCATCCGCGCCGCATCGCCGATCGAATGCGCACCGGTCGAACAGGCGGTGACGACCGCGTGGTTGGGGCCCATCAGCCCGTACTTGATGGAAACCTGGCCCGAGATCAGGTTGATCAGGCGCCCGTGGACGAAGTGCGGGCTGACCCTCCCCGGGCCTTTCTCCGCCAGCACCAGCGATTCGCTTTCGATCCCCGGCAGACCGCCAATGCCCGATCCGATCGAACAGCCAGCGCGTTCCCGCATGGCATCGTCCATTTCGGTCAGGCCCGCATCCTCGAGCGCCTGGCCCGCCGCATCGATTCCGTAGATGATGAACGGATCGACCTGCCGCTGGACCTTGTGATCCACGCGCTTGTTGGGATCGAAGCCATAGGGGTGATCGGCCGGCTTGACCTCGCAGGCGATCCGGCACTTGTAGTCGCTGGCATCGAACCGGGTGATCGGCCCGGCTCCACTCATGCCGGCGAGCAGGTTCGCCCAGGCGATTTCGACATCGGCCCCCAGCGGGGTAACCAGCCCTAGTCCGGTAACGACGACTCGACGCATGAGGATCTCCAGAAACACGACAGGCCCAACCCCTGTGGGGGCCGAGCCTGCCGAAGTCTGTAATGGTCGGCGGCCGCAAGCAGCCAGCCATAAGGCCGACGCTCCCCCCTAGACAGGCTCGGGGCGAGCGAAGGTAGGGTGGTAAAGGCCTTCAGCCCTTGTTTTCGTCGATGTACTTGATCGCGTCCGACACGGTGCCGATTTTCTCGGCCGCGTCGTCGGGGATCTCGACGCCGAATTCTTCTTCGAACGCCATGACCAGTTCGACGATGTCGAGACTGTCGGCGCCCAGGTCGTCGATGAAGCTCGCGTCCTCGGTAACCTTGTCGGCTTCGACGCCGAGATGCTCGACGACAATCTTCTTCACGCGGTCTGCGGTGTCGCTCATGCAAAATGCCCTTGGCGAGAGTGTGGGGGAGGTTTCAGCCTTTCGCCCTAATGAACGGCGCGGGCGCTGGCAAGTGGGGGCGGTCCCGCTGCACCGACCGGGCCACGATTGCAAGGCGCACGAAGCGTCTCCCTCACTCCTTGGTTTGCTCCACCGGCCTGATCCGCAGTTCGCGCAACTGCTTGAGCGAGACCGGCGAAGGCGCACCCATCATCAGGTCCTCGGCCTTCTGGTTCATCGGGAAAACCACGACCTCGCGCAGGTTGGGCTCGTCGGCCAGCAACATGACGATCCGATCGACCCCCGGGGCCGATCCGCCATGCGGCGGCGCGCCATATTTGAACGCATTGATCATGCCCGAGAAGTCGGCATCGACCTGTTCGCGGGCGTATCCGGCGATCTCGAACGCCTTGTACATGATCTCGGGCCGGTGGTTCCGGATCGCTCCCGAGGACAGTTCGACCCCATTGCAGACGATGTCGTACTGCCACGCCTTGATGGTCAGCGGGTCCATTGTCTCGAGCGCTTCGAGCTCGCCTTGCGGCATCGAGAAGGGGTTGTGGCTGAAGTCGATCTTCTTCGCGTCCTCGTCGTATTCGAACATCGGAAAGTCGACGATCCAGCAGAACCGGAACTCGCCAGGCGCGATCAGCTTGAGCTGTTCGGCGGTGCGGGTGCGCGCCAGCCCGGCCAGCTTGGCCGCCTGCGCTTCCTTGCCCGCCGCGAAGAACACCCCGTCGTCCGGCCCCAGCCCCAGCGCCGC
>JBBSKI010000147.1:0-3849 GCA_038256425.1 Sphingomonadales bacterium
CACGGCGCGCGGGTGTTCGACCACGCGCAATGCCTGCACCGGCCCGAAGTCTATTCAGGGATCGCCGAGCAGGAAGCCGTGGACCTGCTACGGTCGTTCTTCAGGGAACGGCGCTAGCTTCGGCTCGCTGCGGGGTTACAGCCCGCGCCAGATCTTCAGCTCGGCCTCGTCCGCTCGTCCGAAGCGCTGGGCATCGCAGGCCGTGGGCCTGAAACGCCGGTCGTAACACAGGCGCACTTCTTCCAGCCAGCCGCGCTCGTTCCGCTTGATCCCCACCGCATCCTTGCGCCAGCCGCGATTGGCGGCGACGAACACCTCGCGCAGATCGCCCGCGGTCAGCGCTTCCTTGCGCGACAGCCGGTCGAGATCGGGCCAGCGCAGCGAATCGAACAGCACATTGCTCACCCGGAAATACGTCCGTGGGGTTCGCGCCATGCAGGCGCCGTGCTTGATCCATTGCCGCGCCACCAGCCGGGGCGAGGGGCTGCGGCACATTTGCCCGGCGAGCTGCGCTCCGGTCGGCCGCGCACGGGTCGGGCACCATTGCGGCCAGCCACGCGCGCTCTGCGGCCACAAGCCGTGCAGCACGAAGCCGAACCGGCCGTCGCGCCCCGAACACTGCCGGGCATGGCTGCGCTGCCCCTCTCGCGGCTTGCAGAACTCGGGCGACCAGCTCAGCGCCATCGTATAGCCGGTAACGGGTGAGGTGCGGACCGGCCCGTCGGGGCGGATTTCGGGCGATGTGGCGCTGGCCGGAACCCGGCATTGATAGGCCTGCGCGGCCAGCGGGCTGGCGCAGGCGAGCAGCAGCAGGCCCGGGCCCCCCACCCGAATCACAGCGCGCGGATCACAGCGCCCGGGTCATAGGGGGGTGAAGTCCAGCCCGATATCCGCCGCGGGTGCGCTCTGGGTCAGCCGCCCGACCGAGACGTAATCGACCCCGGTCGCGGCCTTGGCGCGGATGGTCGTCAGGTCGATCCCGCCGCTGGCCTCGGTCGGCACCCGGTCCGCGACCAGCGCGACCGCTTCGCGCAAGCGTGCGGGGTCCATGTTGTCGAGCAGCAGCCTTGTCGCGCCCGCCTGCAGCGCCGGTTCGATCTGGTCGAGCCGGTCGACTTCGCAGATGATCTCCGCGACCCCGGCGGCGACCGCGCGGCGCACCGCCTCGCCCACCGAGCCCGCGACCGCGACGTGATTGTCCTTGATCATCGCCGCATCCCACAGCCCCATCCGGTGGTTGGCCGCACCGCCCATGCGGGTCGCGTATTTCTCGAGATGGCGCAGCCCGGGCAGCGTCTTGCGCGTATCGAGCAGCGTGCAATCGGGATTGTCCATCGCCCGGATATACTCGCGCACCATGCTGGCGATGCCCGAGAGATGCTGGACCGTGTTGAGCGCGGCGCGCTCGGCGGTCAGCATGGCGCGGGCATTGCCCGACAACCGCATCAGGTCGGACCCGGCGGGGACCTCTTGGCCGTCCTCCACGAGAACTTCGATGGTCATCTCCGGGTCGAGCGCGCGAAAGAAGGCCGCGGCGATCGGCAGACCCGCCACGACGATCGCATCGCGGCTGTCCATCACGCCGGAAAAGCGCGCGTCTGCGGGGATCACGCTTTCGCTCGTCACATCCCGCCCGCCGCCGGGGAGGCCCTCGCCCAGATCCTCGGCCAGGGTGGAGCGAACGAATGCGGCCAGATCGAAGCCGGGAAGGGTGAAAGCGGTCATGTAAGCGGAGTGGCGCAGATCGGCGGCAGGCTCAAGTGCGGTGAGCGAGCGGGCCTGCAGGTCTTGTCGACTGGCGGCTTCGAGGGTTTGCCAAAGGCTGAGCGAGGATCCGATTGTGGGTGGCCAGCTGCCATCTCGGCGGATGGGAACCAGACGCTCTTTTGCCTGGCTGACCATCCATTCAACCACTTCTTTGGTGCCAGCCGAGATACGGGATTTAGTCGGTATTGCTGACGGGCCTGGCCTGGACTAATTCCACGTCGTCATCCAACCGGATGCTGGGCCAGTTCCTTATGCGACCCGGGCGCTGGCCCAATTACCTTTTAACCCGGTCATTCTTGAATCGCCCAAGTGCGGTGCACTGTATTTCACAGTGCAGTTTTTAATTTCGTATATTGTCAAAAAATTCCCAATGATTGGAAATTACTATGTCATCTGCAACTCATGATATTGTTGATACTGCTGTTGCCGCTGGAACGTTCAAAACTCTCGTCGCAGCTGTAACTGCCGCGGATCTCGGCGCAACGTTGAAGGGCGAAGGTCCTTTTACCGTGTTTGCCCCGACCGATGATGCTTTCGCCAAGTTGCCAGCGGGAACGGTCGAAGACCTTGTGAAGCCTGAAAACAAGGCCAAGCTTGCAGCGATTTTGACCTATCACGTGATGGTCGGCAAAGTAATGGCCGCTGATGTCGTCGGTCAAAAGCTCGAGCCTGCAACCGTCAACGGTGCGACGCTACACGTGGACGGCTCTGATGGCGTGACTGTCAATGGCGCCAACGTGGTGACGGCGGATATCGATTGTACCAATGGCGTGATCCACGTCATTGATGCTGTGCTGATACCATAAGGCTAAACACTTTTGCCAACCCTCAATCATGCCCGGTGTTCGCACCGGGCATGACTGCTGGCTCTCGGCAATGGTCAAACCCAAAATTGCTACGTCAGCGACGAATTAACATGCCTCAGGCGCTCCGCTGCGAGTGAGCGGCAAGCGGACGGTCTCAGTTTACGGCTTCGATTGGCTGGAACGGACCGACAGCCATGGGCCTGCGAACCTCGAATCAGTGCACGAAGCGCGCGACCACGTCGCGATAGCTGCGGCTCACCTTCACCTCGGCGCCGCTGTCGAGCACCAGGAAGCATTCGCCATTGGTGTGCGGCTTGACCTGGCGGACCTGGTCGAGATTGACGATGGTCGAGCGGTGGACGCGCTGGAACTTGCGCGGGTCGAGCCGGCGTTCCAGATCCTTCATCGTCTCGCGCAGGATCAGCGAATTGTCGCCGGTGTAGATGCACATGTAATCGCCCGCGGCCTCGATATGCTCGATCGTGTGGACCTCGACGCGGAAAATCTGGCCGCGATCCTTGATGTTGATCAGCTTCTCGTAGCGTGAGGCGGCATCGTCATCGCCCTGCGAGAATTCCTCCGCCGCGCCCGGCGCGACTTCGGAAAGCACGTTCATCAGCTTCTCGGCTTCCTCGGTCGACTTCTTCTCGGCGATGCGGTTCCGCACCCGCTCGATCGTATCGGCCAGCTTGTCCTCGTCGACCGGCTTCATCAGGTAGTTGACCGCATTGGCCTCGAAGGCGCGGATCGCGTGTTCCTGATAGGCGGTGACGAAGACGAACAGCGGCGGGTCGATCTCCATCACCCCCTGGACCACCGAAAACCCGTCGAAACCGGGCATCTGGATATCGAGGAACACCAGATCGGGGCGCAGTGTCTTGATCGCGCGGATCGCCTCGCGCCCGTTCTGGCAGGTGTCGATGATCTCGACGTCCTCGTGCTTCTCGAGCCGCAATTGCAGACCCTGGATAGCGAGCTTCTCGTCGTCGACGAGGATGGTGCGGATAGTCATGTTTTCCTATGCCCTTTCCGGCAATGCCACTCCGACAACGGATGAGCTGTCACCCGGTTGCCGCGTCGGCGGTGGAAACGTGCCCGGTTGGTCCGCTGCGGACTCGGCCGGGTCGTGGGGAATCTCGATCAGCACGGTGAACCCGCCGCTGTCCGGAGACCGAATCTCGAAACGGTGATCATCGCCATAGGCCTGCGCCAGCCGGTTGCGGATATTGGCCAGACCGACGCCGGTGGAGGTGCTGCGCCGCAACGACCCGATCAG
>JBBSKI010000148.1:0-3835 GCA_038256425.1 Sphingomonadales bacterium
GCTGATCGCGCGCCGCGCCGGGCGGCGGATCGAGATCGTCGCGGTCTCGGCGCGCGAACGGGGCAAGGATCGCGGGGTCGACATCGCCCGCTATGCCTGGGACGACGATATGACCGCGATGGCCGCACGCGCGGACGTGGACGTGGTGGTCGAACTGGTCGGCGGATCGGACGGCCCCGCACTGACGCTCGCCCGCAGCGCGATTCGCGAGCGCAAGGCGCTGGTCACCGCCAACAAGGCGATGATCGCGCATCACGGGGTCGAACTGGCCGAAACAGCCGAAGCCGCGGGGGTCGCGCTGAAGTTCGAGGCGGCGGTCGCGGGCGGAATTCCGGTGATCAAGGGCCTGCGCGAGGGGGCGGCGGCCAATGCGATCAGCCGCGTTTACGGCATCCTCAACGGCACCTGCAATTACATCCTCTCGACGATGGAAGACACCGGCCGCGATTTCGCCGACGTGCTCGCCGAAGCCCAGGCCAAGGGCTTTGCCGAGGCCGATCCCGCGTTCGACATCGACGGGGTGGATGCGGCGCACAAGCTGGCGATCCTGGCGTCGATCGCGTTCGGCAGCCGGATCGATTTCGCCCCGATCGCGCCGGTCGGGATCCGCCGGGTGCTGGCCGCCGATATTGCCCAGGCCGATTCGCTGGGATACCGCATCCGCCTGCTGGGGATGGCCGAAACCGAGACAGATGCAGACGGCCAATGCCGTTTGTTCCAGCGGGTCCATCCGCACCTCGTGCCGCTCGACCATCCGCTCGCCAATGTCGACGGGGCGACCAATGCAGTGGTCGCCGAGGGCAATTTTTCGGGCCGTCTGCTGTTTCAGGGCGCCGGTGCCGGCGATGGGCCGACCGCCAGCGCGGTGGTCGCCGACCTGATCGACATTGCGCGCGATCTGGCGCGGGCGAATGGCAACGGGGGCGAGGTCGGCGCGCCGTTTTCGATCCCCGTGGCCGAACTTGAAGTCATGCCCCCCGCCGAGGCCGGAAACCGGGTCGGCCGTGCCTATATCCGCTTCGTCGTCGCCGACCGCCCCGGCGTGCTGGCCGAGATCACCGCCGCGATGCGCGATGCCGGGGTATCGATCGAGAGCCTGATCCAGAAGGGGCGCCCCGGATCTTTGGCGGATGCGGGAAACAACGACCCGGTGCTGGTCGCACTGGTCACCCACGATGGTCCCGAAGCCTACATTACCGAAGCGCTGCGCCTGCTCGAAGGCTCGACCAGCCTCGTCGAACCGCCGCTGGTGATGCATATTCTGGAAGAATGAGGGATCCTTCATCACCCCACATTCCGCTCGTGCCGAGCTTGTCGAAGCACTGCCTTTTTCTTCGTGAGGCAGAGCGTGCTGCTCGAAGTGAGAACAGTGCTTCGACAGGCTCAGCACGAGCGGGGGTGGATCATTTGACTATGTTGGCCCTCAGGGCTCCGCTTTCTCGCCCGTCGCGATCAGATCGGCATCCGATCCGGCCGGTGCTTCGGGCAGGTCCTTGACGTCGACGTAATAGACCGGGTCGGGAACGCTGCCGACACTCACGCAGCCCGGCTGGCCCTTGCACGATCCGCGATCGAAACGGGGCGCGCGGGGCAAGCCATCGTTGGTCGAGCGAGCGGATTCAAGGTCTTCGCGTCCCGGCAGGCGATCCTTGTCGGGATCGATCTCGCCGCAGACCACGATATCGTCGCCGGGCTTGGCGGGAAGATAGCAGCGCTTGTCGCGCAGATCGACCTGGCGCTTCTGCCCGGTGACCATGTCCTGGACGCGGCGGTCGGTTTCCGATTCGGCGTTTTGCGCCAGCGCGGGAAGCGGCAATGCGAGGAACAGGACCAAGCCCAACTGGGCCAGCGTCCGCGCGGAAAATATCGACAACCTGAATTCCCCGGCAATCCGATAAAGTCGCGACCCGCGACGTTTCCCCCGGCGCGTAAAATGCTCTAGGGGCGAGCGCAATTCTCACCCACCCGGTTAATCGCCACCCATCGCCTGAATTGGAAGTGAATGTGATCCAGAACACCGCTGCCGCCAAGACTTCGCTGTCGAACCCCATCGCTCCCACCCAGCCCAGCGCAGTGCTGGACCGGGTGCTGGTGCTCGAAATGGTCCGGGTGACCGAGGCGGCGGCGATATCGGCATCCACGATGATCGGGCGCGGCGATGAAAAGGCGGCCGATGCCGCGGCGGTCGAGGCGATGCGCGCCGCGCTCAACGAACTGGCAATGGACGGCACCGTCGTGATCGGCGAGGGCGAGCGCGACGAAGCGCCGATGCTGTTCATCGGCGAAAAGGTCGGCTCGGCCCAGGGTACGGGCCCGAAGATCGACATCGCGCTCGATCCGCTGGAAGGCACCACGATCACCGCCAAGGCCGGACCCAACGCGCTGGCGGTTCTGGCGATTGCCGAGGAAGGCTGCCTGCTCAACGCCCCCGACGTCTACATGGACAAGCTGGCGGTCGGCCCCGGCTATCCCGCCGGGGTGATCGACCTCGATCGCCCGGTGAGCGAGAATGTCGCCGCGGTGGCATCGGCCAAGGGGGTCAAGCCGTCCGAGCTGATCGTCTGCGTGCTCGACCGTCCGCGCCACGCCGCGTTGATCGCCGAACTGCGCGCGATCGGCTGCGGGATCCAGCTGATCCCCGACGGCGATGTCGCCGGCGTTATCGCAACCACCGACGAAGACACCGGAATCGACATGTACATGGGTTCCGGCGGCGCACCCGAGGGTGTGCTCGCGGCGGCGGCGCTGCGCTGCGTCGGCGGGCAGTTCAAGGGCCGCCTGCTGTTCCGCAACGAGGACGAGAAGGGGCGCGCGCGGCGCTGGGGCATCACCGATCTCAACAAGCAGTACGACCTTTCTGAACTCGCGCGGGGCGACTGCATCTTTGCTGCCACCGGGGTTACCGACGGCTCGCTGCTGGCCGGGGTCAAGCGTCGCAAGGGCGGGATCATGACCACCGAGAGCGTGGTTATGCGCGCCAGCTCGGGCACGGTCCGCTGGGTGAAGGGCGAGCACCGCACCCGGCGGTAATCGCGCCATGTCGCCCGCCCAAACCCCGGAAAAAGTTACCTATGCTTCCTATCTGGATCTGGACCGGCTGCTGGCGGCGCAGCATCCGGTCTCGGACGCGCACGACGAGCTGCTATTTATCGTCATCCATCAGGCAAGCGAGCTGTGGCTCAAGCTGTGCCTGCACGAGCTGACCGCTGCGCGGGCCCGGATCGAGGCCGACGACCTGCGCCCGGCGTTCAAGATGCTGAGCCGGGTGGCGCGGGCGCAAAGCCAACTGATCTCGAGCTGGGACGTGCTGGCGACGATGACCCCGTCCGATTACTCCGCCGTTCGTCCGCATCTGGCTTCGTCGAGCGGGTTCCAGTCGGCGCAGTACCGGATGATGGAATTCATCATGGGCGGACGCAATGCGGCGCATCTCGCCAGCCATCGCGAGACGCCCGAGCTGTTGGCCGGGCTGGAGGCCGAACTGGCGCGGCCCAGCCTCTATGACGCGGTGTTGCATCTGCTGGCGCGGCGGGGATTCGCGCTGCCCGCCGATGTGCTGCACCGCGACCTGGCCGCAATCCATACGGCATCGCCGCAGGTCGAAGCCGTGTGGGCGACGATCTATGCCGACCCCGAGGCGCACTGGGACCTTTACGAACTCGCCGAAAAGCTGGTCGATCTCGAATACCATTTCCAGCGCTGGCGGTTCGGCCATCTCAAGACGGTCGAACGGATCATCGGCTTCAAGCGCGGCACTGGCGGAACGGCGGGAGTGCCCTACCTTCAGGGCGTGCTGGCGCAGGCGTTTTTTCCCGAGCTGCTCTCGGTGCGGACA
>JBBSKI010000149.1:0-3806 GCA_038256425.1 Sphingomonadales bacterium
AGCCGGCGGGTGAGATTATAGGTGTGCTTGGCGTTGCGGGCGGCCTTGCCCGGCGGATTGACGCTGTCGATCTTCGCCGCGAGCGACTGGACGGCCTTGCGCAGCGGGCCCTTGGCCTTGAACGCCGCTCCGTTCGGTTTCTTGCCGTTCATCGTCACGAACAGCACCAGATCGCGAATGGTGTGCGGCGGTTCGATCACCAGCCGCCCGTCCATATAGGCTTCCCCCGCGCCAAGTTGCGGATAGCGCGCGATATGCGCTGCGGCACCCTTGTCGGTCAGCCGCGCGCGGATCGGCCCGTGATGATCCATTCCTTGGGGGTCGGGGCCATACTCGTAGACCTTGCCGTCATGATCGGTGACGACGAGGCGACCCTTGCGGATCACTCGGCGAAGCAGTTGATCGAGCAGCCACATGACTGCAACATATGGTGTGCCCGGGAACCGGCAAAGCGGAATCTTGCGCTGTGCTGAACGATGCGCGAGGGTGCCACGATGACAGACCAGACCTCCCCTCATGCCGCCCACACCGCACTCGCCCGCAACTGGTTCGAAGACCTGCGGACCCGCATCTGCGCCGCTTTCGAAGCGATCGAGCGCGAGGCCGGGAGCGACGCCGCGTTCGAATATACCGCTTGGGACCGCGAAGGCGCGCCGGGCGAAACCGATGCTGGCGCCATTGGTCCTGGGGGCGGCGTGCGCGGAGTGATGAAAGGCAAGGTGTTCGAAAAGGTCGGCGTCAACGTCTCCACAGTCGGCGGCAATTTCGCGCCGGAATTCGCCGCGACGATGCACGGTGCGGGCGCCGATGCGCCGGGCTTCACCGCCACCGGGATCAGCCTGGTCGCGCACATGGCCAACCCGCACGTGCCCGCGGTCCACATGAACTGCCGCTTTTTGACGACCAGCAAGGCGTGGTTCGGCGGCGGCGCCGATCTCAACCCGCCGATCCCCTACGCCGAAGACACCGCCGATTTCCACGCCGCGCTGCGCGCCGCCTGCATGAAGCACAACCCGACCTATTACGATCGCTACGCCAAGTGGGCCGAGGAATACTTCTTCATCCCCCACCGCAACGTCGCCCGCGGGGTCGGGGGCATTTTTTTCGATCACCTCGAATGCGAGGACTCTGACGGTTCCGGGCACGCCTTCGACCGCAACTTCGCCTTCACCCGCGACGTTGGCGAGGCGTTCCTGGGCGTTTACCCCGAACTGGTCCGCCGCCGGATGAACGCCCAATGGTCACCCGCCGACAAGCTGCAACAACTCGAATGGCGCGGGCGCTATGCGGAATTCAACCTGGTCTATGATCGCGGCACGCTGTTCGGCCTGAAGACCGGCGGCAACATCGACGCGATCCTGATGAGCCTTCCGCCCGAGGCGGTCTGGACCTGAGCGCGGGCACGATCCACCATCAGGCGTACATCTCCCGCTCCGTCACCCTGAACTCGTTTCAGGGTCCATCGTGCGGCTCGCCCGAAGCTTTGGATGCCGGAAATCACCCCGCAGTTTACTGTAATCCGGCCTCGGCGTTGCGCGGATGGATGGACCCTGAAACGAGTTCAGGGTGACGATGGACAGGTGGCGAGGGCGGGCGACGGGCAAGTCAGCGTCCGATTTTGGCGACCGGGTTCCGCCCCGCCTCCCCCCGAAGGTGCCGAAGGTGACACGGTCCTGAGCAATTACACCGGACCCCCCTGACACGCCCCCAAGCGACTTGTACTCGCGCGGCGGCGTTTCCGCATCCTCGCCCGCAAGCCACTTGTCTCCGATCAGGGCATCGACCGCGGCGCAGTTCGCGGCGAACCCGGCGTCCCACGGCGCGGCGATCCGGGCGCGGTCGCAGGCCCCCTGCCACACCGGATCGCACGGGTTCTCCGCTCCGGCCTCGTTTCCGGCCTCCCCGTCCCCGTCCTCGTCCTCGTTTTCGGCCCAGGCATCTGGCCCGCAAGCGGGCTCCTCGTCGCCCTCCTCCTCGTCCCCCATGTCATAGGCGTCGACCCGTTCGCGAAAAAGCTCGTCGGAAACGAACATCGCGCGGTCGAGCTGCGGGAACACCAGCCCCGGCGTATCCTCGGCGCCCGATGCCAGCGCGCGGGCGCGCTCGTCCACCATCGGCTCCAGCGCCAGCCCCTCGCCGATCGCCCCCAGCAGGTCGTCGAAGCGTTCTGCGTGGCGTGCCGCCGCCGGATCGTCGGCGCGCGCATCCAGCCGGGCGAGGTGCGCCAGCAGCAGCCGCGCATCGAACCGGCGGCGGCGGCCGATCTCCTCGCCGCGATAGAATACGATCTCCTCCACCCCGTCGATCGCGCGTTCGGCCAGCACCTGCTCGGCGCAATCGCGCGCGAGCACCAGCGCCGCATCCCACGCGCACGCAAAGGTCGGGTCGCGCCGCCGCAGGCGATAGGCGGTCTGATGCGCGAGGCCGACAGCGCCCGCCGCCATCCGTACGTTCCCATGCCGCGCCAGCCCATCCAGAAACCGCACCCGCCGCGCCGCGCTCCACCCGTCGTGGCGCCCGGAATCGTGGGCAGGCGGCAAGTGATGGTGAGAAGCCCCACCCCCAACCTCTCCCGGCCCCGAGCCTGTCGAAGGGGGGAGGGGAGCAGCCAGAGCCTCGCGGTTTACCGAAGGGCCGAGGCCAGCCCTACCGTCCCCTCCCGCATGCGGGAGCGGAGCGAGACTCGGGTCCGCGCAGCGGGCCATAGTCGCAGCGGGGTGGGCCTCTTCACCGCCAGTCCGCTCATCCTGAGCCTGTCGAAGGACCGCATCCTGCCGCAATGCAAACTGATCCACCGAAACCCACCCCCGCCCAAACCCGCCACCCGATCCATCCATGACCACGCTCCACCACGGCGCAGGACTCGGCCCGCGCGGAAACCGGGGAGCGTGGCGGGGGAGGGGGGAGTAGGAAAGTAAAAAGGGGGGGCGGGGTGGAGGCGCTCTGCGAGCGCCGATCATGTGTTCCACATGCCTTTGTCCTTTGAGTCTCATGGCGTCCTTGACATTGAGATAGGATTTACCCCCTCTGTCTACTCGGTACTTATCGTTGCCACTGGCCAGCACGATGGGGCACATGCGAGGGGATAGTATGACAGACATACATGGAGTGCTTCAACTCGATGACGGAACCCTTTTCGGCAATGATGCTGGGGAGGATGAGCCTGCAGAAATCTTGGCATCATATTTCGTGGATCAGTCAGCGTTTCGACCTTTTTTGGATAAGAAGACCCGATATTGTGTCGCAAGATCGAAAAAGGGAATGGGAAAGTCGGCTCTCCTGTCCAAGTTCGCTTATGATCTTCAAGAGCAGGCGGTTAATGACGATTTGGTGATTCGTGTTATTGGATCCCAAGTGACATCCGATAATATCCCTGTATTTAATAGTTTTCTCGATGCTCAGGCATTTTGGGTCAGGGCGATATGCTCAAAGATCAATGCGGCTTTGGGTACAAAAATCGGCTTTGCTTTTTCTGATACTCAGATGTCTCTGGTTGAGGCCGCGGAAGTCTCGGGCCTAAAATCGAAGAACTTGATTGGGTCACTGCTTGCCCGCGTTAAATCATCTCATATACCTATAGAGGTTTTGGGACCCAAGCCGGTCGACCCTCATGCGTTGCTCGATCGCGCTCTGGCTGACTTATCAGACAAGCACATCTGGTTTTTAGTTGATGATATAGATGCTTCGTTCGAAAATACCCCGCAGCATCAGTTAGCGGTAGGAAGTTTTTTCTCCGCTTGTCGCTATGTTGCCGTAAACTTCAAAGGGGTAACAATTCGATGCACTGTACGGAGCGATGTCTGGAC
>JBBSKI010000150.1:0-3797 GCA_038256425.1 Sphingomonadales bacterium
AGCTGGTGAAAAAGCCGCGTTTCTCCATCGGTGCGTGTTCCGCGACATAGATCGCCGCGCCGCCGTATTCGCCGCCCAGCGCCAGCCCCTGCAAAATCCGCAGAAAAATGACGATCGCGGGCGCCCATAGCCCGATGCTCGCCGCCGAGGGGATCAGGCCGACCCCGGCAGTCGCGATGCCCATCAGCGTGACGGTAACGAGGAAGGTGTATTTGCGGCCCAGCCTGTCGCCAAGATAGCCGAACAGGATCGCGCCGAGCGGACGAAACCCGAACCCGACCGCAAAGACCAGCCAGAACAGCAACATTTCCAGCGCGGGGTTGCCGGTGGGGAAGAAGGTCTTCGACAGGATCACGCCAAGCGTGCCGTAAATGAAGAAATCGTACCACTCGAACACGGTGCCGGCCGACGAGGCGGCGATCACCAGACGCATTTCCTTGGCATTGGGCGCCAATCCTGTGGCGTTGGACGTGCTTTCGGCGGCCATGCGTGCTCCCCTCGACTGCCGGCTGGTCGTTCCGGCGGCTCGCTCTAGCGAATGGGCGAGGCGGATGCCAGCGCGGCCAATGCCGCATCCCAGGCCAAAAGCGTCGCGCCGTGACGCGCGGGGTGGGCGCGGGCGGGATCGAGCAGGGTCAGGCCCGGCCAATCGGGCAACGGGCCCGCGCCGGCCAGCCACTGCGCCAGCGCGCCGCGCGCCTGCACAAGGTCGTTGGTGTTGCGTCCCACGGCCCCGTCGAGGAACAGTCCTGCCGCCGCCTGACCGATCGCGCAGGCACGCGCGCGGCATCCGGCTTCTGCAATCCGCCCGGTGTCGTCCACCGCCAGCCCGATCTCGAGCGTACTGCCGCAACTGCGCGAGCGCGCCTCACCGGTCAGCGGCAGGTGCGGTCCCAGCGGGTACTCGGCCAGCCGCACCGCCATCGCCAGTATTTCGGCGGTGTAAAGCGGTGCCTTGGGGGCCGCAGCGGTTGCGCTAGAGGACAGGTTGCTGTGCCGCCGCCTTGCGCGCTGCCTCGCGCCGTTCTCCGATCATCAGCACCAGTTCGTCGCTGGCGGCGTTGACGAACGGGTAGCTGCGCGACAGCGAAATCCATTCGGGACGTCCGCCCGGACCCCACACCATATCGTACCCGAGAACCAGCACCGAAAACCCGATCACCACGATGATCAGCCCCTTGATCGCGCCGAAGCCGAAGCCCAGCACACGATCGATCGGCCCCAGCACCGAATTGCGCGCAGCACCGCCCGCCGATCTGGCGATCAGCTTCATCGCCATATAGGGAACCAGCAGCAACAGCGCGAAGGCCAGCACCGACGAGGCGCTGCTATTTGCGAAATAGGTTGAGAGCCATTCGCTCAACGGCGTGTGGAGATAGTGGATCGCGAACAGCGCGAGAACCCAGGCGGCGAGCGACAGCACCTCCTGCACGAAACCGCGCAGAAAGCCCCCGATCGCGGCAACGCCGACGATCACCAGGACAGCAATGTCGAAACCCGTCATCGCCGCTGAATCTATGGGTTTGCCATGATCCGGTCAACGAGATTTGCCAGCAGCCGTAATGGTTCATGGCGCAGGCCGCGCGGCCCATCGCCTGGGACTCCGCCGGGCCCGGCGGGCGGGCCGTGTGCGATGGTAAAGCCGAGTTTGGCCGATTCTTTCAGTCGCAGCCCGCAATGCGCCACCGGGCGCACCTCGCCCGCCAGCGACACCTCGCCGAACCAGATCGACTCGGCGGGCAGCGGCTTTTCGGACAAGGCCGAGACCAGTGCCGCCGCCACCGCCAGATCGGCCGCCGGATCGGTCAGGCGATAGCCCCCCGCGACGTTGAGATAGACCTCGGCCGAAGCGAAATTGAGCCCGCAGCGCGCCTCCAGCACCGCCAGGATCATCGCCAGCCGTCCACTGTCCCAGCCAACCACCGCGCGCCGCGGGGTCGCGCCGCTCGCCAGTCGCACGGTCAGCGCCTGGATTTCGACCAGCACGGGCCGCGTGCCTTCCAACGCAGGGAACACCGCGCTGCCCGGAACCTCGCTCTCGCGGTCGGAGAGAAACAGCGAGGAGGGGTTGGCGACCTCTTCCAGCCCCGCCCCGGCCATGGCGAAGACGCCGATCTCATCGACCGCGCCATAACGGTTCTTGAGCGCGCGCAGGATGCGAAAGCGGTGGCTGCGCTCGCCCTCGAACGCCATCACCACATCGACCATGTGTTCGAGAACGCGTGGCCCGGCGATGCTGCCGTCCTTGGTGACGTGGCCGACCAGCACCAGCACCACCCCGTTCGCCTTGGCATAGCGGATCAGCTCGAAGGCGCAGCCGCGCACCTGGCTGACGGTGCCCGGCGCGCCTTCGATCTGGTCCGAATGCATGGTTTGGATCGAATCGATCACCAGCAGATCGGGTGGGCGAATGGTGCTCAGCGTGGTCAGGATGTCGCGCACCGAACTTGCAGCGGCGAGCCGGATCGGGGCATTTCCGAGGCCCAGCCGCGCGGCGCGCAAGCGGACCTGATCGGCGGCTTCCTCCCCGCTTATATAGACCGAATCACCGCCCGCGAGCGCCACTTTCGCTGCCGCCTGCAGCAGCAGGGTGGACTTGCCGACACCCGGATCGCCGCCCATCAGGATCGCCGAGCCGGGCACCAGCCCCCCGCCCAGCGCCCGGTCGAACTCGGCCAGTCCGGTCGGGCGGCGCGCGGGCAAGGCCAGCGGCTCGTCCATCGCCACGAACCGGAATGCACGGCCCCCGCCCGACAAGTCATGCTTGTCCGAGAACACGGTTGCCGAGGCTTCCTCGGCGAGGGTGTTCCACTCCGCACAATCGCCGCACTGGCCCTGCCAACGATGCGAGACCCCGCCGCAGGCCTGACAGACATATTTGCGCTTCAGCTTGGACATCGCTCAACCCTTCGAGGGGTGACGCTCGAACTGCCGCGCTCCATCACAGATCGGCAGCCAAGCGGGCTTTTCGGCAACGAATTCGTGAAAACGGACCTCGATACCCAGCGGATCGTCGAAACAATTCGCGGGGATGGGGAAGCTGTCCCCGGAGCCGGTCATTTCGCCCAGCGCGCTCCCGCAACGCGCGCAGAAGCACCGGCTATATTCGTAGCCTTCCTCCGGCTCATACACCGCAATGCTGTCCCCGCCCGAAAGCAGCGCGAATGCATCGCGTTTGACGAAGACGAACGTGCTCGCCCCGACCTTGCGGCAGCGCGTGCAGTGACAGGTGGCCATCATCTCCGGGGCGTTCGACACTTCGAAACGCACCACACCGCAACAACAGCTGCCGTTCAACATGGTTTTTCCCTCATTTCCCGATGGAACATAAATGGAACAATGGCACCGCACAAGCGCTCATGTGCCGGCTGGTCAGAAAACGACGACGGTGGCACACTGATCGCCATGAGGCAGAAGGAATTGCGGATCGCGCTGATCTGTTATGGGGGGATCAGCCTCGCCGTGTACATGCACGGCGTGACGAAGGAGGTCTGGCGCGCGACCCGCGCAAGCCGGGGCTTCCTGCGCGGCGAGCCGCCCGCGGCAGGGGTCGAGGCAGTCTATCGCGGCCTGCTCGAAGAGATCGCAGCCAAGCGTGGGTTACGGGTGCGGGTGCTGACGGACGTGGTCGCCGGGGCCAGCGCCGGGGGGATCAACGGGGTGTTCCTCGCCCAGGCGATTGCCAGCGGGCAAAGCCTCGAACCGTTGACCCGGCTGTGGCTCGAACAGGCCGATATCGACGTGCTGCTCGATCCCGATGCGCGCCCGTTCTCGCGCTTTACCAAGTTCTGGGCGCA
>JBBSKI010000151.1:0-3736 GCA_038256425.1 Sphingomonadales bacterium
GAGTTGATCGCTTCGATCGCCAGGTCGAGATTGGCATTTCGGTTGACTTCCCTCCGTGCAGATGGCGCCACGGCGCCACCCTGCGACAGCGCATAGGCCCCGCCAAGCGCGCCAGCTTCGACACCTTGCTGAAGCTGCGCTTTCCACAGGAACCACTGAACAGTGTCGACGCCGAGACCCGCACCGCCAACCAGCGAGACGAGGCCGATACAAGCCAGTCCTATCACGTTTCCGCGGGTGTCATGGAGGATCTCAGTGATGCGCGACTTGAACATGCCATCTCCTAGCAGACGGCATCTAGCGGGTTTCGTGCAAAAACCCTTTAAACTACATGGTTACCTTGCTCTTCATGTATCGGAAGAACTACGCGCAAAACTAGTGCCGGCTTTGCCCACCTTGGCAAGCGATTCTAATCTACCCCGTGTTGACAAATGTTGACATTGGACCGCCGCTGGCCGCCAGAGAACGTGTACGCACGCATCCCGCTTGTCCACGCGGTACTTGTGGCAAACTGCCCACCGGCGGACCCGATCCCATAGGCAATTTTCACTAGCCGTAATCAAGATGGATTGGGGGCGGCGAACCAAGTGACGCGGCGCTGCCGTGGTAAGGAATGTGGGAGAAATGTAAATTGGTCTGAAAAACTCTTAATCAATTCAGACGTAAACAGATAATGTTATACGGACACCCTGTCCGCCAAATAGAGGGTTGCTGCAGCTTCATGTCACCCGCCACAGCGTCATTCCGCCACAAGCTGTGTGTCTGGGCGCAGCGGCTGAAGCTTGATTCGCTCACGCTATGGTTCGCCTTGCGGCAAGCGCAAACACCCCTGCTGGCCAAGGCCGCTTGTGCGGTTGCGGTTGGATACGCGCTCAGCCCGATCGATCTCATTCCCGATTTCTTTCCGGTGCTCGGCTATCTCGATGACCTTATCCTGGTCCCCGCGTTGATCTGGCTGGCGATGCGGATGGTGCCGACGGCGGTCCTCACCGATTGCCGGGAGCGAGCCGACGCCTGGATCGACCTCAACCGAAGCAAGCCGCGCAGCTATCTTGGCGCGATTGTCATTGTATCCATGTGGATCGCCGCGGTGGCTCTTGCCTGGTACTGGCTTGCCTGAGCGATGCGGATCCCGCCGATCACCCGCGAACGATCTCGCCGTCCTCCTTGCTGAACCGGTCTGGCGCTTGCTCAAGCAAGTCCAGAACCGCCTCGGATGGCCGACACAGGAGGGTGCCCCTGGGCGTGACGACGATCGGGCGATTGACCAGGATCGGGTGCGCCAGCATCGCCTCGATCAGCGCATCGTCGGCCACCAACGGATCGAGCAAGCCCAGTTCGCCGGCCGGGGTGCCCTTCTCGCGCAGGATGGCGCGCGGGCCCGCATCCATCGCGGCCAACAGTTGCTGGAGCAGCGTGGCTGTCCACCCGACCTTGCGGTACTCGACCACTTCGGGCGCATATCCCGCCGCTTCGATCATGCCGAGCGCATTGCGCGAAGTGCCGCAATCGGGGTTGTGATAGATCGTGATCGGAAAGTCTGCGGTCACTGGGTGGGCTCCTGTTTGAACAACCAGCCAAAAAAGCCGAGCGCAGCCACCATGCCCGCAAACTGTCCAACGATGAACAGCGGGACCGATTCCGGCGCGATTCCGGCGAAAGTATCCGACAGGCTGCGCGCCATGGTGACTGCCGGGTTGGCAAATGAGGTGGAGGCGGTGAACCAGTAGGCCGCGGTGATGTAAAGTCCGACCGCCACCGGGGTGAATTCGGGCCGCGAGCGCTGGGTTCCCAGGATCGTGCCGATCAGCCCGAAGGTTGCGACCGCTTCTGCCAGCCCCTGCGAAGGGCCATCGCGCAGCTTGGCCGAGACCTGCAACAGCGGTTCGGCGAACATCGCGTGGGCCAGCCAGACCCCGAGTACCGCTCCGATTATCTGCGCCACTCCATAGAGCAGCGCGGCGCGCCGGTCGATTTCGCGCCGGACCAACAGCGCGAGGGTGACTGCCGGATTGAAATGAGCGCCCGAAACCGAGCCGAACACATGGATCAGCACCACCAGCCCCGCTCCGGTCGCCAGCGTATTGCCCAGCAGCGCGATGGCATCGTTGCCGCCAGCGAGCCGCTCCCCCATGATGCCCGAACCGACCACAACGGCGAGCAGCAACCCGGTGCCGACGCCCTCCGCAACGGTGCGGCGTGCCAGGTTGAACGGCGCGTATGTCATCGGCAGATCGGCGCGGCGTCCGTCACCGGCGCGCAGATCTCGGGCCGTCCGGCACAGCAATCCGATACCAGAAACCCCAGCAGTTCGCGCATTCCCCCATAGTCGGCGGTATAGATCACCGAACGGCCATCGCGCCGCGAACCGATCAGCCCGGCGTGGTCAAGAATGCCGAGGTGGGTCGAAAGCGTGTTGGGCAAGACCCCGATCTCGCGCGCGATGTCACCCGCCGCGACCCCTTCGGTCCCGGCGCGGACAAGCAGGCGGAACACCGCAAGGCGATGACCATGCGCGAGCGCCGAGAGCGCATCGACCGCCGCAGGCAGCAGCATCAGCAGCAGGCCTGTTTCGCCACCGTGGCGGGAGCCGCGACGACCGGACCGCAACACGCCGCCACCGCTTCGGGCAGGACCTCATCCTCACCGTAGGACACCGCTTCGCCGTGAGTCACGAAGGTCTCCCAGCGAACCCCGGCCGGGTCGGTGACCCAGCTCTTGTCCGAACTGGCGTAGCAGCACGTCGTTGCCTCCTGATCGAAGGTGGTCGAGCCTGCGGCCTTGAGCCGCGCAGCCAGTTCATGGAGTTCGGCGGTGCTTTCGACCTGGATACCGGCATGATCGATCCCCGCAGTTCGCGTCCGGGATGAAATGGCCAGGTTGACACGCGGATCGTCGAGCATCCACTTGGCGTAATCGTCCTTGATCACGGCCGGCGCGGCATCGAACAAGGTCGAATAGAACGCCACGGCGTTCGCAAGATCCGGCACGCTGATATGGAGATGGAGGCGCTTCATCATCGGTTCCTTCGATTCGATAGTTCGGGTATCGTCGAACTATCGAATCGAAGCAAGCGCCGATTGCGTACGAGCCCGGTCTAATCGAGTTGGACCAGCCCCGCGCGCGGGTTGAGCGCGGGCGTGACCCACGCCTCCTCCGGTATCAGTTCCGCGCTCTGAGTGGTGCTGCGCATATAATCGGAAGGATCGGTCCAAGGACGACCGCCCAAAACGAACAGTGGCGCTTCAAGATTGGCGATGGGGCGGGTTTCAGGCTCGTCCAGCCATTCTTCGAGTTCGTATTCCATAGCATCGAACCTCGTCCAAGTGCGCCCCCGGATCGTGTTTTCACACTTATACCACCAAATTGGGTGGACGCGTAATGGTTCCGGCTGGGATTTGGGGGCGGACGCTAACGGTTTGGCAAGCCCTGTAGGGTAAAATCCGGGCGGCAGGACAAGGACGCTCGATGCTGCACGTAAAATTTCCGGTCGAAGGTCGCGCAACACACAGTCTGTCGCCCCCCGAGGACACCGAACGGAACGGCCCGAAGCGGGCCAGGCTGGCGCTGCTGTGCGAGGTGCGGCAAGGGATGCGCCCGTGGAAGCTGGCGCGGCTGGTCGATTTGTCCACGACCGGCTTCCGTGTGGCCTGGTTGCCCGAATACGATCAGGAGACGGCGCTGAAGATCCGGATCCCGGGTATCGAGATGCTGTCCGCGCGGGTCTGCTGGCACA
>JBBSKI010000152.1:0-3729 GCA_038256425.1 Sphingomonadales bacterium
CTTCAGGTGAAGTCTCAACTCGGACGAGAATCACCGCTTCGCCGATTCCGGCGCGCCGTTCGGCCATGTCGGCATCGAACACCACCGCACCCGAAGCTGCGCCGGGGGAAGCGGGAAGCCCGCGCGTCATCACGTCGCGCACCGCCGCCGGATCGAGCGTGGGGTGGAGCAACTGGTCGAGCGCCATCGGATCGACCCGGGCAATCGCCTCATCGTGGCTGACCAGTCCCTCGCCCGCCATATCGACCGCCATCTTGAGCGCGGCCTTGGCGGTACGCTTGCCCGAACGGGTCTGGAGCATCCACAGGCTGCCGCGTTCGACGGTGAATTCGATGTCCTGCATATCGCGGTAATGGTTCTCGAGCAGGTCGAACACCCGGCCCAGTTCGCCGAACGCATCGGGCATCGCCTCTTCCATGCTGAGCGGTTTGGCGTTCGCCCGCTCGCGCGCGGCGCGGGTGAGGTATTGCGGGGTGCGGATGCCCGCGACCACATCCTCGCCCTGCGCGTTGACCAGCCATTCGCCGTACCACGCCTTTTCGCCGGTCGCCGGATCGCGGGTGAAGGCGACCCCGGTGGCACTGGTGTCGCCCATGTTGCCGAACACCATCGCCTGGACGCTGACCGCGGTGCCCCAGTCGCCGGGGATGCCGTTGAGGCGGCGATAGACTTTCGCGCGCTCGCTATCCCAGCTTTCGAACACCGCCGCGATCGCGCCCCACAGCTGTTCGTGGACATCCTGCGGAAATTCGCGGCCCAGTTCCTCTGCGACGATGCCTTTGTACTCGCTCACGAGCGCCCGCCAATGCTCGGCCTCCATCTCGACATCGTTGAAGAAGCCGTTGTCTTCCTTTACGATCTCAAGTGCGTCTTCGAACCGGTAGTGATCGAGCCCGAGCACCACGTCGGAATACATCTGGATGAACCGGCGGTATGAATCCCACGCAAACCGAGCATCGCCAGAGGCTTCGGCGAGGCCTTCGACCGTGGCATCGTTGAGCCCAAGGTTGAGGACGGTATCCATCATCCCCGGCATCGAAACCCGCGCGCCCGAGCGGACCGAGACGAGCAGCGGATTTTCGGAATTACCGAAGGTCTTGCCGGTAACTGCTTCGATATGCGTTATTCCTGCGGCGACTTCGGCGCGCAGGGTAGCGTCGAACGAGCCGCCGCTGCTGCTGTAAGCGGTGCAGACCTCGGTGGTGATCGAGAACCCCGGCGGTACCGGCAGTCCGATCCCCGCCATCTCGGCAAGGTTAGCGCCCTTGCCGCCAACCACGGTCTTGTCCCGCGCGCGAGGATCGGTGGACCGGGCGTTGCCGCCGAAGGAATAGACGTTGGGGTTCATCTGCTGGTGGGCTTTCCTGAAAAGCTGAACACGTCGATTTCTAACTTACCCTCACCAACAATCCGCCCGCCCTGAGCTTGTCGAAGGGCTGCTCTTAGTTCTTCGTGCCTCACGCCCCGCCCCCGGAGTAAAAAGCAGTCCTTCGACAAGCTCAGGACAAGCGGGGATAGGGGAGACAGTGCTTACCCCTCGATCTTCGAAAAATCCGCAACCTGATGGACGGCTCTGCGGAAGCGCTCGAGCAAGGCCAGCCGCGCGGCGCGTTTGGCTTGGTCGGGGTCGTTGACCATGACACCCGCGAAAAACGCATCGATCGGCCCGCGCAACGAGGCGAGCGCGGTCATGGCCGCGGCAAAGTCCTCCGCCGCACTGGCCCGCTCGGCGAGCGGTTCAGCCAGGTCGAGCGCGGAAATCAGCGCGGCTTCGGCGGGTTCGAGTGCGTAGGATGGGCTATCGGTCTCGCCCGGCTCATAGCTCTCCTTCTTGAGAATATTCGCCGCACGCTTGTAACCCGCCAGCAGGTTCGCCCCGTCCGCCGTCCCGACAAACGCCTGAAGCGCCTGAACCCGCGCGAGCAGCCGGACCAGATCGTCCTCCCCGCCAAGCGCGAACACCGCGTCGATCAGGTCGTGCCGGACCCCCGCCTCGCGCTGCTGGACTTTGAGGCGGTCAAAGGTGAAGCCAACCATTGATTGCAGACGCGAAACCATCTCTTCAGCAGAAAGCTTTACTGCCGATAGCAGGTGTCTTGACGCGGTTACTTCTTCCAGATCAATTTCTGGCCGGGGGGGTAGTCCGTCAAAAATGCCCCGTTCAGTGGCCAAAATCCTTAGTTCCGTCCAACGCTTAAGCTCGACAGTTTTCGTTTCGAGTCCGGGCGTCAATCTCTGAGACCAGTTCAGTCCGGTCTCTGCGAAACCGATAACGGCATTCATAAAGGTGACCAGCAACGGAACCCGTATACCCGACGAGGAAACGAGCGAGCCAACAGAGATCGCTGCGCGTCGCAGAGCAAAGGGATCACGGGAGCCGGTTGGTTCCTGTCCTAACAAGAAGAATCCAGCGATGGTATCCAGCTTATCCGCCAAACTCACCGCCACCGTCACCGGCGCGGTCGGCACTTCGTCGCCCTGGCCGACCGGTTTGTAGTGGTCGCGGATGGTGTCGGAGACTTCGCTGGGCAGGCCCTCGGCGCGGGCGTAGTAGCTGCCCATCAGGCCTTGCAGTTCGGGGAATTCGCCGACCATCTCGGTGACGAGATCGGCCTTGCACAGGCGGGCGGCCTGTTCGGCGAGGTTGGCCAGTTGCTCCACTTCGTCGTCATTTCCGCATGGGCGGGTGACGATGCGTTCGGTTACCAGCCACCGCGCCAGCTTGGCGACCCGCTCGACCTTGTCGGCGACCGTCCCCAGCTTCTCGTGGAAAACGATATTTCCCAGCTTTACCGCGTGTTGTTCCAGGGTTTTGCGGCGATCCTGTTCCCAGAAGAACCGCGCATCGGCCAGCCGCGCCGCGAGGACCTTGCGGTTGCCGTCGATGATCGCCGCACCGCCGTCGGAAGCTGCGATGTTGGCGGTGCACACGAAGGCATTGGCCAGCTTGCCCCCATCTTCTGTGGCCGCATCGTGGCAGACGAAATACTTTTGGTTGGTCCGCGCGGTCAGCTGGATCACTTCGGGCGGGACTTCGAGAAATGCCGGATCGAAGCGGCCGAGCAGCGGAACCGGCCATTCGGTCAGCCCGGCGTTTTCGATCACCAGCCCCTCGTCCGCCAACAGCGTCAGCCCGGCGCTTGCCGCAGCGGCGTGCGCGCCCTCGCGGATCAGCGCCTCGCGCTCCGATTGATCGACGATGACGTGGCAGGCGCGCAGCTTTTCGGCGTAGTCGCCCGCCCCGCCGATCGTGATCGGGCCGGGATGATGGAACCGGTGCCCCAGCGTCGCCGTGCCCGACTGGACCCCGCCGACCTCGAATTCGACCAAGTCATCGCCGAGGATCGCGATTATCCCCGAGAGCGGGCGAACCCAGCGGATCGATTCGGTTGAAACTGATGCTGCGCCCCAGCGCATCGATTTGGGCCACGGAAATGTCCGCACGATCGCCGCGATTGCCCAGGCGAGCACTTCGGCGGTTGCCCGACCCGGTTTTTCGATGATCGCAAAGTAGGTTCCGCCGCGATCCTCCAGTTGTTCGGCAGTCAGCCCGGTCTTGCGCAGGAACCCCTCTAGCGCCTGCGGCGGCGCGCCAACCTTCGGTCCCTTGATCTCCTCGCGCACCGCTTCGGTTGCTTGCGGCAGGTCGCGCGCGATCAAGGCGAGGCGGCGCGGGGTCGACCAGACGGTGATTTCGCCATGCGGCACGCCGACCGCGGTCATATGCTC
>JBBSKI010000153.1:0-3674 GCA_038256425.1 Sphingomonadales bacterium
GCCATCGATATTCACCCCGGCGCAAAAATCGGCCGGCACCTGTTTATCGACCACGGCTTCACGGTGATTGGTGAAACCTGCCAGATTGGCGACAATGTAACGATCTATCAGTGCGTGACGCTCGGCGGCACCAACCCGGCGAACGGCGTTCCGGGCAAACGCCATCCGACCCTGCTTGATAACGTCATCGTCGGCTCGGGCGCACAGATCCTCGGCCCGATCGTGATCGGACCGCGCGCGCGGATCGGAGCCAATGCGGTCGTCACCGACGATGTGCCCGAAGGCGCAACGATGGTTGGGGTCAAGGCACGCTCGACCCTGGTCGCGGCCGAGACCTGGCAGCGCAATTTCATCCCCTATGGCACGCCGTGCAAGGAACCTTGCGAGCCCGCAGAGGTCGGCTTGCAACGGGTCGCCGAGTTGGAAAGCGAGTTGGCTGCATTGAAGTCGCAAGTCGCCTTGCTGGTTGCGGCTGCCGGAGTTGGTTCCGAAACCGGGGAGCTGGCCGAGGCAAAGCCGGCCGTGGCTCGCAAGCGCAGCCGGTCCTGATCCTGCATGCGCGGTGACCCTGATTCGCTCGCTGCACCCCCTACCGCCCGCATCATTGCCTTTCCGCACTCGCCAGTTCAGGCGAGGCTGCAGCAAGTGGGTTTCGAGCGGATCGAACTCGCGCGCATCCTCGATCTCTATGGCCGGATGGTCGCGGCGGGCGAGTGGCGCGACTATGCGATGGACTTCACCCGCGACGTAGCGGTGTTCGCCGCTTTCCGGCGCACCGCCGATCGGCCCTCGGCCCGCATCGAAAAGCGCCCCGCGCTGCGCGGCAAGCAAGGCTTGTGGGCCCTGTTTGGCGAGGCCGGACAGGTGCTCAAGCGCGGGCACGAACTGGGCGGCGTGCTGTTTCCGCTCGAACGCAAGCTGGTGAAGCTGGTGGAGGCTTAGCCCCCCGCCATCGCCTTCTGCATCGCCGCGAGAATTGCCTGGCTCTGTTCCGAGCCCGATTGCGGCACGATTTCGCCGGTGCGCTCGGCGATTTCGGGCCAATGGGCCGCGAAACCCTCGACGGTGCGTTCTTCTGCACCCAGGAACACCGCGCGGTTCATCGTGACATAGGCCGAATGAAATCCACCCGCGCCCGCACCGACGATGGCGTTGGTGGGAGAATCCTCGCTCACCAGAAACAGCGCCGCCGGGGCGACGTTCGCGGGTGAGAACAGCTCGAATGCCTGTTCGGGGAAAATGTCCTCGGTCATCCGCGTACCCGCCACCGGGGCGAGCGTATTGACCCGGATGTTGTTCTTCGCGCCTTCCAGATACAGCGACTTGGTGAAGCCCGCGAGCCCCAGCTTGGCCGCGCCGTAATTCGTCTGGCCGAAGTTGCCGAACAATCCGGTCGAACTGGCGGTCATGAGGATGCGGCCGTAATTCTGCTCGCGCATCGTATCCCACACCGCCTTGGTGGCATAGGCCGAGCCGAGCAGGTGGACCCGGATCACGAATTCGAAATCGGTCGGATCCATCTTCGTAAAGCTCTTGTCGCGCAGTACGCCGGCGTTGTTGATCAGAATGTGAACCCCGCCCCAGGCTTCCTTGGCCTTGGCGACCATCTCGACCATCTGGTCGTATTCCGTCACCGAAGCGCCGTTGGACATCGCTTGGCCGCCCGCAGCCTTGATCTCCTCGACCACCGCCAGCGCGGCATCGGAATGGCCGGTGCCGTCGCGGCTGGCGCCCAGATCGTTGACCACCACCTTGGCCCCGCGCTTGGCCAGCTCGAGCGCATAGGCCCGGCCCAGGCCGCCGCCCGCTCCGGTGACGATGGCGACGCGGTTCTCAAAAGTAATCGACATGGGTAGGGTTCCCTTCAGCTGCGCAATTTGCGCGCGAGATGGCACGGAGAGGAACGGTGTTCAACTGCCGATGGTTCTTTGTGCGAAGCCGTAACGGAACATGCGTCACAGTTGTCAATTTCCTGTCATATAGTCGCCGTAGGGGCGTAACAGAATTGTCACGAAGCGCTCCCGAGGAAACTGCCACCATGATCCGAACCCACGCGATCTCCACCATCGCGCTCACCACCGCGCTTATGTGCGCAGCGCCCGCACAAGCGCAGAGTGCTGCCGATTTCGCCTCGATGAAGGCGCAGATGGAGGCGATGCAGGCGCAGCTCGATGCAATGAAGAGCAAGGTCGATTCGCTCGAAGGACAGCTTTCGCAAGCCCAGGTTGAAGCGCAGGCCGCAACCGCCGCCGCGCAGACCGCCACCGCCAGCGCCACCAAGGCCAACGAGCTATCCACCAAAACCGCCGATGCCGCGCCCAAGGTATCGTGGAAAGGCGCACCCGAGTTCGCCGGCAAGGACGGCTGGAGCTTCAAGCCGCGCGGGCGATTGCATATCGATGCTGGCACGGTCAGTTCGCCCGGACAATTCGAACCGCCGACGCTGGGCGGTGTCGCGCGGGTGCGGCGGGCCCGGCTGGGGTTCGAAGGCACTGTCCCGGGAGGGGTCGGCTACAAGCTCGAAATGGAATTTGCGAATGCCAGCGTGGGATTCGGCGATGTCGTGATCAGCTACTCGCCTGCCGATGTCCCCATTCAGGTGCGTGTCGGCAACTTCGAGACTCTCAACAGCATGGAGCAGATTTCCAGCTCGAACTTCAACACGTTCATTGAACGAGCGAGCTTCAATGATGCCTTCATCAACGCCCGCCGGCTGGGCGCGGCGGTTGCCTTGCGCAGCGAAGACAACGTCTGGCGGGCCGAAGCCGGCCTGTTTGCGGCGCACAGTATCGACAGCACGCTCGATAACAATGGCGCCATCGGAGCGGCGCGGCTGGTCTATGCGCCAAAGGCGCTGGGCGGGCAGCTTCATCTGGGGCTCAATTACCAGTTTCGCGATTTTGCCGATAACGCCGGAGGAATCGTGTCGGTCGGTACGGGTACGCCATCGACCAACCAGCTCGCCCGCTATCGCGCCCGGCCCAATAGCCAGCTCACCGACGTCCGGTTCGTCGATACGGGCAGTTTCGCTGCCCGCAGCGACCAGATCGTGGGTGCCGAGGCTGCGGCGATCTTCAAGGGCCTGTATCTTTCGGGCGAAGCGCAATGGTTACGCAGCAACGCCTATGATGCCGGAGATCGGGCTAGCGGACTGGGGGCCTTCTCCAATAACAACATGGCGGTTGTGCCGACTGGCAATCCAGGGTTCTTCGGGGCTTATGGAGAGGTGGGATATTTTCTGACCGGCGAAACGCGCGGTTACAAGCAGGGCGACGGTACCTGGGCGAGAACCAAGATCCTCGATCCGGTGACCGCGGGCGGAGCGGGAGCGTTCCAGCTTGCCGCGCGCTACGAATACCTCGATCTCGATGACGACGCGCTGATTGCGGGATCGGTCAACAACTTTACGACCGGGATTGCCACCCCGGCGGCGCTTGCCAGCCGCCTGGCGCGCGGCGGGACCCAATCGAGCTATCTCCTGGCGCTCAACTGGTATCCGATGGACTATGTGCGGTTCATGATCGACTATGGCCACGTTCAGGTGGAGGGCGGGCCGATCGCAGTGTTGGCCAAGCCGCTATCGACGCTGCCGGTCAATCGGCGCAGCTACGGCGTGGATGTCCTCCAGACCCGTCTCCAGATCGATTTTTAATTCGATTGTTGAGGGCAGTGAC
>JBBSKI010000154.1:0-3652 GCA_038256425.1 Sphingomonadales bacterium
CCGCCCTGCGCGCCCGGCTGGTCAACGGTCGGCGGCTGCACGCGGTTCGAGATGACGATCAGGCGGCTCAACGCACTGCGCTCCACGGCTTGCTGAGCAGGACCGCGCAATTGATCATGCCCACAAGCGAATAGGTCTGGGGGTAATTGCCCCATAACTCGCCGGTGATAGGATCGATATCTTCCGACAGCAATCCGGCAGGTGTGCAACGTGTCAGCATTTCCTCGAGCAACGTGCGCGCGTCGCGGTCGCGTCCCGTGAAATGCAGCGCCTCGATCAACCAGAAGGTGCAGACGTTGAATGCCGTGTGCGGCACGCCGAAGTCGTCCTCGCTATCGTATCGCAACATGTTTGACCCTCGACGCAGCCCTGCCTCGACCGCGTCGAGCGTTCCGCGAAAGCGGGGATCGTCGGGTTCAAGGAAGCGAAGATCGAGCAACTGGATGAGGCTCGCATCGAGATTGTCGCCGGTGAACGTCGCTGAGAGGCGATTGGTTTCGGGTCGCCAGGCCGCCTCTTCGATCCGCGCGCGCATGGTGTCGGCGCGGTTCTGCCAGAACAAGGCGCGATCTTCGAGCCCGAGCGCGGTGGCGGCATTGGCGAGCCGATCGCAAGCCGCCCAGCACATCGCCGCCGAATAAGTATGGACGTGCGCCTTGGTGCGCAGCTCCCACAGCCCCGCGTCCGGCTGGTCATACCGCTCCCAGGCGCGTTCGCCGATTGGCTCCAACGCCTCGAAATCCGCGATCCCGGCCATGCGAAACAGCCGATGGTCGAAAAACGCCTGGGCGTTGGACAGCACGATCTGGCCGTCGGCGTCGTGTTGAATTTGTTCATATGCCTGGTTGCCGACCCGCACCGGCCCCATTCCGCGATAACCGCTCAGCCCAGTCGCTTCCCATTCGGTCAGCTTGGTTTCGCCACCGACGCCGTATAGCGGCTGGATATGGCCACCCGCCGCATTGTCGATGATGTTGCGCAAATATTCGAGGTAGCCTTCCAGCACGTCGAGTGCACCCAGCCGGTTGAGCGCCTGGATGGTGTAATAAGCGTCGCGAATCCAGCAGTAGCGATAATCCCAGTTGCGTCCCGAATCGGCATGTTCTGGTATCGATGTCGTCATTGCCGCGACGATCGCGCCGGTTTCTTCATGCTGGCACAGTTTGAGGGTGATCGCCGAGCGGATGATTTGCTCCTGCCACTCATGCGGCGTCGCCAACCCGCGAACCCAGTGGCGCCATTCCTCGCTTGTCCGGTCGAGCATTGACTCCAGCTCAGGGCCAATCTGGCTATCGAAACTCTCGTCTGGACCGAGGAAGAAATGCAACGGCCGTTCGACGCGAAACAGGCGTTCGTCTTCGATCCAGCCGACCGGCGCGCTGGTCGACAACCGCATGACCGCGTGATCGAGTTGGTATCGAATATGGTTGGAGCCACGCGTTTGCATCGCACGGGCGCTGCCCCAGTTCCTTGCAGGGCGCAGCCGGATCCGGATACGAGGCGCACCCGCAACCGGCTTGACGATGCGGACGAACGCAGTCGGGCGGTAAGTGCGCCCGCGACGTCGGAAGCGAGGCGCGAAATCGATCACTTCGATCGCATTGCCTTTGGAGTCGCTGTGGCGGGTAATCAGGATCGGCGTATTGCGCATGTAGCGCTGCACCGTTTCGGTGACTCCCTCGAGATCGATCTCCCAAAAACCATATGAGCCCTCACCCGCGGGTGGTGCATCGTCGAGCAACGACGAGAAAGCGGGATCGCCGTCAATCCGCGGCAAGCAGCCCCATACGAAGCGGCCCGAGCGATCCACCAGCGCCGAGACCTGGCAATTGCCGATCGGCCAAAGGTCCAGCGTGGCGGTCAAAATGCGGCCAGCCAGCGATTGACCGCGGTCACGTCCGTCAGCCGGTACTTTGCCGCGGTCTGCCGCTCGGGCCCGACCAATACCCCGGCGCCGCCCAGGTCTGCGCAACATCTGAATCCTGCTTCGTCGGTCACGTCGTCTCCTGCAAATATAGGCATGTGTCCGGCAAATGGGGCAGTCCGCATGAGGGCGGCAATCGCGCTGCCCTTGTCGTGCCCTCCGACGCGAACTTCGACCATCATTTTGCCTTCTTGAACTTCCAGCCCGTTCGCCAGGCCGACCTGCATTGCCAGTTCTTCGGCTTGAGCCGCATGGGACGGGTTCTGCCGATAGTGAATCGCCACGCCGAGCGACTTCACCTCGATGACGACACCTTCGAGATGAGACAAGGTGTCGCGAAACATCGCTTCCGCCCTGATCAAAGCCTCGGGTCGGTCGACCTGCCAGCCAATGGACCCGACGCGGCGAATTTCGGCCCCATGGCTCCCGGCACAAGTCAGGTCCATGAGCGCCGGCCCAATCAGCGCATCGAGTTGCGCGATCGAGCGTCCACTTACCAGCGCCATGCGGCCCGCCAATCGAGCCTCCAGACGCGACAGCAATCGTAACACGGAATCGTCAACTACCACGCCGTTGGGTTGCTCCGCCATTTCGACCAGGGTTCCGTCGAAATCAATGAACAGGCTGACGTCGCTCGTCGCGAACGCGGGCGGCGGCGCCATTGAACCACGGCGCGCGCTGGAATGCATACTCATCCTCCTGAACTTAAAGGCTGGATGCGATGATCGTTCGGACAGGGCAACGCGCCACAGCGCCAAACTGATTATATTTTCTTGCCCTCACTGTTGCGGCGCTGGTCGCGGGGCCGCTCGATCGGATGGCAACGAACCGTTGCGGGTAACCCGCCAAATTGTGTTCGAAAGATCGTCCGCGACAATCAGCGCGCCGCGCGGATCGAGGGTTACGCCAACAGGGCGCCCCCTCGTCTTGCCATCCTCTCCCCTGAAGCCCGACACGAAATCCACGGGAGCGCCAGCAGGGCGTCCGCCGCTAAAAGGTACGAACACCACCTTGTATCCGACCGGCTGATTGCGGTTCCAGCTGCCATGCATGCCGATGAACACACCTTCGGCGAAGGTCGGGCCCATCGCCGCCGACGAAAAAGCGAGACCGAGCGGCGCCGTATGAGACTGGAGGCCGTAGTCGGGTCGAATCGCAGCTGCGACCTTTTGCGGATCTTGCGGCCGGACGCGCGGATCGACGTTCTGGCCCCAGTAGCTGTATGGCCAACCATAAAAAGCGCCCTCGCGGACCGAGGTGAGGTAATCCGGAACAAGGTTCGGGCCGAGTTCGTCCCGCTCGTTTATCACCGCCCATAATTGCCCCATCCCCGGCTGGATGGCGAGCGCGGTTGGATTACGCAGACCGGTGGCGAACGGCTTGTGCGCGCCCGACTGGGCGTCGATCTGCCACACCATCGCGCGGTCGACCTCGGCCGCCATGCCGCGCTCGGTAATGTTGCTGTTGGATCCGATCCCGACATAGAGAAACCGGCCATCCGCGCTGGCAGCGAGCGCCTTCGTCCAGTGGTGATTGATCTGCGACGGCAGATCCGTAACCTTGATTGGTGGCCCGCTGGCGCGGATCTGGCCGGGGCGGTAATCGAACCGCACAAGCGCGTCTTGGTTTGCCACATACAGGCGACCACCTGCCAGCGCGAGCCCGTATGGGGCATTGAGGTTCTCGGCAAAGATTGCCCGTCCCTCGTAGATCCCGTCGCCGTCGCGG
>JBBSKI010000155.1:0-3649 GCA_038256425.1 Sphingomonadales bacterium
GCAGCCAGCGTGACGCTATCTTGCAGGTGCTTTACCGGTGCGGACCCAACGGGCCGCGCGCCCGGATCTGAAAGGGATTTTCGTTTCGATGGGTCACTCGATCGTTGCGCGCCTCGGCCGCCTTGCCCTCGTTATCGGTGCCGCCGCCGGGCTTTCGGCCTGCGGGGTCAATTCGGTGCCGACTGCCGAAGAAAACGCCAAGGCGAAGTGGGCCGATGTCGAAAGCGCCTATCAGCGCCGTGCCGCCCTGATCCCCAACCTCGTCGCCACCGCCAAGGGCGCGGCAGCAAGTGAGACCACGATCCTGACCAACGTGACCAACGCCCGCGCGGCGGCCACCTCGATCAACATCACCACGGACGATCTGAGCGATCCGGCAACGTTCGAGAAATTCCAGAATTCGCAGAACCAGCTGACTCAGGCGCTGGGGCAGCTTCGCACCGTGGTGGAAAACTATCCGACGCTGCAGAGCCAGGCGCGGTTTTCAGACCTGATGCAGGCGCTGTCGAGTTCGGAAGACCGGATCGACGTGTCGCGCACCCGCTATAACGAGGCGGTGCAGGAATATAACACGACGATCCGCACCTTCCCCGCAGTGATCGCCGCCAATGTGATCTACGGGGCCAAGCCGCTGATCCCGTTCAAGGCTGAACCGGGTGCGGAAACTGCGCCCACGGTGGACTTCGGCAGCCCCGCCGCGGCGCCGGCGGCACCCGCGGTCAACGATAACGCTCCCGCTCCCGGCCAGAACGCCGCGCCTGCCGCCGGGGCGAATTGACCCGCGTCGACGCGGGGGGGCCAAACATGCTGCGCTGGTTGCTGACCCTGTTCGCCGTACTGCTGATCGGCAGCGCGGCGACGGCGGCGATCCCGCCCCGTCCCGATGGTCCGGTCCATGATGGCGCGAACATGCTGCCGCCGGCTGAGGAAGCTGCGCTCGATGCAAAGCTGCGCGCTTACAACGCCGCGACCGGTCGAGCGGTGATCGTGGCGACCGTGCCGTCGCTCGATGGGCTGGACGAACTGACTTACGGGCAGGAACTGGCGGAAGCCTGGGGAATCGGCGGCAAGGAGACCGAATACGGCGTGCTGCTGCTCGTTGCCGCCAAGGAGCGCCGCGTCCGCATTGCGACCGCGCGCGGCACGCAGCTCGAGAAGCTCAATGACATCCTTGCCGGGCAGATCGTCCGTGACGTTATCACGCCCCGATTCAAGGCTGGCGACTTTCCCGGCGGTATCGACGCCGGGGTCGGCGCGATCGTTGCCCAGCTCGATCGCACCCCCGCCGATGCCAAGGCGGTGGCCGAAGCGGCTGCAGCGGCGCAGGCGCAACGGGGCAAGGACGGCGGCGGCGCCAGCTTTGGCGGCATCTTTTTCTGGATCGTGCTGATCCTGGTGTTCATGTCGATCTTCGGCCGGGGTGGTGGCGGCAAACGCTATCGGCGCGGCAGCGGGATCAACCCGGGAATTGTCCTGTGGGGGATGAGCGAAATTGCGCGTGGCATGTCCAGCGGCGGCGGTGGCGGCTTCTCGGGCGGGGGCGGCGGCGGCGGTGGGTTCGGCGGATTCGGCGGCGGGGGTGGCGGCTTTAACGGCGGCGGCGCCTCGGGAGGCTGGTGATGGCGGGTGTCGTGCCCGCCATGCTGTCCGACGCCGATCACAGCCGGGTCAGCGCGGCGGTTTCGGCTGCCGAAGCGCACAGCGCGGGCGAGATCGTCACGATCCTGACCGATCGCTCGGACGGCTATACCGATGTGGCGCTGGCCTGGGCGGCTTTGGCGGCCTTCACTGCGCTGACGTTCCTGTCGGTCGCGCCGGACTTCGCGCTCGGGCTCTACGACGGCCTATTGGCAGATTGGGGCCATCAGTGGACGCCGCGCCAGATATTCGCGCTGGCTGCGGCGGTCGGCATTCTGATGTTCCTCGCCGTGCTGGGCCTGCAATTGTGGCAGCGGCTCAAGTTCTGGCTGGTCCTGCCGTCGATCAAGGCGGCGCGGGTCCGTAATCGCGCGGTGACCTGCTTCAAGGTCGGGGCCGAGCGGCGCACCCATGGCCGCACCGGCATCCTGATTTACCTGTCGATGCGCGAGCACCGCGCAGAGATCGTCGCCGATGCCGCGATCGCCAGCCTGGTTGCGCCAGAGGTGTGGGGCGAGGCGATGGCGGCGATGCTGGCCGAACTGAAGCAGGGCCGCATCGCCGACGGCATGATCGCGGCGGTCGATCGCGTCGGCATGGTGCTCGCCGAACACTTCCCGCGTCACGAAAACGACGTCAACGAATTGCCCGACCGGCTGATCGAGCTTTGACCGTGCAGGACCCCGACGCGGCTGAGGAAATCATGTGGCAGGGGCGCTTCGTGGTCGCCAAGAAGCGTGGGCGGTGGGAATATGTCAGCCGCGCCCGCAACATCCGCGCCGCGGTGATCCTGGCAATCGACGATGGTCATGTCCTGCTGGTCGAGCAGTTCCGGGTGCCGCTTGGGCGGGTCTGCATCGAGCTGCCCGCCGGACTGATCGGTGACGACGACGGGTCGGAATACGAACCTGCGGAGATCGCGGGCGGGCGCGAGCTGGAGGAAGAAACCGGCTATCGCGCCGCGCGGGTCGAAAACCTGGGCGAATACTTCTCGTCGCCCGGCATGGTCACCGAGAGTTTTACGCTGCTGCGAGCGTCGGGTCTTCGGAAGGTCAGCGAAGGCGGGGGGCTGCCGGGTGAGGACATCACGGTCCACCGCGTGCCACTGGACGGGCTGGAGGCCTTCCTTGCGGAACGGCGGGCGCGCGGCGATGCGATCGACGTTCGGATGCTGTTGCTGCTGGGGCCGGGGATCCTGGCGGGCTGATTTCTTGCGGATCCGCCCCTACCCCCTTCCGAATTGTTTTTGTGAAAAGCACCACATTGCGTCATGCCGCTGTCCGACAGGCTCGGCGTGAGCAACCATTGGGATGAGGAACCACCGTATGACAGGACGTGTCGCAGGCAAGCTCGCACTCATAACCGGCGCGGCGCAGGGGCTTGGCGCAGCGAGCGCCGCGATGCTCGCCAGCGAAGGCGCGCGCGTTTTGTGCACCGATGTCAACGCAGATGGCGCGGCTGCCACCGCTGCCGCGATCAATGCCGCGTACGGCGCCGATACCGCTTATTCATGCCATCTCGATGTCACCGATCCCGATCACTGGAAGGCGGCCGTCGAAATGGCACGGGACAAGCTGGGCGGATTGTCGGTGCTGCTCAACAACGCCGGGATCGGGGTGCGCGGCAATATCGAGAACTGTTCGTACGACGACTGGAAGCGGGGATTCGCGGTCAACGTCGATTCGGTGTTTCTCGGCTGCCAGACCGCCATCCCGCTACTGAAGGACAACCAGCCCGGCTCGATCATCAACATCAGCTCGATCGCCGGGCTGATCGCCTCGGACACCATGCCCGGTTACAACGCCAGCAAGGCGGCGGTGTGGATGCTGTCCAAATCGGTCGCGCTGTATTGCGCCAAGATGGGCTGGGACATCCGCAGCAATTCCATCCACCCGACCTTCATCGATACCCCGATACTCGATGGCATGGCGGCCAACACGGGCCGCGAAAAGTCGGTCATCATGGAAAAGCTGGCGCGGCAGATCCCCCTGAAACGCATCGGCGTGCCCGA
>JBBSKI010000156.1:0-3601 GCA_038256425.1 Sphingomonadales bacterium
CCAAATCGGTCAGCGCCGACGACAAGGCCGTGCTCGAGCATCTCGAGGCCGATTTGAAGCGCGTCGTCTTCGGCCAGGACATGGCGATCGAGAAACTGGCGAGCGCGATCAAGCTCAGCCGCGCCGGCCTGCGCGAGCCCGACAAGCCGATCGGCAATTACCTCTTCTCGGGACCAACCGGAGTCGGCAAGACCGAGGTCGCGCGCCAGCTCGCCTCGATCATGGGCATCCCGCTCCAGCGCTTCGACATGTCCGAATATATGGAACGGCACTCGATCAGCCGCCTGATCGGGGCGCCGCCGGGCTATGTCGGGTTCGATCAGGGCGGCTTGTTGACCGACGCAATCGACCAGCAGCCGCATTCGGTGCTGTTGCTCGACGAGATCGAGAAGGCCCACCCCGACCTGTTCAACATCCTGCTGCAGGTCATGGACAACGGACGGCTGACCGATCACCACGGCAAAACGGTCGATTTCCGCAACGTGGTGCTGATCATGACCACCAATGCCGGGGCCAGCGACATGGCGCGGCAGGGCATCGGGTTCGGCGACGTGTCGAAGGAGGACGCGGGCGACGAGGCGGTCAAGCGGACGTTTTCGCCCGAATTTCGCAACCGGCTCGATGCGGTCGTGCCGTTCGCCTACCTGCCGACCAGCGTCGTCAGCCGGGTGGTGGACAAGTTCATTCTCCAGCTGGAACTGCAGCTGGCCGATCAGAACGTCCATATCCAGTTCGATGGCGATGCCCGCGAATGGCTCGCCAACAAGGGCTACGACAAGCTCTATGGCGCGCGGCCGATGGCGCGGCTGCTTCAGGAAAAGGTCAAGCAGCCGCTCGCCGAGGAGCTGTTGTTCGGCAAGCTGGCCAACGGCGGCGAGGTGCATGTCAGCCTGAAGGACAATGCTCTCGCCTTCGAGATGAGCCCCGCGCCGCCCAAGGTGGTGAAGCAGCGCGCGAAGAAAAAAGGCAAAAGCGGGGCCGATACGCCCGCTGGAACTCCCGCGGAAACTCCGGGGAGCCTGGGCTCCGAGGAAATCGGACCCGACAGCCTGAACGAGGACGGGACCGAGTAGCGCCTTACCTGGCGGGGGGTGTTGCGCCCTCCGCCGGCAGCGCATGGCCCGCGTCCCACTCGGCGCGATCGAGCCGGGCATCGGCGTTCGCGTCCATCTTGGCGAACAGTCCGTTCGAGCCGCCGACGTATTCGGCGAGCGTCAGCTCCCCGTCGCCATCGCTGTCGCTCATGGCGATTGTCTTTTCCGAAGACGGCACGGCGGATTGCGTTGCGTTACTGCCTTGCACCGCGCGTTCGGTTGCATCCATCTCGGCAACGGTGACCGATCCGTCGCGGTCGGCATCGGTCAGCCGGAACATGGTCTGCGCTGCCTTGGCGTATTCGGCAGACGACACGACGCCGTCGCTATCGGCGTCCATTCCGGTAAAGCTCTCCAGCGGGCGGGCGGCGGCCGGATCGACCACGGCGGGGACGACCGGCGTGGCCACCTGAGGCACGTCCTGCGGCGCAGCCTCATCGGGCCCCGTTTCCTTTTTCGTATCGCACGCCGACAGTGCTGTTGCAGCGAGGGCTGCGACAAGCGTGCGGGCAGCAATCCGGGCCTCGATCATCAACATCCCCTGGCACGCGGTTCCTGCGAGCCGGGCAAGTCTAGCCATTTTCGGTCCCCACACAACGGCTTTGCCCGATCAAGGGTTGCCACGGGTGCTGGAACATCCGGGCGGGTGTACCCATTATGTGACGAATGAGCGCAGCGTTTTCCTGGATCAAGCCCGAACCGCACGGTATTCACATACCGCACGCCGACTTGTGGATCGACCCGGCGCGCCCGGTGGGGACCGCGCTGGTCACGCACGGTCATGCCGACCATGCGCGGGGCGGACATGGCCGGACCGTGGCGACGCCGGCAACGCTGGCCATCATGAAGTTGCGCTACGCAACTGAGGCCGGGGCGGAACCGGCGCCCTATGGCGAGACCATCCAGCTGCCCGGTGCTGTCGCTGCAACATACCTGCCTGCCGGACACGTGCTCGGCTCGGCGCAGATCCTGCTCGAACACGCGGGCGAGCGGGTGATCGTGACAGGTGACTACAAGCGCCGCCCCGATCCCACCTGCCCGCCCTTCGCGGTCACCCCTTGCGACGTGCTGATTACCGAGGCGACCTTCGGCCTGCCGGTGTTTCGCCATCCTCCGATCGGCGAGGAAATCGCCAAGCTGCTTGCCGCGCGCGCCGCCAACCCGGGACGCTGTGTGCTGGTCGGCGCCTATGCGTTGGGCAAGGCCCAGCGGGTGATCGCCGAACTGCGTGCCGCCGGATATGCCGAGCCGATCTATCTTCACGGTGCAATGGAGCGGATGTGCCGCCTTTACGAGGATTTCGGGATCGATCTGGGCGAACTGCGCCCGGTGGTGGGCGTGCCCAAGGCCGAACTCGAAGGCCAGATCGTCATTTGCCCCCCTTCGGCGCTGGCTGACCGCTGGAGCCGCCGCCTGCCCGATCCCCTGACCACCATGGCTTCGGGCTGGATGCGGGTCCGCGCCCGCGCGCGCCAGCGCCAGGTCGAATTGCCGCTGATCATCTCCGACCATGCCGACTGGGATGAATTGACCCGCACCATCGAAGAAGTGAACCCGGCCGAAACCTGGATTACCCACGGCCGCGAGGAAGCGCTGCTGCGCTGGTGCCAGCTTCACCAGCGCAAGGCCCGCGCGCTGGCGCTGGTCGGGTATGAAGATGAAGATGACTGAGGGGGCCGCTTGATGGAGCGCTTTGCTGACCTCGTCGATGCGCTGGTCTATACCCGCAGCCGCAATGCCAAGCTGGCGCTGATCGCGGACTATTTGCGCCAGACTCCCGATCCCGACCGCGGCTGGGCGCTTGCAGCGCTGACCGACGGGCTCGATTTCCCGGCCGTGAAGGCCTCGACGGTGCGCGCGCTGTTGACCGGCAGGATCGATCCGGTGCTGTTTGCGCTGAGCCGCGACTATGTCGGCGACACGGCAGAGACCGCCAGCCTGCTGTGGCCGGACAATCCAGGTGACGTCGAACCGCCACCGACCGTAAGCGAAGCGGTGGCCCAACTTCAGGCGTTGACCCGCGCGACCGCGCCGGTGGGCCTTGCCGCACTGCTTGACCGGCTCGACGACAACGGTCGTTACGCCCTGCTCAAGCTGGCGACGGGGGCGATGCGGATCGGAATTTCGGCGCGACTGGCCAAGGTCGCGTTCGCCCAGGCGTTCGATGTCGCGGTCGACGATGTCGAAGAGTACTGGCACGGCCAGTCCCCGCCCTACCTGCCGCTGTTCGCCTGGGCAGCCGACAAGGCCGCGCCGCCGCGCACCGACGAACTTCCGCTGTTCCGCCCGTTCATGCTGGCGCATCCGCTCGACGACGCCATTGTCGATATGGCCGAATACGTCGCAGAGTGGAAATGGGACGGCATCCGCGTGCAGATCGTCCATGTTGCTGGTGAAACCCGGGTCTATTCGCGCACCGGCGACGACATCTCCGCCAGCTTCCCCGAGATTGCCGGCGCGCTCGATCTGCCTGCCGTGCTCGACGGCGAACTGCTGGTGCGCGGCAG
>JBBSKI010000157.1:0-3596 GCA_038256425.1 Sphingomonadales bacterium
ACGATCCCGTCGAGTTCACGCTGCGAGCACAGCCCCAGTGTCACCGGATCCTTCGGATTGATGTTGGAGATGTTCCAGTGGCTGCGATCGCGGATCGCGGCGATGGTGTTGCGGGTGGTGCCGATCAGCTTGCCGACCTGCGCATCGGAAATTTCGGGATGATTGCGCAGGATCCAGGCGATCCCGTCGGGCTTGTCCTGACGCTTGGACACCGGGGTGTAGCGCGGGCCCTTGGTCCGGGTCACCTGCACCGGAGCCTTCTGCATCTTGAGGCGATACGACGGATCGGCCTGGCCGCGCTCGATCTCGTCGTTGGAGAGCTCGCCGGCGTGCACCGGATCGCGCCCGGTGTATTTCGAGCCCGCCAGATCATCGGCCATCGCCTGGACTTCGAGGATGTGGATGCCGCAGAACTCTGCGATCTGTTCGAAGGTGAGGCCGGTGCTGTCGACCAGCCACGAGGCCGTCGCGTGCGGCATCAGCGGGTTGGCTTGCTGGGTCACTGGGGTCACTCCCAAAAATCGAAGAAAAGAATAGCGGACAAAGAAAGGGCCGCCCCTTTCGGAGCGGCCAAGCAGAGCACGACCTAGGCTATCGTGGGGTCTGGAGCAAGGCTTCAGTCGCTCACCCGCCAACTTCCAGCACGATCTTGCCGATGTGCTCGCCCGCCTCCATCCGGGTGTGCGCCGCCGCTGCATCGGCCAGCGCGAAGGTCCGGTCCATCACCGGACGGATCGTCCCGTTCTCGATCAGCGGCCAGGCGTTGCGGGCGATGTCGTCGGCGAGCAGCGTCTTGAACTCGTCCGAGCGCGGCCGCAGGGTCGAGCCGGTGAGGGTCAGGCGGCGGCGCATGACCTCCGCCACATTGAGTTCGGCGCGGACCCCGCCCTGGACCGCGATCGTCACGTGGCGGCCATCGTCGGCGAGGCACTTGAGGTTGCGCGCCACATAGTCGCCCGCAACCATGTCGAGCACCAGCTGGACACCCTTGCCGCCGGTGAAGCTCTTGACCGCCTCGACGAAGTCCTCCGCCTTGTAGTCGATCGCCAGCGCCGCGCCGATCTCGCGCGCGGCGGCGCACTTTTCCGGGCCGCCGCATGTCACCAGCACGGTCAGCCCGAAGGCGCGGCCCAGCATGATCGCCATCGAGCCGATCCCGCTGGTTCCGCCGTGGACCAGCATGGTCTCGCCTTCGCGGGCATGGCCGCGCTCGAACACATTGTGCCACACGGTGAACAGCGTTTCGGGCAGCGCCGCCGCCTGGGCCAGCGACAGGCCTTCGGGGACCGGCAGGCAATGCGCCGCATTGGTCACGCAATATTCGGCATACCCCCCGCCCGGGACGAGCGCGCAAACCTGCTGGCCGAGCAGCGGCATGGTCACCCCCGGCCCTGCGGCGACGATTTGCCCCGCCACTTCCAGCCCCGGGATTGGCGATGCCCCCGGCGGTGCGGGATAATGCCCCTGGCGTTGGATCACGTCGGGCCGGTTGACCCCGGCAAAGGCCACGCGGATCAGGACCTGGTTCGGGCCGGGGCGCGGGACGTCGATGAGCGAAGGCTTGAGCACTTCGGGCGGCCCGGCTTCGGAAAAGCCGACTGCGGTCATTTGTCCCGGAATTTCCGCCATTTTCCTGTCCTCCGGGGCATAACACGGGGTTGCATAGTGGCCCCGCCGCCACACTTCGAAAAAGCCTAGCGGTGAGCCCGGTTGACAGCAAGGCCGCCGCGCGGGAGATTGCCGCTCGTTGTAGGATGGATGCAATGGACGAAGACCTTCCCCGTCCGCGAGGCGATGCCGCCAGCAAGCTCGCCCTCGAAAGCCTCGACGCCTATTCGGTCGACGAGCTCAACGAACGCATCCGGTTGTGCGAGGCCGAGGTCGTTCGGATCGTGGCGCATCGCGACAAGGCGAAAGCCCACCGCGTCGCCGCCGACGCGCTGTTCGGCAGTTCCCCGAGCAGACCGGCACCGCGATGATCCGGCCTGCCCTTCCAGTTTGCGGGCAGCATTCCCATATCGTGTTGGTAGAACCGCTTCGAGACGGTTTAGTCCGTGTTAACCACATCTGTTTACCCCTGAGTTTCACAGGACCCTGAGGCGCAAGCCGGAAAGTCGCTGCCATGCCCAGTTTTGCCCAGAGCCTTGAAAAGACGCTGCATTCCGCGCTTGGTAATGCGGCCGAGCGCAGCCACGAATATGCCACGCTCGAGCATCTGTTGCTCGCGCTGATCGACGATGCTGATGCGGCCCAGGTGATGACCGCCTGCGGGGTCGATCTGGGCGATCTTGGCGACGTGGTGCGCCAGTATCTCGATCAGGAATACGAATCGCTCAAAACCAGCGACAAGTCCGATCCCGCGCCCACCGCCGGGTTCCAGCGGGTGATCCAGCGCGCGATCCTGCACGTCCAGTCCTCGGGCAAGGACACCGTGACCGGAGCCAACGTGCTGGTCGCGCTGTTTTCCGAGCGTGACAGCTATGCGGTCTATTTCCTCCAGCAGCAGGACATGAGCCGCCTCGACGCGGTCAGCTTCATCAGCCACGGCATTGGCAAGGGTGGTCGCCAGATCGAAGCCCGCGGTCCCAAGGGCGCGGAGGAGGACAAGCCGGCCGCCGCCGAGGAAAAGGCCGATCCCAAGGCGCAGAAGAAGGATTCGGCGCTCGATCAGTTTACCGTCAACCTCAATGAGAAGGCCTTGGCGGGCAAGATCGATCCGCTGATCGGGCGCGGGCCGGAAGTTGACCGGACGATCCAGATCCTGTGCCGCCGGAGCAAGAACAACCCGCTCTATGTCGGCGATCCGGGGGTCGGCAAGACTGCCATCGCCGAGGGCCTGGCGCGCAAGATCGTCGAGGGCGAGGTTCCCGAGGTGCTGACCGAAGCGGTGATCTACAGCCTCGATATGGGGGCGCTGCTGGCTGGCACGCGCTATCGCGGCGACTTCGAGGAGCGCCTCAAGCAAGTCGTCAACGAGCTAGAAAAGATGCCCCACGCGGTGCTGTTCATCGACGAGATTCACACCGTGATCGGTGCGGGCGCGACCAGCGGCGGGGCGATGGACGCTTCCAACCTGCTCAAGCCCGCCCTGTCTAGCGGGGCGATCCGCTGCATCGGGTCGACCACTTACAAGGAATTCCGCAACCACTTCGAAAAGGACCGCGCGCTGCTGCGCCGGTTCCAGAAGATCGACGTCAACGAACCGACCATCGAGGACACCATCAAGATCCTCAAGGGCCTGCGCACCGCGTTCGAGGACCATCACAAGGTCAAGTACACCCCCGAAGCGATCAAGACCGCGGTCGAGCTTTCGGCGCGCTACATCAACGATCGCAAACTGCCCGACAAGGCGATCGACGTGATCGACGAGGTTGGGGCGATGCAGATGCTGGTCCCGCCATCGAAGCGCAAGAAGACCATCACTGCGCGCGAGATCGAGCAGGTCATCGCGACGATGTCTTCGACCTCGGCGCGAGTGATGGTCTTTTTCTGCTTGCTTTTCGGCAGGATACGTTGTGCCGCGCCGGCCTCGTCGATCACGTCGATCGCCTTGTCGGGCAGGTGCCGGTCGTTGATGAACTTGGCCGAGAGCTCGG
>JBBSKI010000158.1:0-3572 GCA_038256425.1 Sphingomonadales bacterium
GCCACCGGGTATGACAGCCTGACCCTGTCCAGCGACGTCAAGTGGGATGTCGCCAGCGCGCACAAGGGCAGGACGATCTCGCCCATGATCAGCTATTTCACGCCGGTCAGCCGGGGCATGGCGGTCGGCCTGTCGGTCGGCGCCGAACATGTCGACGACGATTATGCCGACTACTATTTCAGCGTTTCCCCGGCGGGCACCGTCGCCAGCGGTCTGCCGACTTTCCAGGCCGACGGCGGCTGGAAAAGCGCGGGCGCCAACCTGCTGCTGGGCGTAGATTTCGATGGCGACCTGGCCAACGGCGGGCTCGCCGGGTTCGTCAACGGCGGCTACACCCGCCTGCTCGTCGACGCCAAGCGCACGCCGCTGACCAGCATCCGCGGCGATGCCGATCAGTGGCTGGTCGGCGCGGGCATCGCCTACACGTTCTAGGCCCGGCCCCCGCCATCCCCTCGCGCCGCGATCACGGCGGCGGGCCGACCAGCGTGATCTTCTCGGCAGACGCGTCGCGCGGATCGGGGCGGCCTTCCCGCATCGCCTGCTCGGCATTCCAGTCCTCGAACAGGCGGTCGCGCATCGCATAGATCTGGCGGTGGAACTCCGCCTGCCAGGCGGGCCGCCGCGCCTCGCGCGCCGCCTCGTGATCGGCCTGCCACTCGGCGTGCAGCTTGTCATAGACCGGGTGGCCCGGCCCCATTTCCCCATCGGCGCGCAGCCCGGCGGAAAACCGCCCGGCGCGGCGCTGGCGCAGCAGGAACTGGATCAGGTTGACGTTGCGCTTGCGGTGCCAGCCCAGAATGGCCCCGCCCGAGACGATCGGCACATCCTCGCCCTCCAGCGCGAGGGCCAGCGCACAGTCCTCGAGCCGCGCCACCCCGCAATCGAGCGCCGCCTCCCACGCCGCCGCAAAGCCCTCCGCGCCTTGCAATCGCCGCAGCTTGTACAACGCCTCCAGGCTCACCCCGATGACGCGCGCCGCCTGGGTGACGATGCCCGATGCGGCCAGCTCGGAAATAAACGCGCGCTGTTTGGCGGGCGTGATCGAATTGCGGCGCGGATGCGGGTGGAGATAGGGCGCAAAGCCGAGCAACGGATCGTCGGCCTCGGGCGGCGAGGCGGCACGGAAAGCGCAGGCCGAGGTGCGGCGCGAGGGGCGGGCGGACTTGGCGACGAGATCGGGCAAGGGGGGAGGCTCCCGGCGACGGACTGGACGATCCCCTTGGCGGGATCGGGTAGCGCGGGCTGGGGGCGATAGGAAAGTAAAGAATGTGTGTGTCCGGGGACAAGTCTCTTGGGCGGTTCCCCGCCATGTGAAATGAAGGGTCATGCCCGATTTCGCGCCCCGTCAGCCTTGGCCAGCCGAATTCCCCGACGTGATCATTCACACGACGGTCAAGCTGCGCGACGCAGTGCCGGAATATGCAGCGGCGAAATCCGGCGATGCTGACGCAGCTTTGACGTTGGCAATTCGGCTGCTCGACGATGATGCCGTGGCGCGGATCGCCCAGCTTGTCTCCGGGCTCGATGTGACGCTGGTTCCAGTGGTCGCCGACGAAACCCTGGGCTTCAATGCAATCCCCGATGCAATGGCACAGGTGCTGGGCCGCGAACTGAAGCTGGCAGTTGCCTCGGGCGGCGTCGTCCAGACCAACAAGGTCGGACACACCCGCGCACCGTCGTTTCAGCGCTTGGTCACGCCAGCCGAATTCGACGGCCCTGTCGAAGCCGGGCGTAATTACCTGCTGGTGGACGATCACGTCGGCCTCGGCGGTACCCTCGCCAATCTGCGTGGCTATATCGAGGCGCGAGGCGGCGCGGTCATTGCGATGACCACCCTGACCGAAAGCCGGAACGCGCGGACGATTCGCTTGCAGGAGGCTACCCGTGCCATGCTATGGGAAAAGCATGGCAAAACACTCGACCAGCTCTGGCAAAACCGGCTCGGTTACGGAATCGACTGTCTCACCGACATCGAAGCCAGCAACCTGGCCCGTCAGCCATCCGTTGCCGCCATCGAGGATTTCCTGGCTCAGGCAGCAGTCGAGGCACGTGGCCGAGGTCTCGAACCGGCGGTTGGGTGACGGGAAGGGCTGATCGCGCAATTGGGCTTTGAGGAACCGCTTGCGCACGATCCCTGCCGCGATTCATAAGCAGCCCTTGCGATCGGGGGCGTAATGACCAATCGGCTCTACTACGGCGACAACCTTGAGGTGCTGCGCGAGTATCTGGCGGATGCGTCGGTCGATCTGATCTATCTCGATCCGCCGTTCAATTCGAACGCCAGCTACAACGTTCTGTTTCGCGCGCCCGCCAAGAATGGAGTGGGCGGTGCTGGGACGGATGCGAGCATCGAGGCGTTCGACGATACCTGGCAGTGGGGGCCGTCGGCGGAGGATGCGCTGGCCGATATCCGCTCGTCGGGCAATCAAAAGCTCCATCTCGCCATCGCCGCGCTGGGCGGGCATGCGCTGGCGACGTTGGATGCGCGGTTGGCGGAGGGGGCGCAGGCGGTGGAGGTGCGGGTCGAAAAGCTCGGTCGATATTTGCTGCGGGCGGTCCGCACGTTCCATTTCGCTTCGAGCAAAGCATCATCGAGCGGATAGAGCGACCCCAATCGAGATTTCTCCGATGCGGTTTTAAACCTGCAAATATGCCTGATCGAATTCAGCAATTTCGATCATGGTGGTCCAGTCCTTGATACGGACCAATCCGTTTTCGAAGGTGGTCCCGGATCGTTTAAGTGCGTTCAGTGTTCGAACGACATGCACCGGCGTCAGACCTGTCGTATCGGCTAACTGTTCGTAAGTCATAGGCAGGCGGAAGCTGACCTCGTTTAGCTGGCAAACGCCATAGCGCGTCGCCATTTCACATAAGAGATGAGCGATCCGAGCCTGAGAACCTCTGCGACCGACGTTCAAGACCCATTGTGCCAAGATTGTCGAGTCCACGATGGTGTCTCGCCACAGTGCTTGCGAGATACCCGGATGCGCGGCGGCTACATTACGTAACGCTGAGTGCGGCACTCGTAAGATCGTTGCGAATGAAAGGGTGTGAAGGGCGCATGTTGCGCGGGGTTGGGCGACGGTGTGCAGGTCCGGCATATCGCCCCGAATATGGAGCGCAGTAATCTGCCGATGACCGTTTTGATTCCTATCAAACCGGGCGATTAGGCCATGCAAAATCAGGCTGGTGTGTTCAACGGTCTCTCTGAGACGGATGAAATCATTTCCTTCGGGTATCAGCATCGTGTCACCCGGCAGGTCGAGCACGGCATTCTTCTCGCGCTCAGAAAGCACGGAGCGGCTGGTTAGCCTGTTGAGGAACAGCTGGAGATCTGGTTTTCGCTTTGTGAGCACTTGAAAGACCCCCGTGTCGCAAGCTTGAGCACCTTAGATTCTCTCAGACACCAAAGCTTGCGGGCATTTATCGACGATAGATAAGCATATCAATGAGTTACATTAATTTGTTGATCTGCATCAATCAATGCGAACTTTTTTTGGCTCCTCCAGTCCAAAGTTCAGTGGAACATTCAAAAATCGGAAGTGGATTTATCGCTCAGGCCGCTCGACGCA
>JBBSKI010000159.1:0-3539 GCA_038256425.1 Sphingomonadales bacterium
GAGGCCCTCGCTGCGGGCTCCGGCGACATTGAACCGGGCCGCGTCTTCCAGCCGCCAGCCGGGCGCGGCGTAAGTCGCGCGCGGGCTGCGGATCTGGTCGGCGATCGCCCCGCTGGGCGCGCGGCGATACCACGAGACTCCCGTCATCGTGATGTTCGCGCCGCTGCCGGTGACCGTGGTTGCGGACAGGATGCTGGTATCGTCGGTCAGGTAGACGTTGGCCCGGACCCCGGAATCGACAGGCACTCTGGCGAACTTGACCGCGTCCCACGCCTTGAGCGTGGCGGTTGCACGGGTGACGACGTTCTCGTTGAAAGCGAAGCTCAGCCCGCCCACCACCAGCGCGGTCAGCAGCAGCGGGGCGAGCACCTGGTGGGCCGACATGCCAGCGGCCTTCATCGCCACGACTTCGCTGTTCTGATTGAGCCCGACCAGCGTGATGATCGTCGCCAGCAGCACCGAATAGGGCAGGAACCGCGCCACCAGCTGCGGCGCTCGCAGCGAGGCATAAGTCAGGATCTCGCCCTGGCCGTTGCCGGGGACGGCGAGGATCTTGCCGGTGCTGGACAGCAGGTCGAGCATCAGCAGCACCAGCACCAGCATCACCAGCACCGCCAGGATCCGCACCACGAACAGCCGCGCGAGATAGAGCGTCAGCGTGCGCGAGGGAAAGAAGTCGAACTGCATGCCTATTCCGCCGGCGCCGCGGCCAGCACCGGATCGCGGCGACGCCACAGGCGGCGCAACTGCTTGCCGAGCTTGGCGAACACCGCTTCAAGTGCCCCGATCGCCTGCCCGCCGGGTACGAAAGCGACCCGCCAGTACATCCACACGATCAACACCGCGAACAGCGAGAACGGCACCCACAATGCCAGTGTCGGATCGACCCGGCCGAGCGTGGCGACGTCCTCCGCGTACTGGTTGATCTTATGATAGGCCACGACCATCACGATCGCGACGAACACCCCCAGCGCGCTGGTCGATCGCTTGGGCGGGATCGCCAGCGCCACTGCCAGCAGTGGCATCAGCAGCATCATCACCACTTCGACCAGGCGAAAGTTGAAGCTCGCCTGGCTGCCGTCGCGCTGCTCTCGGCTGGTCTGGCGGTCGCCCCAGCCGATGCGCAGCAGTTCGGGCAGGATATACTCGCGTTCGGCATCGCCCCGAGCGCGGAACTTGGCCACCGTGGGCAGGTCGATCGGCAGGTCGTGGCGGGTGAAGCTGAGCACGCGGGGCGTGGACTTGCCGCCCATGTCCTGGATGATGACACCGTTGGTCAGCCGCAGGATGATGGTGTCCGGGCTGTCGCGGGTGGCGAGGAATGCGCCTTCGTTGGCCGATATCGACAGCACCTGGTTCTTGTCGTTGGAAACCCGCGCGAAGATTCCGATCAGCCGGCGGCCATCCTCTTCGCTGCGCTCGATGCGCAGCGCCATGCGGTCCTTCAATGTCGTGAATTCGCCGACCTTGATCGATGCGCCGAGCGCTCCCGATCGCAGCTCGTAGTCGAGCCGCTCGTACCAGTAGCGGCTAACCGGCTGGACGTAGAACACCAGAGCTATGTTGATCGCGATCAGCACCGCGGCGATGGCATAGGGCACCCGCAGCAGCCGGTTGTAGCCCAGCCCGACCGCGCGCAGCACGTCGAGCTCGCTCGAGGTGGCCAGCTTGCGGAACGCGAACAGCGTACCGAGCAGCAGCCCCAGCGGGATCGCAAGGCTGGCGTATTCGGGCATCATCGTCGCCAGCATCTTGAACACGACGCCGATCGGCCCGCCCTGCACGGCGACGAAATCGAGCAGCCGCAGCATCTTGTCGAGCACCAGCAGCGATGCCGCCAGGGCGAACACGCCGAACATCGGCACCAGCGTCAGCCGCAGGATGTACCGGTCGATGGCGGGGATGAATTTGAACAAGGGCGCGGGCGGTCTTCTGCTGTGTGCGGCGGCCCTTAGCGGCAATTCGCCACGCGGTCATTCTTTTGCACAGATCGCACTCAAACGAACGGAAAGTTCCTGGCCAAGTAGCCGGGACTCAAGCTTTCTCCAGCGTGCATTGCAGCGGGTGCTGGTTCTCCTTGGCGAAGTCCATCACCTGGTGGACCTTGGTCTCGGCCACTTCGTAGGGAAAAATCCCGCACACGCCCACGCCGCGCTGGTGGACGTGGAGCATCACGCGGGTCGCCTCCTCCATGTCCATGCGGAAGAAGCGCTTGAGCACCATGACCACGAATTCCATCGGGGTGTAGTCGTCGTTGAGCATCAGCACCTTGTACTGGCTGGGCTTCTTCGGTTTGGCGCGGGTCTTGGTGGCGACCCCGACCTGGTCGCCGGTGTCCAGATCCTCATCGCGCCCGGCGGAGCGGACGAGGCGGAGCGAAGGCGGGAGAAAATCGGTCATCGGGTTCGCAATATCGTATCGGCGGGGCCAGCCGCAAGATGCGCCGCCCCAAGTTAAATACCTGCAAACGGCGACGGACCGAACGGTTTGCACCGCCCGGTCCGCCAACCCCATTGCTCGATGGGGGTGCGCGACGAGAATATCCCCGCCGCGCCGTTCGAAGGTTCGCTTACGCGGCCTTCGAAATCTTTTCCGCCGCGAGGCTGATGCGGCCCGAGAGCGGCGCGAAGGCGTCGTTGGCGAGCTTCATCGAGACTTCGGCGTTCTTCGAGGTGCGGGCGACCAGCGCGTCGAAGTTGCGGCGGGCGATTTCGCCCTGCAGCTTGAACAGGTCGGTCGGGCTCTTGACGGCAACCATCGCCTTGATGTCGGCGGTGATCGTCTCGAACGCACCCTTGGCGGCTTCGACTTCGCCGCGGGCGAGGGTCTGCACGCCGGTGCCGAGGATCTTGCTCGATTCGACGATCGCTTCGACGTTGCCCTTGGTGAACTCGGTCATCTCGCCGGCATAGGCCTGGAGCTTGTCGTAGGCGGCCTTGGCGCGGGTCTGCGCCTCAGCAGCGGATTCCTTGACGGTCTTGGTGAAATCGGTGGTTTTGGCAGTGGCCATGATCATGTCCTTCAGTGTGGTGATGGTGGGGAGGGCGGGCTTGGTCGAAACTTTGGCCGCCACGGTTTTTGCGGTGCGCCCGGCAGCCTTGGCCACCGGCTTCGCCGCGAGCCGCTCGGGAGCGGCAATCTTCTTGGGAGCGGCAGCCTTCTTGGCCACCTTCCTGGCCGATGCGGCCTTCGCCTTGCGGGCGACCTTCTTGGCAGGCTTCGGCTTGGCAGGCTTCGGCGCGGCCTTCGCCTTGGAGACGGCTGCATCGATCTTGGGCGTCGCGGCCTTGGGGGCGGGCCCAGCGGCGGGCGCAGCGGCGGGCGTGGCCGGCTCGGCATCCGCCTTCTTCAGGCCGACGGCATCGGCAGCCTGGGCGTAAGCCTTCTCGGCAGCCGCGTCGGCCTTCGTGTCGACAATCTTGGTTTCGGCCTGGGTAGCCATGAAACTTCGCTCCTATGTTGCAGTGCACCAAATAGGCCCTGCAACCGCGAAGTCAATGGTTTTTTGTGCAGTGCACCATAAATGGGAGCGGTGCTGA
>JBBSKI010000160.1:0-3471 GCA_038256425.1 Sphingomonadales bacterium
CGGGTGACCCGCAAGCCTTGCATGCCCGAGCGATCGACCGCGCGCTGCCACGAGGCGAACTCCTCGAGCGTCAGGTTGTATCGGTCGCAAACCTCGTCGATCGACAACAGCCCGCCGTTGACCGCCGCGACGACCTCGGCCTTGCGCCGTACCACCCAGCGGGTGGTTTCGGGCGCCGGCAACGATGCCAGCGTCAGCGGCTCGCCAAGCGGTCCGATCACCATTGCCGGTTTGATTTTCTGATTTTCAATCATTGCAGTCCTCTTATCCGGCATTCGCGACCAGGCTGCCCCTCGCCCGTTTCGCTGCTCGTAGCGCCCCCTGCTTTGCGATCGCCTAAAGGCTCAAGGTTAACGGGATCATCGGATTGCGCCGAAGTGGGCTTTTGCAGCGCCGGATACCGATTCCCGTTCTCGGGTGCGGATGCCGGAGGATCAAAGGCATGAGGCGCAAAGCTTGCAGTTCCGCAGCGCGGGTGGGCGACTCCGGCGGTGAGCTCGCGGCGCAGCCGATGCGTGGCGGAAAGCCGCGCGCTGAGCGCAGCCCAGCCAAGCGGCTCCAGCCCGTCCGATTCGGACGGCGCGTTCTCACGGTTCCAGTTGGTGAAGGACATATCCATTTGCCGGCTTCTAGCGGGCTTTGGTTCAAGCGAGGTAAAGCCGGGTTTTACCGGATGTTAGGCACTGGGCGGCGCGGAGCACTCGATGAGCGGATTTCTCCCCCGCAACACGCGCATGGCGCTATAGGCCCGCGCAATGACTGTTTCCGCCCTCCTCGACCGGCTCGATCCCGGAGCGCTGTTCGCGCTTGCCGCACCGATTGCGGCGCGGCGGATCGTGGTGGCCATGTCGGGCGGGGTCGACAGTTCGGTGGTTGCGGCCCTGGCGGCGGCAAGCGGGGCGGAAACCATCGGCATCACGCTTCAGCTGTACGATCACGGCGCGGCCAGCGGGCGCAAGGGGGCCTGCTGTGCGGGTGACGACATCCGCGACGCGCGCGCGGTCGCCGATCGGCTGGGCATCGCGCATTACGTGTTCGATCACGCCTCGCGGTTTCGCGAAGAGGTGATCGAAACCTTCGCCGACGACTATCTTGCCGGGCGCACCCCGATCCCCTGCATTCGCTGCAACATGGGCCCCAAGTTCACCGATCTGCTGGCGATGGCGCGCGAACTGGGGGCGGATTGTCTGGCGACCGGGCACTATGTCCGCCGGGTCGAAGGACTGGGCGGGCCTGAACTACAACGTGCGGTCGACCCGGCGCGCGACCAGAGCTATTTCCTGTTCGCCACCACCGACGCGCAGCTCGATTTCCTGCGCTTTCCGCTCGGCGGGCTGCCCAAATCCGAAGTGCGGCGGATTGCCGAGGAAGCGGGCCTCAAGGTCGCCGCCAAGCCTGACAGCCAGGATATCTGTTTCGTGCCCGACGGCGATTACGCCAGGGTCGTGCGCGCGGTCCGGCCCGCAGGCGCGGCCCCCGGCACCATCGTCCACGCGCTGAGCGGCGAAGTGCTGGGCGCGCATGAAGGGGTGATCCATTTCACCGTCGGTCAGCGCCGCGGGCTGGAGATCGGCGGCCAGCCTGAGCCGCTTTATGTGGTCGCGCTCGATGCCCCGGCAGCGCGAGTGCTGGTCGGGCCAAGGGCGATGCTCGCGGTGACCGCGGCGCGGTTGGTCGAGACCAGCCGGATCGGCCCGCTTCCCGCAGGCGTGCCGCTGACCGCCAAGGTCCGCAGTCTTGCCAGGCCGGTGCCGGTTGCGCTCGATGGCGCGCTGGGCGGGGGTGAAGCGACCATCCGCTTTGCCGCGCCGGAATACGGCGTCGCGCCGGGCCAGGCGGCGGTGCTTTACGCGGGCGAGCGGGTTATCGGCGGCGGCTGGATCGCCGCCACCGAACCGTGGCACCCGGTTGTTGTCTAACCGCGTTTTCGATTCGTCAGTCGATTGCCTGACTTGAGATCGCCCGAAGAAAGGCCCCGCATGTCCGAATATCCCCTGACCTCCCACCTGATGGAGCGCGGCGCTGCGTTTCTCGGCAGCGAGACCGCAATTCTGTGCGGGGCAATGTCGTGGGTGTCGGAACGCCATCTGGTGTCCGCGATCAGCGAGGCCGGCGGGTTCGGGGTGATCGCCTGCGGGGCGATGACCCCGGCGCTGCTCGACGCCGAGATCGCCGCGACGAAAGCGCTCACATCCAAGCCGTTCGGGGTCAACCTCATCACCATGCACCCCGATCTGTTCGCGCTGATCGCGGTCTGTGCGGATCACAAGGTCAGTCACGTCGTGCTGGCCGGCGGCATCCCGCCCAAGGGCAGCGTCGAGGCGATTTCCGGGTTCGGGGCAAAGGTGATCTGTTTCGCGCCGACGCTCGCGCTGGGCAAGAAGCTGCTGCGTTCGGGCGCCGATGCGCTGGTGGTCGAGGGGTCGGAGGCGGGCGGCCATATCGGCCCGGTCGCGACTTCGGTGCTGGCGCAGGAAATCCTTCCCGCGCTGGCCGAGGAGCACTTGGTGTTCGTTGCCGGGGGAATTGGCCGCGGTCAGGCGATCGCAGGGTATCTCGAGATGGGCGCCTGCGGGGTCCAGCTCGGCACGCGCTTTGCTTGCGCGATCGAGAGCATCGCGCATCCGGCATTCAAGAAAGCGTTCTTCCGCGCTTCGGCAAGGGATGCGGTCGCCAGCGTCCAGGTCGATCCGCGCCTGCCGGTGATCCCGGTCCGCGCGCTCAAGAACGCCGGCACCGAGGCATTTACCGCCAAACAGCTCGAAGTCGCCAGGCTGCTCGATGCCGGAGCGGTCGACATGGGCGAGGCGCAGCTCCAGATCGAACATTACTGGGCCGGCGCGCTACGCCGCGCGGCGATCGATGGCGATGTCGAGGGCGGCAGCCTGATGGCCGGGCAATCGGTCGGCATGGTGACCAAGGAAGAACTCGTCGCCGAAATCATCGCGACCTTGATGGCCGAAAGCGAGACGGCGCTGGGGCGTCGTTAGGCGCTTACAGTAATCCCCGCGCGATCAGGTCCTCTTCCAGCCCCGCAGCGTCGTGGAAATGGTGCGCGTGCCAGCCGCCTTCGCGCGCCGCCGCGACGTTGGCAGCCACGTCGTCGATGAACAGCATGGTCGCCGGATCGCGCCCGAAGCGTTGCGCCGCCAAAGCGAAGATCGCCGGATCCGGCTTTGCCAGTTTTTCGACGCCTGAGACGACGATGTCGATAAAGCGCTCGAACACCGGAGCGGTCGGGCGGAACATCGCCCACAATTCGGCGCCGAAGTTGGTGATCGAATACAGCGGCACACCGCCGGCATGGAGCCGATCGACCAGTTCCAGGCTGCCCGGGACCGGACCCGGGATCGTCTCGTTGAACCGCGTGGCATAAGCGTGGATCAGCGCGGTGTGCTGCGGAAACTCCGCGCTGCGTTCGGCGACCATCTCGGCGAGCGGGCGGCCCGCGTCGTGCTGGAAATGCCACTC
>JBBSKI010000161.1:0-3467 GCA_038256425.1 Sphingomonadales bacterium
ACCAGAACCGCGTCGCTGAACTCGCTGTCGTGCTTGCCGATCAGTGCGCGGTCGTCATGGTTCCATGGATGGAAGCGGGGAAGGAAGAAGGCCAGCCAGGCGGGGAAGATCTTGCGGACGATGCCCGGCTTCCACAGCAGGTAAGCGGCCAGCTTCCATTTCCATTTCGAGCCGGTGAGCCCGTCCTGTGCAAGCAGATCGAGCGTGTCGGCAACCCGGTTCTTGAAGAAATTGTAGCTGACCAGCACCATCATCAGGCTCTTCAGCTTCCAGCGCCGCCACCTCGTCCAGTCACGCGTGGCGTGGAGCCATGTGTCGTAAGCAACGCCTTTGTGCTCGATCTCCTCGATCGAGTGCCAGCGCCACATGTCGGCGCTGTCGCCGTCGGCTCCGGCAAAATGCGCCGGGTTGGCAAGGAACTGTTGCGCCATCATCGCGGTGTAGTGCTCAAGCGCCATCGTCGCGGCCAGATCGACGATCGGCGGGCGACCGCGGGTCAGCGCCAGATTCTCGGCGACCCGCTGGTCGATCTTGGCAAGATCGTAACCGGCGTCGGTCGCGGCGCGGTTGAAGGCGATATGCTCGCGCGTGTGGTTGATTTCCTGCTTCACGAAAGCGCGGATTTCCGCCGCCAGCTTGGGCGGAGCGCCCTCGCGGTGGGCCTTGACCGATTCGATGAAGAATGCCTCGCCGCGCGGGAATGTCGCGGACAGCGCGTTGTGCCACGCGGTGGCGACCGGATCGTTGTTCAGCCACCAGCGCGACGGCTTGCGCTCGCGCCCGAAACGGCGGTCGCGCACGGTGATCGAGAGATCGGCGGGCGTCGGAGCCTTGGGGGTGGAAACCTTGCGGTCGGCGGCGGTGGGCTCTAGAGCCTCGTCAAGGGCAAGGGTGATGTTCATGGTCGCGGTTTAGCTTAACTGACATTGATGTCAATAAGGAAACGCCTGTCTCCGGAGGAAAGCCGCGCCGCCGCGCTGGAAGCGGCGCGTGCGTTGCTGATCGAGACCGGCCCGCAGGCGGTCACGCTCAAGGCAGTGGCGGGGCGGATCGGACGGACCCATGCCAATCTTCTTCACCACTTCGGCTCGGCCTCGGGCCTGCAGAAAGCGCTGGCCGAGCATCTCGCAGGCACGATCTGCGCCACGATCGCCGAGGCGGTGTTCGCCCAGCGCGCCGGGATCGGCTCGGCGCGCGAGATCGTCGACCTGACATTCGACGCGTTCGACAAGGAAGGCGCGGGTGCGCTCACTTCATGGATGCTGCTGTCGGGCAACGAGGACGCGCTCGATCCGATCGTCGAGGCGGTCCACGATCTGGTCGACCGGTTGGGGTCCGAACTCGATTCGCCCGAATCGATGCATGAAACGACGCTGTCGCTGATCCTGATGGCGCTGGGCGATGCGCTGATGGGCGGGGCGATGGCCAAGGCGCTCGACCTGCGGCGCGACCAGGCGCGGTTGACGGCGGAGCGGATGCTGATCGCCTCGATTGCCCATCAAGTGAGCGCCAACGGTTAGGTCAGCGGGCTAGACGAGAGCTGGGCGCAGCCACTCCGGCGCGGTGGCCGGTTCGATTGCCTCGATCCGCGCATGATCCACCGCCAGCCCGAGGTCGGGGTAACTCGCGCGCTGACGTTTCGCGTCGGAATCGCCCAGCGGCACCACCACCAGCCGCCGATTGACCTTCTGCCGCCAGTTCATCCGCGCGGTGTTCTCCTGGCCGACATAGCAGCCCTTGGAGAAGCTGACGCCATTGAGTTCTGCGGCATTGCACTCAAGCCACAGCGTTGCATCCGAGCCGAGTTCGGCCTGGCCCTCGGTCACGCCGAGCGAGAGGCGGTGCGCCAGCCACGCGGCATCGGCGGGTTCGCTGGCATCTGCCGGGCCAATCCAGCGCTGGCCAAGTGCCGCAAGGCGGGGGTCGGAGCTGCCTTCCCCGTCAAGCGACCAGTGCACCGCCAGCGCGGTATCGCGCTCGATCCCGATCGCGCGGCGCAAGCGATAGAGCGACAGGCGCTTGACCAGCGCGTCGGCGCCGGACGCTTCGCAATCGAGCAGCAGCCCGCCATCGTCCGCGGGCCAAACAATAAAGTCGAACAGCGCCTTGCCTTGCGGGCTCAGCAGCCCGGCCCAGACCGGCAGCGGCCCGGTGACATCGTTGGTGACGAGGCCTTGCAGGAACGCAGGCACATCCTCGCCCCCGGCGGTGGGGGACAAGCGCACCAGCGCGCGCGAGGTGAGGCGGGTGGCGGGCATGGGTGACAGATAGGCCGCGCAATGACTATGGCAAGGTGATGCCCGATTCTCAGATCCTCACCATCCGCCGCCCCGACGACTGGCACGTCCACCTGCGCGATGGCGACATGCTGCGCGCGGTCGTGGCGCACACCGCGCGCCAGTTCGCGCGCGCCATCGTCATGCCCAACCTGTCGCCGCCCGTGACCGACAGCGCGGCGGCGCGGGCCTATCGCGAACGGATCGTCGCGGCGCTCCCGCCGGGCAGCGACTTTACCCCGCTGATGACCAGTTACCTGACCGACACGACCGATCCCGACGATCTTACGCGCGGGTTTGCCGAGGGTGTGTTCACCGCGGCCAAGCTCTATCCCGCCCACGCAACCACCAATTCCGCGCACGGTGTTTCCGATGTGGCCGCGCTCGCGCCGGTGCTCGAGGCGATGCAGCGGATCGGAATGCCGCTGCTGATCCACGGCGAGGTGACCGATGCGGCGGTCGACGTGTTCGACCGCGAAGCGGTGTTCATCGAGCGGATCCTGGCTGGCCTGGTGCGCGATTTTCCGGCGCTCAAGGTGGTGTTCGAACACATCACCACCGCCGAGGCGGTCGCCTTCGTCGACGGCGCCGGGCCGAATGTCGGCGCGACGATCACCCCGCAGCACCTCCATATCAACCGCAATGCGATGTTCGCCGGGGGCTTGCGCCCGCACGCCTATTGTCTGCCGGTTGCCAAGCGCGAAGTGCACCGGCTGGCATTGCGCAAAGCGGCGACCTCGGGCTCGGCGAAGTATTTTCTCGGCACCGATAGTGCGCCGCACAGTGTGAGCGCCAAGGAATCGGCTTGCGGCTGCGCGGGCATCTTCAACGCACCCTATGCCCTCGAAAGCTATGCGGCGGTGTTCGAAGAGGAGGGTGCTCTGGACCGGCTGGAGGCTTTCGCCTCGGAGAACGGCCCGCGGTTTTACGGGCTGCCGCTCAACGAGGGAACGGTCGACCTCGAACGGGCCGACAACTCGGTCCCCGCCGCGATCGATGCGGGCGGAACCCCGGTCGTTCCGTTTCATGCAGGCGAGACACTGGGATGGAGGCTGCGCGCGGGTATGAACTTCCGGACGCCGAGCTAAACGCGCGAGGCTTCGGCCTTCGCGGCGGAACGGCGCGCCAGCAAGTCCCAGCTGAACAGCGCGATGGCGCTCCAGATCAGCGCGAAACAGGCAAGTTGTGCAG
>JBBSKI010000162.1:0-3398 GCA_038256425.1 Sphingomonadales bacterium
CCACCCAAGACGCGGCCGTTCAAATCACCGAGCAAGTCGACTTCGCGCTTGGTGTCCCAGTTAAGGCCTTTGGCACCATTGCCGAGCGATTCCAGCAACGGCCCCATGGAGGTGAAGCGAGCATAGGTCGCGGGATAGTTGCGCTCGACGAGGTGAAAATTCGGCATCGTCTTGCCGGGGATTGGTTCGCATTCCCCTTTCATCCAGTCCTTGGGTTCATACGGCTGGGCAAGTTCCGCCGGCGTGTCGTGGAGAATGGGCGTCATCACCAGATCATGTTCAACCCCGAGCACCTCGGGCGCGACTTCGGAGAACTTCTTGGCAATGGCGCGGAAGATGTTCCAGTCACTCTGGGTTTCCCACGCCGGGTCCACCGCGGCTTGCAAGGGATGAATGAACGGGTGCATGTCCGAGGTGTTGAGGTCGTTCTTTTCGTACCAGGTTGCGGTGGGCAGCACGACATCGGAATAGATGCTGGTCGTTGACATGCGAAAGTCGATGTTGACCATCAGGTCCAATTTTCCCACCGGCGCCTCGTCGTGCCACACGATGTCTTTCGGCCGGTCGATCCCCGCAGCCTCCTCGTCGGTGCCAATGACCCCGTGCAACGAGCCGACCAGATGCTTGAGAAAATATTCGTGGCCCTTGCCGCTCGCGCCGAGGACGTTCGAGCGCCAGAAAAACATGTTGCGCGGCCAGTTTACCGGACTGTCGGGATCAAGATTGGCGGGGCGGATGGCGCCCGATTTCATCCGCTCGGCAATCACTTTCGCCGGGTCGGCGCCACTTTCATGAAGTTCGCGGCCAAGCGCCAGCGGATTGCTGTCGAACTGTGGCGCGGAGGGCAACCAGCCCATCCGTTCGGCCCTGACGTTATAATCGATGACGCTGCCCGACCAATCACCCTTGGGCGCCAGCGGAGAGAGAATTTCGGACATCTTCAACGATTCGTACCGCCACTGGTCAGTGTGCGCGTAGAAATAGCTCGTCCCGTTCATCTGGCGCGCCGGGCGTGACCAATCGAGACCGAATGCGAGCGGCAGCCATCCCGTCTGCGGGCGCAGCTTCTCCTGCCCGACATAATGCGACCAGCCGCCTCCCGACTGGCCCACGCAGCCACACATGACGAGCAGCGCAATGATGCCGCGATAGCTCATGTCCATGTGGTACCAGTGGTTGAGGCCGGCTCCGAGGATGACCATCGAGCGGCCCTTGGTGATTTCGGCATTGGTAGCGAATTCGCGCGCGACCTCGATAATCGCCTGGCGCGGCACGCCCGTGACCTTTTCCGCCCAAGCGGGCGTGAACGGGAGATCCTCATCGTAGCTTTTGGCCGCATTGTCGCCACCAAAGCCGCGGTCGACGCCGTAATTGGCGCAGAACAGGTCGAAGACGGTGGTCACCCGGCGCTTGTTGCCATCGGCCAGCTTGATCTCTTTTACCGGCACGTTGCGGACCAGGACGTCGTCATGATCGGTGGCGACGAAGTCGTGCGGAGCCTCGGCGCCAAAATAGGGAAAGGCGACCGCCGCGATGGAATCATGATGTTGGGCAAGGCTGACGCGCAGCCGAACAGCGCTGCCGGTGCCGTCCTTTTCTTCAAGGTTCCACTTGCCCTTGTCGCCCCAGCGGTGGCCGGCCGAGCCCAATGGCACGACCAGCTTGTCGCTCAGTTCGTCATAAGCGACGGCTTTCCAGTCAGGGTTGGTGTCCTCGCCCAGCGCGCCCTTGATGTCGGCGGCGCGTAGCAGCCGGTCGGGGATCAGTCGTCCGTCCTGCTCGACGAGCGTGACCAGCAACGGAAAATCGGAATATTTGCGGCTATAGTCGGCGAAATATTCCGCCTGGCGATCGACATAAAACTCGCGCAGGACGACGTGGCCGAGCGCCAGCGCCAGCGCGGCATCGGTGCCCTGCTTGGGATGCAGCCACATGTCGGAGAATTTGGCCGCTTCGTTATAGTCGGGCGCGATGACGACGCTCTTGGCGCCGCGGTAGCGCACTTCGGCATAGAAATGGGCGTCGGGGGCCCGCGTCATCGGGATGTTAGAGCCCCAGACAAGGAGGAAGCCGGCATTGTACCAGTCGGCGCTTTCCGGAACGTCGGTCTGCTCGCCCCAGGTCTGTGGAGAGGAGGGCGGCAGGTCGCAATACCAGTCGTAGAAGGAGAGCAAATTGCCGCCGATCAGCGACAGATAGCGACTGCCCGCCGCATAAGAGATCATCGACATTGCCGGAATGGGCGAGAAACCGGCGATGCGGTCGGGTCCGTATTCCTTGATCGTGTAGGCGTTGGCCGCGGCGATGATCTCGGTGACCTCGTCCCAGCCCACCCGGACAAACCCGCCGCGGCCGCGCCGTGAGACCCAGTCGCGGCGCTTGTCGGTATCCTGGACGATCGATTTCCAGGCTGCCACCGGGCTCATTGTCTGCCGCGCCTCGCGCCAGTGGCGAACCAGACGGGCGCGGACCAATGGATATTTGATGCGCGTGCCCGAGTATAGATACCAGCTGTAGCTTGCACCACGCGGACAGCCGCGAGGCTCATGATTGGGCAGATCGGGGCGGGTGCGCGGATAGTCGGTCTGCTGCGTCTCCCACGTGACGATACCGCCCTTGACGTAGATCTTCCACGAGCAGGAGCCGGTGCAGTTCACGCCATGCGTTGATCGCACGATCTTGTCCGCCGCCCAGCGCTTGCGATACGAGTCTTCCCACTCCCGCGCTTCATCGGTGGTAATGCCATGTCCATCCGAGAATTTCTCCCGCGTCTGGCGAAAAAAGGTCAGGCGGTCGAGGAAATGGCTCATCCGATGTTTCCTTATGCCGGTTCGATTATGGCCGGTCGACGCGCCGACTTTCGCTCAAGATCAAACAGAATGCCGCGCGGCCCGCTGTAGGCAAACCAGGTCAGCAGCGCGCAACTGATGTAGAAAACGAGGAACCCCCACAGCGCCGCGTTGGCCGTGCCGGTGAGTTCGATCGACGAGCCATAGGCTTTGGGGATGTAGAAGGCGCCGTAGGCCGCGATGGCCGACGTGAAGCCGATCAGAGCCGCGGATTCACGCTCAGCCTGCAAGCGCCGCTGCGCCTCGGGTAGGTTGGGATCTGTGCGCTCGACTTCGCGGCGGAGGATCACGGGGATCATCTGGAAGGTCGAGGCATTGCCGATGCCACTGGCGACGAACAGCAACAGCACCATCGAAAAGAAACCAGGAAAACTTCGCGCATCGAGGAACCAGATCATGCCGAGGACCGCCGCAATCTGGACCAGGAACACCACGAAGCTGATCCTGGCCCCGCCATAGCGATCGGAAACCCACCCGGTGGCGGCCCGCGACAAGGCGCCAAGCAACGGCCCGATAAAGGCATAGCGCAGCGCATTCACGTCCGGGAAC
>JBBSKI010000163.1:0-3395 GCA_038256425.1 Sphingomonadales bacterium
CGACAGGATAGCTGCGCCCGAAAGGCAGAACAGCCACCGAAAACCAGCGATATGGAGCCCCAAGACGCTGGCACTCATGCCAAATCCGACGCCCAATGCTCAAACACGCTCAGATCACCGGGTTGATGGAGGTGCCCAGGTAATGGTGACCGACAAAACGGCCCATGCTCCCAACGCTGCCGCCATCGGCATCTTGGCTCCAAGCTGCGGTCGTGCGGTTGCCGCAACTCTTTCGAGCGCATCTCGTTGAGGTCGTCATCCGCATCGAGGAATTTGCGGATGAGGCGACATTGGAAGCTCTCGGTCTCGAAAGCGAATGGGGTAACCGGCCTCTACTAGGGACGTCCACTCTCCGAGCAGACGATCGAGAGTGACATCCACTGCTCTCCCGGGGTCGCCGAAAAGGCCCATCGTTTGTGGGTTACGTTCAATCCCTGTTCCGGAGCTTGAACGCGATTGGCCTCCCTCAAGGGCGCTGAAAAATACGCTGTTCCGATTCTAGGGAATTGGCGTGCAAGAACCGCAGAAAACCGCTGTTTAGAGAGGCTAAATTAGCGTCCTCGAAGCTCAAATCTGTAACTTTCCCTGTAAATTGCCGTAGATCAGGGAATGGCCATCAGAGAGCAGTTCGCATTACATTGCTCGCCAAGTGACTATAATCCAATGTGTCAGCGTCAGCGGCTGTCCAAAGATCGTCCCCAAGCTACCATCTATTTAAAGCTCGGTGGATGGCTTTGAATGCTCACACCAGCGCGATATCCGGCGCATCTTCCTGCTTCATGCCGACGACGTTGTAGCCCGCATCGACATGGTGGATTTCGCCGGTCACCCCGCTGGCGAGGTCGCTCAGCAGATACAGACCGGCCCCGCCGACATCCTCGATCGTCACGTTGCGGCGCAGCGGCGCGTTGTATTCGCTCCACTTGAGGATGTAGCGGAAATCCCCGATCCCACTGGCCGCCAGCGTCTTGATCGGCCCCGCCGAGATCGCGTTGACCCGAATGCCGCGCGGGCCAAGGTCGTTGGCGAGATACTTGACCGACGTTTCCAGCGCGGCCTTGGCCACCCCCATCACGTTGTAGTGCGGAATGACCTTTTCCGCGCCGTAATAGCTGAGGGTGAGGATGCTTCCGCCGATTTCAGGCATCATCGCCACTGCCCGCTTCGCCACTGCGACCAGGCTGTAAGCTGAAATGTTCATCGTCATCAGGAAGTTGTCGAGACTGGTGTCGATATAGCCACCGCGCAGTTCGGACTTGTCCGAAAAGCCGATCGCGTGGACCACGAAGTCCAGCCCGTCCCAGCGTTCCTGCAACGCGGCAAAGGTCGCGTCGAGCTTGCCCATGTCGGAAACGTCGCAATCGATCAGCAGGTCGCTGCCCAGGCTTTCTGCGAGTGGGCGCACCCGCTTGGCCAGCGAATCGCCCTGATAGGTGAAAGCCAGCTCGGCTCCGTGTTCGCTCAGCTTCTGGGCGATCCCCCAGGCCAGCGACTTGTCGTTGGCGAGCCCCATGATGAGGCCGCGTTTACCGCTCATTAGTCCGCTCATGCGGTTATCCTTGTTCTTTATCGTTCGCACCGGCGGCGCGGCGGCGGTTGTCGGCCTGGCCGATCAGGTTCTGCTCCTCGGGGCTCTCGGCGAGCGCGGCATTGAGCTCGGCCCCGACCACCATCCCTAGGCCGACCAGATAGAAAAAGAAAAGTGCGATCATGATCCCCGCCAGGCTGCCGTAAGTCTGGTCATAGGCGAAAAAGCTGCGCAGCACGCTGGGCAGGGCGACGGTGACCGCCACCCACCACGCCGCCGTGAACAATGCGCCGGGCCATTTGGGATATTGCCGCTTGCGATAGATCCCGGGGGTCAGCGAGTAGAACAGCAGGTACAGCGAAAGGAACAGGCCGAGCGCGGGGACCACGCGGGACAGCGCCAGACTGTCGATCAGATCGGCAAGGCGCGGCATATAGGCATCGATCACCTCCTGCGCGGTCCCGATCAGCACTTGTGCGACCAGGCTGACGAGCAGCAGCACAACCGCGCCGACGATCACCCCGGTCGACAGCAGGCGATAGCGCCAGAAGGCCAGCGTCGCCTGGGTGCCGTAGGCCCGGCGCAGAATGTCGCGGATCGTCTCGATCAGGCTGCCGACGGTCCACAGCCCGACCGCCCCGCCGACCCACAGCAGCCAGCCGGTGCGTGCGTTGACCACATCGCGCGCCACCGGCTCGATCACGTTGGCGACCACGGGGGGCAGGGCCAACAACACCGCGTCGATCATGGCGGCGCGATCGCTCTCCTCGCCGATCGCCGAAAAGATTGCGGCGCCGGTGATGAAGAACGGGAACAGCGAAAGGATCGACATGTAGGCAAGGTTGCCGGCATGGATGAAGCCATCGTTGTACGATCCGATCCAGACCCGCTTGAGCACTTCGAAAAAGCGCGAGCCGGGACCGATTTCGTCGCGAACCTGGGCCTGCAGGCCGGCACGAACGCGAAGCGCGCCCTTGCGCCGCGCCTCCGGCGACAGATCCGTCACCTCGACCTGTGGTTCCAGGACCAGCGGCTCGGGGATCGGCGGCTCGGGGATCGGAGGTTCGGGGGCCGGCGGTTCGGGGGCCAGCGCTTCAGGGACTGTCGGATCGGCAGCGGGGACGGTCAAATCACACCCCGAACCTGGCGCGCAGATCGCGGGTGTCGCGCCAGCCGTCGAGGCGCTTGGCCAGATCGGCATGGATGTCGGTATCGCCGGGGGGGAGCTGGACCTCCAGCGTTACGAGCTGATCGCCGCGCTCGCCGTTTTTGGCGGTAAAGCCCTTGGCCTTGAGCCGCAGCGTCCGCCCGCTGCTGCTGCCGGGAGCGACCGTCAGCATTACCGGCCCTTCGACCGTGGGCACCCGAACCTTGGCGCCATTGATCGCTTCGTCGAGGCTGATCGGCAGGTCCAGCCGGATATTGTCGCCATCGCGCCGAAAAAACGGGTGTCCGCCGATCTCGATCGTGACCAGCGCATCGCCGTTGCCGCCGGGTCCGGGCTCGCCCTTGCCCGCCAGCCGCATCTGCGCGCCGCTTTCCAGCCCGAACGGCAGCTTGAGATCGATGGTCTTGCCGTCGCCCAGCGTAATCCGCTGGCTGGCGCGGGTCGCGGCATCGATGAAGCTCACCTGCAGGCGGTACTGCGCGCTGGCACCTTTGGGGGCAGGCCCGCGTCGTCCGCCCGCTCCGGAAAATCCGCCCTGCTGGCCGCCGCGCCCGCCAAACAGGCCCTCGAAGATGTCGCCGAGATCTACCCCTTCGGCGCCGCCGCCCCCAAAACCGCCCTGGCCCGGACGGAATCCGCCCGCACCGCTGCCACCGCCACCGAACCCGAACGGCATCGCTGGATTGCCGTCGATATCGA
>JBBSKI010000164.1:0-3331 GCA_038256425.1 Sphingomonadales bacterium
CCGTCGATCATCTGCTCGGAGTCCTTGGTGCCCAGCGTGGTGGTGCAGATCGCCTGCGTCTCGCCGCGGGTGAACAGCGAGGAACCATGCGTGCGCGGCAGGAAGCCGACCATCGCCTCGATCGGGCGAACCTGATCGACCGTGCGACCGTCGATGCGGCGGCCGTCCTTGAGGATGGCCTTGCGCACGATGTCGCTTTCCAGCTTCTTCACCAGCTTGAGCTTGCCGAGATATTCGGCCGGATCGGAGTGATCCAGGCTCTCGTAATGCGCGCGCGCCTTGGCACGGGCATCGGCAATCGCGTTCTGGCGCTGCTGCTTGTCGGTGAGCTTGTAGGCGGCGTCGATATCGGCGCCGATCAGCCCGCGCAGCTCGTCGAGCGTCGCGGTCTTGTCTTCGACCGGATCGAGGTCCCACGGATCCTTGGCGGCCAGTTCGGCCAGATCGACGATCGCCTTGATGACCTTGCGGTTCTCGTCATGCGCAAACATCACCGCACCGAGCATTTCTTCCTCGGTCAGCTCCTTGGCTTCGGACTCGACCATCATCACCGCGTCATGCGTGGCGGCGACGATGAGATCGAGACGGCCGTCTTCGAGCGTGGAGGCCTGTGCCGGATTGAGGGTGTATTCGCCATCGACCATGCCGACGCGGCAACCCGAGATCGGGCCCATGAAGGGCAGGCCGGAGATGGTCAGCGCGGCGGAGGCGGCGATCATCGCAACGATATCGGGCTCGGTCTCGCCGTCATACGACAGGACCTGGCAGATCACGTTGATCTCGTTGTAGAAACCTTCGGGGAACAGCGGACGGACCGGACGGTCGATCAACCGGCTGGTGAGCGTTTCCTTCTCGGTGGCGCCGCGTTCGCGCTTGAAGAAGCCGCCCGGGATACGCCCGGCGGCAGAGAATTTTTCCTGATAGTGGACGGTGAGCGGGAAGAAATCCTGCCCTTCCTTCAGGCTGCGGGCGGCGGTCACGGCGCAGAGCACCACGGTTTCGCCATAGGTGGCCAGCACGGCGCCGTCGGCCTGACGGGCGATGTGGCCGGTTTCCAGCGTGAGGGTCTTTCCGCCCCACTCCAGTTCTACTTTGTTGATGTCGAACATTCTAATTCCTTCTGATCCCGCCTGCCACATTGCAGCGCGGGGCCTCCATTTTCCGGGGGTGCCGTCCCGGTCCGGTTGAGGGCGTTGGTCTGCCCCGGAGCGCGCGGGCCGGATGCCCCCGCGCCGATAAGCGAAAGGGCGGCCCCTTATGGGAGCCGCCCTTCCACGAAACTCTTATTTTCTCAGACCCAGCTTCTGGATCAGCGTGTTGTACCGCTCGACGTCTTTCCTCTTGAGGTAGGCGAGCAGGTTGCGACGCTTGTTGACCATCATCAGCAGACCACGACGCGAATGATTGTCCTTGTGGTGGCCCTTGAAGTGACCGGTCAGGTTCTTGATGCGCTCGGTAAGGATCGCGACCTGGACTTCCGGCGAACCGGTGTCGCCCTGTCCTTGCGCGTTGTCCTTGATGATTTCCTGTTTCTTTTCGGCGGTAATCGTCATGCATTCTACTCCGCGACATCGGATGTGTTGAAACCCCGGACGACCTTGGCCGTCCCACCGACGATCTCCAGCAGCGCGACCGGAATATCCTCCAGCTTTGCGAAATAGAGCCCGTCTTTGTGGGGCATTCCCGAAATCACCCGGCCCTGGCGGACCGCCTGCGCGCTATCGGGGTCGAGGGAAAGGGCCGGGATGTCGTCCAGCCCCGCCTCCAGCGGCAGGAGCGATTGGTGAAGTGGCGCGCCCTTACCGATTTCGTTCAGAGAGTCCAGCGAAATCGCCTGTTCTTCGCGGAACGGGCCGGCCTTGGTGCGCCTGAGATAGGTGACGTGACCCACCGTGCCAAGTGCGCGTGCGATGTCCCGTGCAAGGGAGCGGATGTAGGTCCCCTTGCTGACATGCGCGACCAGCGTGACGCTGTCGGCGAGTTCGAGCGGCGCTCCGGGATCGTAGGGATCGGGACGGCCCGTGGTGGTAGCGAAGGTGCTGCCGAGATCGACCTGCTCGGCATCGTTCCGGTCTTCACCGGCATCGCGCCACAGCGACAGTTCGTGGATCGTCACCTGCCGCGGCGTCATCTCCACCTGCTCGCCGGCGCGGGCGCGGTCGTAGGCGCGCCTCCCGTCGATCTTGAGCGCCGAATAGGTGGGCGGCAGCTGTTCGATCTCGCCGGTAAAGTGTTCCAGCACCGCGCCGATCGCCAGCATCGGCGGGCGGCGGTCGGAGCGCTCGATCACTTCGCCCTCGGTGTCGAGCGTGTCGGTCTCCTCGCCGAACTGGATGGTGAATTCGTAGATCTTGCTGGCATCGAGCATCCGCCCCGCCAGCTTGGTCGCCTCGCCCAGCGCGATCGGCAGCACGCCTTCGGCCAGCGGATCGAGCGTGCCGCCGTGGCCGACCTTGGTCTTGGCATAGCCCGCTTCGCGCAGCACGCGCTTGACCGCACCCACCGCCTGGGTCGAGCCCAGCCCGCGCGGCTTGTCGAGCACCAGCCAGCCGTCGGGTTTCATCCCTGGCTTCACCGGAGGACTCGTCGAGGCCGTCATTCGGCGATGGCGCGGGCAATCCAGCCGGCGATGTCGAAATAGATGTCCTGCACCCACAGCACCGGCGGCAGCACCACATTCTCCACCACCCCGCTGTCGGGAAAGGCCCAGCTCGCACCGATCAGCACGACGATGAACACCATCCCCAGCGCCTGCAGCCGCTGCCACTGGCGCTGGTAGCGCCGCGGCAGCAATCCACCGAGGATGTGCGAGCCGTCGAAGGGCGGGATCGGCAGCAGGTTGAACAGCGCCAGGAAGACGTTGATGAGGATGAAATAGGTAAAGCCCGCGAACAGCCATGGGTTGGGCTCGACCCCTGCGGCATGGCTCACGCCCATGACCACCCCCGCCACGATCGCGGCGAGCAAGGCCAGCAACAGATTGGTCCCCGGCCCGGCCGCCGCCACCGCCATCATCCCGTAGCGCGGATTGTCGAGCCGGTCCTGCCGCACCGGGACCGGCTTGGCCCAGCCGAAGATCGGCCCGCCGAACAGCGCCAGCGCACCGGGCACCAGCAGCGTGCCGATGGGATCGACATGGCGGATCGGGTTGAGACTGAGGCGGCGCTGCTCCTTGGCGGTGGGATCGCCCAGCATCAGCGCCACCCAGCCATGGGCGACTTCGTGAAAGACGATCGCGACGATCAGGCACGGGATCAGGATCGCCGCGAGGATAAGGGTTTCAAGCATGAGTGGTTAGATAGGGTGCCGGTGCTCAGCCCGCCAGCGCCTC
>JBBSKI010000165.1:0-3330 GCA_038256425.1 Sphingomonadales bacterium
ATTGGTAGCGGAGGAGGGACTTGAACCCCCGACACGCGGATTATGATTCCGCTGCTCTAACCAGCTGAGCTACTCCGCCCCAAGAGGGCCATTGCCGGGGTCCCCCACACGGGGTGGACGGCAGGCAAGGCGGGGCCTTAGGCGCGAGGGGGCGGGTGGTCAACCGCCCCGGCTAAACGCGTCGCCCGCGAAACCGCCAGGTCCCGGCATCGCCCCAGATCCCGCCGAGATAGCGATGCAGCGCCAGCCCGGCGAAGGCAAAATCGCGCGGGACGAAGGTCGCGGTCAGCTCGGCCTGGAGCACCTTGGCCTGCGCGGCGGTAACCTTGTTCTGGACCGTTACATGAAGCTTGCGCTTGGCCTGGTCCTGCGCGGTCAGCATACCGTGGAGCGCTTCGCACAGGGTTTCGTGAACCGCGTTCAGCGCCGGGCTGTGGATCGCAAAGGCGGTCCCGTTGCCCAGCGGCATCACCCCTGAAATCCGTGCGCGCACCGGGGCTTCCTCCCCCGCGATCCGCGCCACCAGCCGCCGCAGCTCGGCCTCGCAACTTGGCGGCAGCGCGTGAAACAGGGTGACGTGGGCGCGGACCTTGTTGCGCTCGGGCGGAAAGTGGGCGCGGCGCAAGCCCTCGGCCCAGGCGAATACGTCGCGCGGGAGTTCGGCTGTGACCAGCAGCGGGGCGGCGGCAGGGTTCATATCGCTGTCGCCGCCCCCCAAGCTGTCGGTCGGCGGTCAGGCAGCCTGGCGGGTATCGCGCGCAAGCGCTGCGAGCACCTTTTCGGGTGCGGTTTCGCCATAGGGATCGCTATCGGAACCGACATCGTTGATCCCGGGCTCTTCGAACCATTCGACCACCCGGTTATCATCGACCACCATGGCATAGCGCCAGCTCCGCAGCCCGAACCCCAAGTGGCTCTTGTCGATCAGCATACCCATGCGGCGCGTGAAATCGCCCGCGCCATCGGGCAGCAACCTGACCTTTTCCAGACCGAGGTTCTTGCCCCACTGATACATCACGAAGGCATCGTTGACCGACACGCAATAGACCTCGTCGATCCCGGCGGCCTGGAAGCTCTCGTAAAGCGCTTCGTAGGCCGGGCACTGCTCGTTGGAGCAGGTCGGGGTGAACGCGCCGGGAAGCGAGAAAACGACAACCTTCTTGCCCGCGAAGGCTTCGCGCACGGGCATATCCTGCCAGCGGAACGGGTTTGGTCCGCCCACGCTCTCGTCGCGGATACGGGTCTTGAGGGTGACGTCGGGAATGGAACGAGAAATCATGAAAACTCCGGGGAGGCGATGTTTGTGGAAGGGATATGGGAAGTGTGCATCGATCTGCCAACCCGATTGATTGAATCATTTCGATTGCTTTTAACGATCAATTGCGACCCGTCAGCACGCCGTTGCTTGCTCCAACCCCCCGGACGGCGCAGAGTTTCCGAAAAAGGGGGAATGGGGATGTCAGCTTCGATTCGGGCCGTATTGCTGCTGCTGGCAGCCGGGCAGGTGGCGACACCTGCCGCGGCGCAGGGACCGAAGCCTGCCTCAGCGGCCACCATCGCTGCGCAGCGTGCGGTAGCGGGCGCGTTGCCCGCCGATGACGGGACCGACCTCGCCTTTGCGACGCGCGGCTTCATCGCCACCCGCGCCGATCCGCTGATCCGCAACGCTGAAGGCAAGCCGGTGTGGAACCTCGACGCCTATCGCTTCGTCGACGGTACAGCGCCCGCCACGGTCAATCCTAGCCTGTGGCGCCATATCGGCGTGCTGCGCCGCCACGGGCTGTTCGCGGTGGCCGAGGGCGTGTGGCAGGTGCGCGGGTTCGACCTTTCCAACATGACCGTGGTGCGCGGCAAGACCGGCTGGATCATGATCGACCCGCTGACCACCCGCGAAACGGCGGCGGCGGCGCTCGAACTGGTCAATGCCCAGCTTGGCGCGCGGCCGGTGAGCGCGGTGATCTATAGCCACAGCCATGTCGACCACTTCGGCGGGGTCCGCGGCCTGATCGATGGTACACCCCAGGATCCGGCCAAACTGGCGGTGATCGCGCCTGCCGGGTTCAACGAGGAAGCGGCTTCGGAGAACGTCATGGCCGGAGCCGCGATGGGGCGGCGGGCCAACTACCAATTCGGCGCATTCCTGATGCCGGGGGCGCAGGGCCAGATGGGCAGCGGGATCGGTACTGCGGTCTCGGCAGGCGAGCAGACGTTGCTTACGCCGACCGACATCATCGAAAAGACCGGCGAGACCCGGGTGGTCGACGGGGTAGCGCTGGAGTTCCAGATGGTGCCGGGCAGCGAGGCTCCGGCCGAGATGAACGTGTTCATCACGCCCGCGGCCACCTTTCTCGCCGCCGAGATCGCCACTTGCACCCTTCACAACATCCTGACCCCGCGCGGGGCCAAAGTGCGCGATGCGCGGGCCTGGGCGGGGTTCCTGGACGAGGCGCTGGCGCTTTATGCCCCGCGCAGCCAGGCGATCGTATCGAGCCACTGCTGGCCGCGCTTCGGCCAGGCCGATTTGACCGCGTGGCTGGCCGGGCAGCGTGACAACTATCGCTATCTTCACGACCAGACCGTGCGGCTGATGAACCGCGGCGAGACAATGGACGAGATCGCCGAGGCGGTAACCCCGCCCCCGGCGCTGTCCGGGCAATGGTCCAACCACGGCTATTACGGCACCTATCGCCACAATACCAAAGCGATCTATCAGTTCTATCTCGGGCACTACGACGCGGTGCCCGCGCATCTCGACCAGTTGCCGCCGACTCCGCGCGCGGTGAAATATGTGGCCGCAATGGGCGGGGCGAAGAATGTGCTGGTTCTGGCGCGCAAGGCGATGGCGGCGGGCGATTATCGCTGGTCGTCGGACCTGCTCAACCAGCTGGTGTTCGCCGATCCGGCCAACAAGGCGGCGCGCGAGGCGCTGGCCGACAGTTACGAGCAACAAGGCTATCAGGCCGAGAGCGCGATCTGGCGCAACCAGTTCCTTTCTGCCGCGCTCGATCTGCGCGAGGGGCAGCGTGCCCGCCCGCCCGCGCAGAGCGCCGACCTGGTCAGCGCGATCCCGACCCAGTTGCTGCTCGATTCTCTGTCCACGCGATATGATCCGGCCAGGCTGGGCGGGCGCAAGCTGGCTGTGCGCTTCACCCTGCCCGAACGCGCCGAAGTGGCCTCGCTCGAAGCCAACAGCGCGGTGCTGATCGGGCGGATGGGGCCTTCGACCACCCCGGTCGATGCCAGCATCGTCGCGCCGCGCCGCGCGCTGCTTGCGCTGCTGTTCCTCAAGATGCCGCTGGCACAGCTGGAGGCCGCCGGGCTCAAGGTGGA
>JBBSKI010000166.1:0-3258 GCA_038256425.1 Sphingomonadales bacterium
GGACTGCTGGTCGGCATCGGGACGCGGCTCGGCAGCGGTTGCACCAGCGGACACGGCGTTTGCGGCGTCAGTCGTCTATCGGCCCGCTCGCTGGTCGCGACGATCACCTTCATGGCAGCAGGGATAGCCACCGTCGCAGCCATGAATGCCATGGGCATGGAGGTGCTCCGATGAACGAGCGCATGCTCTGGCCCCTCGTCTCCGGCACGATTTTCGGCGCCGGACTGGCACTGGGAGGGATGACCGACCCTGCCCGGGTGCGTGGCTTTCTCGATATATTCGGCAGCTGGGACCCCACCCTCGCCTTCGTGATGGGCAGCGCTGTGATCGTGATGGCGATAGCATGGCGGTTCGTGGCGCGAATGGGTCAACCGCTCTTTGCCGAGAAGTTTTTCCTCCCCGATCGCTCCGACCTGACGCCGCGTCTCATCGGCGGTTCCGCCTTGTTCGGCATCGGCTGGGGTATTGCCGGGCTGTGCCCCGGACCCGGGATCGCCGCGCTGGTGATCGAACCGACCGCCGCGGCGATTTTCGTAGTGGCAATGCTGGCAGGCATGGGCCTTGTCCAGCTGATCGAAAGGCAGTGTTGATGGCCGTCAAACACGTATCCAAAACCTTTGCGGTCGCGTCGCAAATAGCACCCGAGGAGACGCAGCATCTCTCCGATCAGGGATTCAGCACGCTGATCTGCAACCGGCCCGACTTGGAAGACCCCGATCAACCGAGTGCCGAGCTGATGCGCGATGCCGCGCAGGAAGCGGGCATCGAATTTCATTTCATTCCGGTGTCGGGCGGGGAATGTCCCGGCGACGCCGTCTCCGCCTTTCGCAAGGTCCGCGAAGAAGCGGCCGGCAAGGTACTGGCCTACTGCCGGACCGGCACCCGCTCGATCACGCTGGACGCCCTGGCCAATCCCGAACACCTCTCGGTCGATGAACGCGTCGCCCGCGCGCGCGAAGCCGGGTACGATCTATCGGGTCTGCGCGATCGAATGGGCGAATAGACAGACAAATCGGAGAGATTGCCATGACCCGATCATTGTCGCACGATGTAGTTATCGTAGGAGGCGGGGCCGCAGGCATTGCGACTGCCGCCTCGATGCTGAAACGTCGCCCTTCCCTCGATATCGCCATAGTGGAACCGGCAGAGTATCACTACTATCAGCCGGGCTGGACAATGGTCGGTGCCGGGGTGTTCGAGGCTCCGGTGACCCGGCGCCCCATGGCGAGCGTCATGCCCAAACAGGCCCGCTGGATCCGCCAGGCGGCGGCAACCTTCCAGCCCGGACAGAACCGGCTCACGCTCGCGGATGGCAGCATGCTGGATTACAGGCTCCTCATTGTCGCACCGGGGCTCAGGCTGGCGTGGGAAAAGATCGCAGGCCTGGAGGCGACGCTCGGCAAAAACGGAGTGGCGTCCAATTATCGCTACGATCTTGCCCCCTACACCTGGAAGCTGGTGCAATCGCTCAAAGGGGGGCGTGCGATCTTCAGCCAGCCGCCGATGCCGATCAAATGCGCAGGCGCGCCGCAAAAAGCGATGTATCTATCGTGCGATGCCTGGCTGGACCGCGGCGTGCTGGACGATATCGACGTCGAGTTTCGCAACGCCGGGGGCGTCCTGTTCGGGGTGAAGGAATACCTCCCCGCGCTGATGGAATATGTCGAGAAATACGGCATCGAGCTGAAGCTGGGCCAGACGCTGGTATCAGTAAACGGCGCGGCCAAGTCGGCGGTGTTCAAGACCGAGCGCGGCGAGGAGACGGTCGAATTCGACATGCTTCACGTCGTCCCGCCCCAGGTCGCACCGCAATTCGTCGCCGAAAGTCCGCTGGCCAACGCGGAAAGCGGCTACGTCGATGTCGACAAATTCAGCATGCAGCACGTCCGCTATCCGAATGTCTTCGGTATGGGCGATGCCGGATCGATGCCGAATGCGAAGACCGCCGCCGCAGTGCGCAAGCAGGCGCCCATCGTCGCGGTCAATGCGCTGGCGGTTCTCGACGGCAAGCCGCCGTGCTGCAACTATGACGGCTACGGGTCGTGCCCTTTGACTGTCGAGCGCGGCAAGGTAATCCTTGCCGAGTTCGGCTACGACGGCAAGCTGCTGCCCAGTTTCCCCGAATGGTTGATTGACGGGACGCGGCCCCGCAAGCTGTCGTGGCTGCTCAAGTCGGAAATCTTGCCGTGGGTTTACTGGAACGGGATGCTCAAGGGGCATGAGTGGATGGTGAAACCACAAGTCAAGACCGCCGCCTGATGCCGGCAAGCGACCCCGAGCAAGGAACGACGGGCGCCTCGGCACCCGGACAGGGCGCGCGCGGCGGCGCCCTGGCGCAATATTTCCCGATCCTCGATTGGGGCCGGGGCTACAATTCTGCGATCCTGACCAGTGATCTCGTCGCCGCGGTGATCGTCACGATCATGCTCATACCGCAAAGCCTTGCCTATGCCTTGCTGGCGGGCTTGCCGCCGGTGGTCGGGCTCTACGCCTCGATCCTGCCGCTCATCGCCTATGCCATCTTCGGCACCAGCCGGACGCTGGCGGTCGGGCCGGTCGCGGTCCTCTCGCTGATGACAGCCAGCGCGGCGGGTGCAGTGGCCGCGCAGGGTACGGAATTGTACCTGGAAGCCGCCATGACGCTGGCGGCTCTGTCCGGCGTCATGCTCGCAATTCTTGGCCTGTTGCGCCTCGGCTTCCTCGCTAACCTGCTTTCGCACCCGGTCATCAGCGGTTTCATCACCGCAAGCGGACTGTTGATCGCGACCAGCCAGCTTAAGCATATCCTGGGCATTTCAGCGGGCGGGGACAACTGGCCCGAGATGATCGGCTCGCTTGCGGCTTCGATCGGGGGGATCAATCTCTGGACCCTGGCCGTCGGCATCCCGGCAACAGCGTTTCTGTTCTGGGTGCGCAAGGGCCTCAAGCCACTGCTCGTGCGCCTTGGCCTCCCCCCCCGCCTCGCCGACATCGGTGCCAAGGCCGGACCCGTGATTGCCGTGGCCGCAACCATCCTGGCGGCAATCATCTTCGATCTCGGATCGAGAGGCGTGAACCTCGTCGGGGCGATCCCGCAGGGACTCCCACCCTTCGCGCTGCCCTCGACCGACCTGGCGCTGATCGAGCAGCTTTGGGTACCCGCGCTGCTCATCTCGATCATCGGCTTCGTCGAGAGCGTTTCCGTCGCGCAGACCCTCGCCGCCAAGCGCCGCCAGCGGATCGCGCCGGACCAGGAACTGATCGGACTTGGCGCGTCCA
>JBBSKI010000167.1:0-3229 GCA_038256425.1 Sphingomonadales bacterium
ACTTCGGCAACAAGGCCGGGCTGATGAAGGCGCTGCTCGATCGCGACATGACCGCGATTACCGGCAGCGTCGATGCGCTGTTGTCCAAGGACATGGATCCGGCGGCCAAGCTGCGACTGCACCTCGGCAAGATGGTCGATACCTATTATGCGACGCCGTACCTCAACCGGCTGCTGATGCGGCTGGTGCGTGACAGCGATGACGACGAGGCACGGCGGATTGCCGACACCTATCTCGTGCCGCTGCACAAGGCCTATGACCGGCTGATCCGCGAAGGCGTTTCCAAGGGTGCCTTTCGCGACATCGACCCGCAATTGTTCTATTTCAGCGCGACGGGTGCGGCTGACCGGTTCTTCTCCGCCCGGTTGGTGCTGCGCCACTGCTTCGGGCAGGACACGCTGACCGAGGAACTGCGGGAACGCTACAAAACGCACATCATCGATCTGATCATGGCGGGAATACGGGCAGATAAATGAGCGAAGTGATCCTTCACGATTTCTGGCGCTCGTCCGCCGCTTACCGGGTGCGGATCGTGCTCCACCTCAAGGGCGTGCCCTATCGCTCGGTGGCGGTCGACCTGCCTACGGGCGAGCAGCGCGGCGAAGCGTTCCGCGCGCTCAATCCGCTGGGCCTCGTGCCGCTGCTGGAAATCGACGGCCACCGCCTGACCCAGAGCCTGGCGATCATCGACTATCTCGACGCGAAGTTCGAAACGCCGAAAATGGTCTCGGCCGATCCGGCGCAGCGCTCGCTGACGCTGGCCCAGGCGCTGACCATCGCCGCAGACACCCATCCGCTGCAGAACCTGCGGGTGCTCAATTATCTGCGGCAGGACATGGCCCAGCCCGAACCGGCGGTGCTGGCGTGGCTGCATCGCTGGCTCGGCGACGGGCTGGCGGCACTGGAGGCCCAGGCCCCTGAGAACGGGCTGTTCGGCGGCGATCTGCCCAATCTTGCCGACGTCTGCCTGGTACCGCAGATGTACAGCGCGCGGCGGTTCGACCTGCCGCTGGCAGTGCTGCCGCGGCTGGCACGGATCGATGCCGAACTGCGCGCCCTCGATCCGTTCGCCCGCGCCGCGCCCGAGGCGGCCAAGCCTGTGTAAGGCGCCGCCCTTGCGCCGCCCTTGCACCTTTGGGAGGTTGCAGTAGAAACAAGCCGAGAATGCCAAACAGCCCAACCAGTCTTGCTGAATTCATGCCCTATCGGCTGTCGGTGACGAGCAATGCGGTCAGCGATCTGATCGCGGGCGAATATCGCGCGCAGTTCGGGCTCAAGATCCCCGAATGGCGGATCATGGCGGTGCTGGGCGATGCCGGGGCGCTGACCCAGCGCCAGCTGGTCGCGGCCACGCTGATGGACAAGGTGGCGGTAAATCGCGCCTGCAAGGTGCTGGAAATGCGCGATCTGGTCGCCCGCATCCCCAACGCCAGCGATGGCCGCTCGCATCACCTCGAGCTGACCGCGCAAGGCCGCACGATGCACGGCCAGATCATGCCGCTGGCAGTGGACATGTACGAAAAAGTCTTCGCCTGCCTGTCGGAGCGGGAGACCGACAAGCTCCGCAGTATCCTTGACAAGCTGCTCGCCAGCGTCGGTAATTTCGATGGAGCCAACACATGACGAGAGCAGCCAAGTGAAGCTCGCCTCGCTCCCCAGCAGCCGCAACGGGGGTGGCCGCGACGGGGGAGGCCGTGATGGGCGGCTGGTGGTCGTGTCCGACGATCTTGCGTGGTACGCCGACGCCGATCACGTCGTGCCGACCCTGCAGGCCCTGCTCGACGATTGGGAGCACTGCGCCCCGGCGGTGGAATCGCTCGCGATCGAACTGGCGCACGATGCAATTCCGCGGCTGCGCTTTCATGAGCGCGAGGCCGCCGCGCCGCTGCCGCGCGCCTATCAGTGGGCCGATGGCTCGGCGTACGTCAATCACGTCGAACTGGTCCGCAAGGCGCGCGGGGCCGAATTGCCCGACAGTTTCTGGACCGACCCGCTGATGTATCAGGGCGGCAGCGACGATCTGCGCGGCGCCCGCGCCCCGATCGAACTGGCCGACGAGGCCTGGGGCTGCGACATGGAGGCCGAGATCTGCGTCGTCACCGGCGACGTGGCCCAGGGCGCCAGCCGCGACGAGGCGCTGGCGGCGGTCCGGCTGATCGGGCTGGTCAACGACGTGTCCTTGCGCAACCTGATCCCGGGCGAACTGGCGAAAGGCTTCGGCTTCGTCCAGGCCAAGCCCGCCAGCCATTTTTCGCCGGTGTTCGTAACGCCCGATGCCTTGGGCGATTCCTGGCGCGACGGACGACTGCACCTGCCGCTACGGGTCGATCTTAACGGACAACCGTTCGGCCGGGCCGAAGCGGGCGAGGAGTGCACCTTCGATTTCGGCACGCTGATCGCGCATCTGGCGAAAACGCGCAAAGTGGGTGCGGGCTCGATCATCGGTTCGGGCACCGTCTCCAACCGCGATCCCGATGGCTCGCCCGGCCGTCCGGTGGCCGCCGGGGGCCGCGGCTATTCGTGCATCGCCGAACAGCGCACGGTCGAAACGATCGCTTCGGGCGAGGCAAGCACCCCGTTCCTCAAATGGGGCGACACCGTCCGCATCGAAATGCGCGATGCGCACAACCATTCGATCTTCGGCGCAATCGAGAGTGAGGTCGTGCGGGGGTGAGGGCGACCTGCAATCCGGTCAGACGGTTTGCCGGGACGCCGCCAGTGCGGTGGTCGCAGCGCGGTCTGCAGTGGTGGATCGCTGAGGATTACGCTGCCGGGAGCCTTGAGGCCATTGCAGGACGAGCTCGCAGATAATCAGCGGGGCCACCCAGGACAGCCAGATGAATGCTTCACCATTTCCTAGTTCGGCGATGGCGGGAACGCGCGACGCGACACGGCAGAACACGAAGGCCCAGGTCAGCACGTAGGTTCGGATCATCCAGTCGGCATGGGACGCAAAGCGGCGATTGGCCGCTGCCCGCCAACCCAATGCTGCGAAGGCCAGCCATGCCGCCCCAAGCATAGCCAGAGAGATCGTTGCATTGGTAAGAACTGTGCCGGACTTGTGCGCCGGCGACAGAGTGATCACGATAGCCGTGGTTGCCCCAAAGGAACCAAACAGGATGTATAGCCGCCCGATCAGGCGATGAAGCGGGAACCGGTTGGCGCGAGCGGCCAGATAGAGGTTGAGCGCTCCGAGGAAGAGTGCCCCCGTGCCTCCCACCATATGGGC
>JBBSKI010000168.1:0-3172 GCA_038256425.1 Sphingomonadales bacterium
CTGACTTCCGATGGCTGGCTGCGCACCGGCGATGTCGGGCTGATCGACGAGGAAGGCTACATCTTCATCGTCGATCGGACCAAGGACATGGTCATTTCGGGCGGCGAGAACATCTACTGCGCCGAAGTCGAACGCGTTCTGGGTGAACTGCCCGGCGTGCGCGAATGCGCCGCTTTCGGCATTCCGGACGAGCGCCTTGGCGAGCTGCTCGTCGCGGTCGTGGTCGGCGAAGGCTTGAGCGCGGACGCGGTGATCGGCGAGGTCGGCCAGCGGCTGGCGCGCTACAAGGCGCCCGGCCGCGTCGCCTTCGCGCTGGAGCCGCTGCCGCGCAACGCGGTCGGCAAGATCGATAAACGCGCGCTCAAGGCGCGCTGGAACCAACTGATCGGAGAACCCGCGTAATGCCGTACCCCAAGGACATCGGCGTGATCGACTGTATGCTGGGTATTCCCGAGGCGGAGGATCGGGGCGACTGGTTCGCCGCGTTCCGTCCGCTGATCAAGGATGCGCAGACGCTCCAGCAATTTGCGATGCCCGCGCAATACATGTTCAAGGACATCCCGCAATCGGGCGAACAGTCCGATTACATCCGCTGGACGGTCGAGCAGATGGACCGCTTCAACGTCGAGCGCGCGCTGGTCGGGTGGGGTGACAACGACACCTCGCGCCGGGCCAAGGAGATGTATGGCGACCGTTTCTTCTTCGATCTGCCGTGCGATCCCAACAAGGGGATGGACGAGGTCCGCCGGATCAAGCGCATCCACGCCGAGGTGGGCCTGTCGGCGATCAGCGTCTTCCCCAGCGGGACGCTTCCGCAAGTGGCGATCAACCACAAATATATGTTCCCGCTCTATGCGTGTGCGGTCGAGCTCGACCTGCCGATCTGCCTGAACGTCGGCATCCCCGGTCCACGCATCCCGATGGAAACGCAGAAGGTCGAACATCTCGACGAGGTCTGCTGGTTCTTCCCCGACCTGAAGATCGTGATGCGTCATGGGGCCGAGCCGTGGGAGGCGCTGGCGGTCAAGCTCATGCTCAAGTGGCCGAACCTGTATTATTCGACCAGCGCCTTCGCGCCCAAGCACTACCCCAAGGCGATCATCGACTATGCCAACACCCGCGGCGCGGACAAGGTGATCTACGCCGGGTATTTCCCGATGGGCCTCAGCCTCGACCGCATCTTTGCCGACATGGAGCACGTGCCGTTCAAGGACGAGGTGTGGCCCAAGTTCCTGCGCGAGAACGCGCGCAAACTCTTCAAGCTGGGAGACTGACGATGGCCGAAGCCGATCCCCGCACGAGTGAAACCCGCCCAGGCGATCCGCTCGATGCCCGCACTGCGCCGGTTGCCGTTTCGCAGGTCCTCGAACGGATGAGCAAGGACGAGCTTGCCGCGTGGCGGCTTGCCGAACCGGGCAACCGCGCTTCGGTTGCGGACCGAAATCTCGACATCGGGTTCCCGTTCGGCTGGTTCGTGGCGATGCTCTCGAGCGAACTGGCGATCGGCGAGGTCAAGCCGCTGCGCTATTTCGCCACCGATCTGGCGATCTGGCGCGGCGAGGACGGCCAGGTCCGGATGGTCGACGCCTATTGTCGTCACCTCGGCGCGCACATGGGCCATGGTGGCAAAGTCCACGGCAACCTGCTCGAGTGCCCGTTTCACGCCTGGCGGTATGACGGCGAGGAGGGAACCGTGAAGGACATTCCCTACTCCACCTCGATCCCGCCGCAGGTCAAGCGCAAGTGCACCCGTACCTGGCACGTCGTCGAGAAGAACCAGTTCATCTGGTTCTGGTATCACCCCGGCGACGTCGCCCCGCTTTACGATGTGGTCGATATCCCCGAGTGCAGCGATCCGGACTGGACCGCTTACGACGAATGCCGCTGGAACATCTGGGGCAGCTTGCAGAACATGGCGGAGAACGGCGTCGATTTCGCGCACTTCAAATACATCCACGGCACCGCGACGATGCCCGAGGCCGAGCTGACCTGGGGCGAGTGGGATCGCACCGGAATCGTCCGGGCCAAGATGGGCACGCCGCGCGGCGAGGTCGATGGGACGATCACCTCGATCACCAACGGGGCGGGGCAGGCGTGGGTCCGTTTTACCGGGATCTGCGAAACACTGCTGCTGGCCTGCATCACCCCGGTCGAACTCGATCGCATCCAGGCGCGGTATTTCTACACCCAGACGAAGAGCCAGGCCGAAGGGCCAATGGCCGGGCTGGCACGGGCGATCATCAAGGACGTCAACAAGCAGCTCGATCAGGACAAGGTCGTGTGGGACCGGCAGCAATACCAGCCCAACGCCATCATTTGCCAGGGCGACGGCCCGATTGCGCAGTTCCGGCGCTACTATGCGCGGTTCTACGCCGACGGTGACGGCGCGCCTGCACTGCGGGCCGCGGGGTGAGGGCGCCGGCTGCCGCGTTCGTCGCGATCCTGCTGACCGGCGCCGCGCCGCCGAACGACCCGGCGACGATCTATAGCGGAGGCCCGGTCGTGACGATGGCGGGCGATACGCCCGAAACCGTGGAAGCGATCGCGGTGCGAGACGGGCGGATCGTCGCCGTCGGGACGAGTGCGGCGGTCGCCAGGGCAGCCGGACAAGACGCGCGGCGCATCGATCTCAAGGGCCGCGCTCTGCTTCCCGGGTTTATCGACGCTCACGGCCATGTCGGCTTTGTCGGGCAGAACGCCGACATGGTGCAACTGCAACCTCCGCCGGTCGGCGGGGTCGACAGCATCGCCAGGCTGCAACAGGCCTTCCGCGATTGGGGGGCGACCCGCAAACTGCCCGAGAACGTGCCGCTTGTCGGCAATGGGTTCGACGACAGCCAGCTTGCCGACAAGCGCTTTCCCACGCGACACGATCTCGACGCGATATCGACCACCCGGCCGCTGCTGGCGATTCACGTCAGCGGGCACCTCGTGGTGCTCAACTCGGCGATGCTCAAGCTCGTCGGGATCGGGCCCGAGACACCCGATCCACCCGGCGGGGTGATCCGCCGCGAGGCAGACGGCAAGACCCCCAATGGCGTGCTGGAGGAAGCCGCGCTGTTCGGCCCGCTCAGGATGCTGACCCCGGCCGGCCCCGACGCCGGGGTGGCGGCGCTGGTGGCGGGGGAACGGATTTACGCCGCCAACGGCATCACCACGGCGCAGGACGGCC
>JBBSKI010000169.1:0-3166 GCA_038256425.1 Sphingomonadales bacterium
CGGGTCCGTCCGGCCTTGCCGAAGTTCTGGTTCTGGTTGTCCGGGTTGGACACGGCACCGACGGTGCCCATGCAGTCCGCGCGCAGATAACGCTGCTCGCCTGAATTGAGCCTGACGATGACCATCCCGCGATCACGACCGACCAGCTGGACGTAGGCACCGGCCGAACGGGCGATCTGCCCGCCCTGTTCCGGTTTCATCTCCACATTGTGGCAGATGGTACCGATCGGCATCTGACCCAGCAGCATCGCGTTGCCCGGCTTGGTGTCGACCTTCTCGCCGGCAATCACCTTGTCGCCAACGGCAAGCCGCTGCGGCGCGATGATATAGGCCAGTTCCTCGTCGGCATATTTGATCAACGCGATGAAGGCGGTGCGGTTGGGATCGTATTCGATCCGCTCCACGGTACCCTCGACGTCCCACTTGCGACGCTTGAAGTCGATATAGCGGTAGCGCTGCTTGTGACCGCCCGCGATACCGCGCGAGGTCACATGACCCTTGTTGTTGCGGCCGCCCGTCTTGTGCTTGCCCTCGGTCAGAGACTTGATCGGGCCACCCTTGTGGAGCCCCGACTTGTCGACCAGGATCAAGCCACGGCGTGCGGGGCTCGTCGGTTTGTAATTTTTGAGTGCCATTGGTTCCTAGCCCCTCAGATACCGCTCGTGATGTCGATCATTTCACCCTCGGCGAGGGTGACGATCGCCTTCTTCACGTCGGAACGCTTGTAGGGCCTGCCCTTCCAGCGTTTGGTCTTGCCCTTGGTCACGATGGTGTTCACGCCCACGACTTTCTTGTCGTAGATCGCCTCGACCGCTTCTTTGATCTGCGGCTTCGTTGCATCATTCGCGACCTTGAAGACGACCGCATTGTGCTCGGACGCCATCGTCGACTTTTCGGTGATGTGGGGCGCGAGAATCACATCGTAGTGACGCGCGTCCACTTCCTGCTTCTTAGCCATTGAACCGGGCCTCCAGCTTTGCGACCGCATCCTTGGTGAGGATCAGCGTGTCGTGCTTCAGGATGTCGTAGACATTGGCGCCGACCGCGGGGAGCATGTTGATCCCCGGGAGGTTGCGCGCTGCCTTCTGGAAGCCGTCGTTCACAATGTCGCCATCGATAAACAGCACCTTGCCGCTCCAGCCGTTCTTGTCGAACTGGCCCTTGAGCGCCTTGGTCTTGGCTTCGCTGAGATCGAGACTGTCGAGAATGATCAGGCCGTCCTTGGCCTTGCTCGAAAGCGCCATCTTGAGACCGAGCGCCCGGACCTTCTTGTTGAGCGACTGCTCGAACTCGCGCCGACGCGGGCCATGGGCCTTGCCGCCGCCGATAAAGATCGGCGCAGCACGGTCGCCGTGACGGGCGCCGCCGGTGCCTTTCTGACGGACGAACTTCTTGCCCGTGCGGTTGACATCCGAGCGCTCGCGAGCCGCGCGGGCGGTGCCGCGGCGGTTCTCGAGCTGCCAGGTGACGACCCGGTGCAGGATGTCCGCACGCGGCTCAACCCCGAACACGGCATCGTCGAGTTCGATATCGCCCGACGCCTTGCCGTCGATATTCTGGACCTTCACCTTCATGGGTCAGCCCTCCTTATTTTCGCCGTCGGCCTTGTCGGCGCTCGGCGTGGTGCTGGTGTGATCGTCGTCAGCACCGGGTTCGGCGTCGGCGCCGGCCTGCTGCTGGTCCATCAGCTTTTCCTGCTGCTCGACCGAAACATCGGGGTTCACGGCGTGCTCTGCGGCGCTTTCGATCAGGCCGGCTTCGGCCTCTTCGTGAGCGAACTCGTCCTGATTACGGCGCATCACGCCGGGGAACGGCAGATCTTCGGAATGCTTGATCTTGACGGAGTCGCGAACCAGCATCCAGCCGTTCTTCGCGCCCGGGACCGAACCCTTGACGAACAACAGGCCGCGCTCGGCGTCGGTGCGCACGATCTCGAGGTTCTGCTGGGTGCGCTGACGGTCGCCCATGTGGCCGGCCATCTTCTTGCCCTTGAACACCTTGCCGGGATCCTGACGCTGACCCGTCGAACCGTGCGAACGGTGCGAGAGCGAGACGCCGTGGGTGGCGCGCAGACCACCGAAGCCCCAACGCTTCATGGCGCCGGCGAAGCCCTTGCCCTGCGTGTGACCGGTGATGTCGACCATCTGGCCGGCGATGAAATGCTCGGCGGAGATCCGGGCGCCGACCGGCAGGAGGGCGTCTTCGCCATCCACACGGAACTCGGCGACCTTCATCTTGAGGCCGACTTCAGCCTTGGCGAAAGCTTCGCGCTGCGGCTTGTTGACGTTCTTGTGCTTGGCTTCGCCGGCACCGAGCTGGACGGCGAAATAGCCATCCCGATCGGCGGTGCGATGCAATGTAACCTGGCAATCTTCCAGCGACAGAACGGTAACCGGCACGTGCCGACCATCCTCCTGGAAGAGGCGGGTCATCCCGACTTTTTTCGCGATAACGCCTGTGCGCATCGTCAGAACTCCTAAACAGAGGCACCCGGCCCATCCGGGTGCTTGCGAACAACCAGGGTCAACCCCAGCGGTCCAATTCGGCCCATGAATGCGATGCGAGCCCCGTCCGGGCCGAGCGCTCCGTCGGGCCGGATGGCCGTGGGAGCGAGACGGGGGACGCAGACCCGGATAAATCCGGCGGTATCCCTTACCTCAAAGAGCAGCTTCGCTCTTCGAACGATCTTCCCGCCTTGGCGGAAAATTCGTGCCGCCTAGGGGGCGGGCTTATAAATTCCCCGGTCGTTTAAGGTCCTACCGGGAAGACCGGGCACCGGGTCGAACCGGGGCCCCTTGAACTCGCTCAGGCGAGCTTGATTTCGACGTTGACGCCGGCAGCGAGGTCGAGCTTCATCAGCGCGTCGACCGTCTGGGCGTTCGGCTGCACAATGTCCAGCAGCCGCTTGTAGGTGCGCACCTCGAACTGCTCGCGCGACTTCTTGTCGATGTGCGGGCCGCGGTTCACGGTGAACTTCTCGATACGCGTCGGCATGGGAATGGGGCCACGAATAAGAGCACCCGTGCGACGTGCGGTTTCGGCGATTTCGCCAGTTGCCTGGTCGAGAACGCGGTGGTCGAACGCCTTGAGGCGAATGCGGATATTCTGTGCTTCCATTACCTATACCGATGCGAAAGAGCCAAGGAAGTCCGGGGACTTCCAAAAA
>JBBSKI010000170.1:0-3142 GCA_038256425.1 Sphingomonadales bacterium
GATCACCGCACAGGTGCCGGTCAGCGTCGCCGCCAATGTCTGCGGGACCACTGTCGCCCTGCTGGCGGCCCAGCGCAAAGCCGGCGACGCCGCCTGCGATGCCACCAGCGGTTCGGCGGCTTTGGCCAGCAGCGTCAATCGCCAGCTGCTCCGTCAAAAGAAGTAAGCACGGCCCAAAAGCCACGTGAGAATTATGGGCCCGGTCGGCAACGGCCGGGCTCATTACTTGATCAACAGACCGCCGCGCCCGCCCTCAATCCTTCGCGAACGGGTTCGCCGCACTCCGCAGCATCAGCCGCACCGGCACCGCATCGAAGCCCAGCTCGCGACGGATGCCGTTTACCAGATAGCGCTGATAACTCATCGGCAGCGCCTCCAGCCTTGTCCCGAACAGCACGAAGCCCGGCGGCCGGGTCTTGGCCTGGGTGATATAGCGCAGCTTGATCCGGCGGCCGCCGGGTGCGGGCGGGGGGTTGGCAGCGAGCGCCTTGTCGAACCAGCGGTTGAGCGCACCCGTTGAAACCCGCTTCGACCAGGCCTCGCGGATCTCGAACGCGGCACCCAGCAACTGGTCGAGGCCTTTGCCGGTGCGCGCCGAAACGCTGATCAGCGGCACGCCCTTGACCTGCGCCAGCCCTTCGTCGAGCGCGAAGCGAATGCCGTTGAACAGGCCGCTCGGAGTTTCACTAGTTCCTTGGCCGGCCACATCCCACTTGTTGATCGCGACGATCAGCGCGCGGCCCTCTTCGAGAACCATCGAGGCGATCTTGAGGTCCTGATGCTCCAGCCCTTGCGTGGCATCGAGCAGCAGAACCACCACTTCGGCAAAATCGATCGCGTGGCGCGCATCGGCCACCGCCATTTTTTCGAGCTTGTCGGTGACGCGAGCCTTCTTGCGCATTCCTGCGGTGTCGATCAGGCGCACGTCGCGCACCCCGTCGTCACCCTCTGCCCCAAGTTCACTGGCTCTGGGATCGGTCCAGCGCCAGTCGACCGCGATCGAATCGCGGGTAATCCCGGCTTCGGGACCGACCAACAGCCGTTCCTCGCCCAGCATCCGGTTGATCAGCGTGGACTTGCCCGCATTGGGCCGCCCGACGATCGCGAGCTTCAGCGGCCCGCTTTCGCCGCCCTCTTCCTCATCGTCGCCGCCGCCCTCATAGCCTTCGACGTGCGGGCGCAGTGCCTCGAACAGATCGACCAGGCCGTCGCCGTGCTCGGCCGATAGCGGGAGCGGATCGCCCAGCCCCAGGCTGTAGCTTTCGATTATGCCGCTTTCGCCCGCGCGCCCCTCGGCCTTGTTGGCAACCAGGATGACCGGAACCGACGCGCCTCGCAGCCAGCGCGCGATCTCCTCGTCGAGCGGGGTCAGGCCCGCGCGCGAATCGATAACGAACAGCGCGACGGTCGCCCCGGTCAGCGAAACTTCGGTCTGCGCGCGCATCCGCCCGGGCAGGGTCGCGGCGTCCTCGTCCTCCCACCCGGCGGTATCGACCAGCGTAAAGTCGAGGCCCAGCAGATGCGCCTCGCCGAACCGGCGGTCGCGGGTGACGCCGGGCTGATCGTCGACCAGCGCCAGTTTCTTGCCGACCAGCCGGTTCCACAGCGTCGATTTGCCGACGTTGGGCCGGCCGACGATGACGACCTGGGGGAGCTTGGCGGATGAAGTGGGGGATGCATTGGCGGACATGGCGCAGCCGTGGCGCGGCGCGCGCGGCATGGCAAGCGGCCATTCCCTAGCGCCGCGTTAACCATGTTCGGCAAGGCAGCCCTAACCGTGTTGCGGCAAACCCTTGCTGGATGAAGGCTGGCGTCGCCCTTTTCGTTGGCAGCACCGCGCTGCTGCTCGCTGCTCCGCTCACCGCGGCCAGCGCCGATTTCCGTTTCGACAGCGATGCGCAAGGCCCAATCGGCGACCGGGTCGTTGGTGACAGGATCGGCGATCCCCCCTATCTCCAGTGCGTCCCCTATGCCCGCGATGTCAGCGGTATCCGCATCTTCGGCGACGCGCATACCTGGTGGGATCAGGCGGCGGGCAAATATGCGCGCGGCAACCGGCCCAGGGTCGGCGCGGTGATGAGCTTCCGTCCGTTCGGCAATATGCGGCTGGGCCATGTCGCAGCGGTCAGCCGGGTAATCGATGCCCGCACCGTGTTGCTGCGCCATTCGAACTGGTCGCCGATCGGGGGCCGTCGCGGCCAGATCGAGGATGACGTGCGCGCCATCGACGTGTCCGCCGCGGGCGACTGGAGCGAAGTGCGCGTATGGTTCGCCCCAATCCAGGCCCTGGGGACCACCCACTGGCCGCTCAACGGGTTCATCTATTCAGGCAAGGCGCCCGATGGCGCACGCATCAACCCGCCACTGGCGCGCACGACCCTGGCCGCCGTGACTATCCAGCCGAAGCCGGGGCAATCACGGATCGGGGCCGATTTCCTCAAGGGCATCGCGCCGGAGAAACTTACCGGAAAGTCCGCGGTGAAAACCGCGCAAAACTCGGGTCCGAAGACTGGCCCCAAGCCTGAGCGCCGCGCCGCCCCGCGCGCTCCGGGAGGTGGCGATCCGATCGGCGCGCTGATCGCCTCGCGCAGTTAGCCCACGCTCTTCGCCACCGGGGCATCGTCGCCCAGATCCTCGTACCACGCCTCGACCGACCCATTGAGCTTGAGAGTCAGCGGATTGCCCTTGCGATCCATCGAACGACCGGCCTGGACCCGTACCCAGCCTTCGGAGATGCAATATTCCTCGACGTTGTGGCGACGCACATCCTTGAAGCGGATGCCGATGCCGCGCATCAGCAGGTCGGCGTCGTAGAACGGGCTGCGCGGACTGATCGCGAGGCGATCGGGCGGCACGTCCGGCGCAGCATCCGCCTCGGCGGGGGCGGCAGAAGTGTCGGGGGCGGCAGGGGCGTCGGGGGCGGTTTCGCCCGCGGGCTCCTGGGATGGGTCATCGCTCATGGGGCGCGCCTTGCCCAGACGGCGGCGCTTGTCAATTCGCGGAGGCTCTGGCAAAGGCCGCGCCTTCGCCGGGACAGGTCCGGCTTCCGCTGGGGCAAGCCCCGCGCGGGCGCGTAGCTCAGTGGTAGAGCACACCCTTCACACGGGTGGGGTCGCAGGTTCAATCCCTGCCGCGCCCACCA
>JBBSKI010000171.1:0-3077 GCA_038256425.1 Sphingomonadales bacterium
CAGACGCTGGAAGAGGCGGGCCTCTCGCCGATGGCTCGTGGGTTCTATGCCGAGAACCGCCGCATCGCGAACGGCAAGGCCAGGCGCGTGCTTGGCTGGCGGCTGCGCTATCCGACCTTTCGCGAAGGCTTGCGCGCGCTGCTCTAGACCTGGCGCGCGCGCAGCGCGATCACCATTCCGGTGGTGCCGAGGATCGCTCCGGCGACCGCCAGAACCGACCACTCGTAACCTTCGATCATCGTTGAGATAAGCATGGCTATGACGATCACCAGGACTGCGTTGTACGCTGCCCGCCCCGGGCCGATCTCGCGCACGAAGCCGTAGTAGAGCGGAAAGGTGACCACCGAGCCAGCGAGCGCAAGCCACGCGGTCCCGGCCCAGAACGCGAACGAGGCCGGAAACACCGGGGGCCCGGCAGTGAGCCACGCCAAGCCGGTGTCGAACCCGGTGCCGTAGAGCATCGCGAAGGCCAGCAAGGTCATCATTGGTTGGGCACGGCCAGTCTCGTTCGCCTGGATGACGTTGGCGATCGAGGCCGAGAGAATGCCGCCAATCGCGAGCACGACCCCGAGCGGTACGTTTCCGCCCAATGGCGCGACCCGCGCCTCGTGCACCAGCAGCAGCCCGATGCCGGCAATCGCCACCAGGCTGCCGGCCAGAAACCTCGGGGTGACCTTCTGGCCGAGCAGCCAGCGCCCGAACAACGCGTTGGGCACCATCAGCATCCCGAACATCACCGCGACCACGCCCGAAGTCAGGTGCAGCTCTGCACGATAGACGAAGTTGAAGTTGCCGCAGAACTGGGTCAGCCCGATCAGCAAGGCGAGCCCGTGCCCGGCCCTGCTGAGCCTCAGTGGCTGGCGCACGATCAGCGCGAGCACGAACATCGCCGGGGTCGCCAGCGCAAAGCGATAGGCGACCGACCAGCTCGGCGGGACCGCGTTAATCTGGCCGGTGATTACGTACCAGGTCGATCCCCAGATCAACGCGACGAGCACGAAGGGCACGGCGATACGCGGACGAAGCAGTGCGTGGGGGGGCGGGGGGCGTCCGGCCTCGGAGCTCACAGCGAGGCAATCGCCCTGGCCAGCGCCTCGGCGTCCTCGCTCCGCGTATTCCACGCAGTGACGAAGCGCGCCGCATCCGCGCCCCAGTCGTAGAACCCGAAACCGTGTGCGCGCAGAGCCTCGCGCTCGGCGGCGGTCAGCCGCACGAACAGTTCGTTGGCTTCGACCGGGTGCAGCAGCCGTTCGCCGCAAGAACCCGCGATCTCGGCAGCGGCAGAGTTTGCGGCTCGCCCGTTGTCGAGCCACAGGTCGCCTTCCAGCAAGGCGATGATTTGCGCGGCCAGAAACCGCCCCTTCGATTGCAGATGGCCGGAACGCTTGCGCCGATAGCGCGCGAGATCGGCAGCGGCCTGGTCGAAGAACACGATCGCATCCGCGCCCATCCCGCCGTTCTTGATGCAGCCGAAGCTTAGCGCGTCGACCGCGCCGCAGGCTTCCGCCGGCGTGCATCCGAGATGCGCCACGGCATTGGCGAAGCGCGCCCCGTCGATATGGAGACCGAAATTCCGGCCCCGAGCATGGGTAACCAGCGCTGCAATTTCGGCCGGCGTGTAAACCAGCCCGTATTCGCTGGCCTGAGTAAGCGAGAGCGCGTGCGGCTGGACCTGATGGGTATCATCGCGGATGGGGGCAACGACGCGCTCCACCGCCTCGACGGTCAGCTTGGCGCCTTCGCCGTCCGCGAGCAGCAACTTCGCCCCGTGAGTGAAGAAGCCGGGCGCTCCGCACTCATCGACCTCGATATGTGCCTCGCGGTGGCACACCACCCCGCCATGCGGCGGAACCATCGTCGCCAGCGCCAGGCAGTTGGCGGCGGTGCCCGTAACCACCCACAGAGCCCATGCAGGGCGTCCGAACAAGTCGGAGAACCGCTCGTCGAGTGCCCGCGACAAGGCGTCGTTGTCGTAGGGTGCGTCGGCGCCGTCGGCGGCGCGCATCGCCTCCCACACCATGGGATGCACCGCTGCCGCGTTATCGGACAGAAATTGCCTGGATTGGGTCATCGCGGAACGGCCCTAGCGACGCCCGCGTTCAGCGCAAGAAGGAGACTCTTGGCCATGACAATCGGCGGCATCGAGATCACGCGCGAAGGCACCGAGGCGCACGGCGAATACCAGGCCAAAGTTCCCGGCAGCAGCGCCGTCGGCCGGCTGACCTGGAAGGCGCGCGGCACGGCGCGGATCGCCGATCACACGCTGGTGCCGCCGGAAATCGGCGGGCGCGGTGTCGCTGCGGCACTGGTCGAGGCGCTGATCGCCGACGCGAGGGGCCAAGGGTTCACCATCGTGCCGCAATGCAGCTACGTCGACGCGCAGTTCCGCCGCCATCCCGAATGGGCCCCGCTGCTGGCCGAAACTCCCAGCTGAGCTACTGCGCGGGCGCCACATACAAACTTGGTTGCAAAGCACTGCGCGCGCGGTTGCGCGGTAAGGACGCACGCCGTAGGACCCACGGACATGACGTTCGGACACTCCGCCGCCAAACCGTCTCAACTTGGGCCGCGGTCGTTCGCTCGTGCGGGACCTGTCCTGCCATGACCCCGCTCCCGCGCGTCAGCGTCATCGTACCGCACTACGACGCGCTCGACGCACTCTCGGAATGCCTCGATTCGCTCGCCCGGCAGAGCTATCCGGCGGATCGGGCCGAAGTAATCGTGTGCGACAACAATTCGCCGATCGACCGCACCGCGATCGCGTCGCGCATCGGCGATCGCGCACGGCTGGTATTCGAAGATCACAAGGGCGCCGGGCCCGCTCGCAACCGCGCGGTGGCGGAAGCAAGCGGCGAGGTCCTGGCGTTCATCGACGCCGACTGCGTCGCGGATCCGGCATGGCTCGCGAGCGGCGTGGGTTCGCTGAAGCCTGGGAGCATCGTCGGCGGTCGGGTGCGGGTGTTCTCCCGCAACAAGGCGCTGTCGGGAGCCGATGCTTTCGAATCGATCTTCGCCTTCAACCAGAAGCGATACATCGAAAAGCTGGGCTTCACGGGCAGCGGCAACATGTTCTGCCA
>JBBSKI010000172.1:0-3073 GCA_038256425.1 Sphingomonadales bacterium
CTGCCAACGATGATCAAGGGGATCCACACAAACCCGGCGTTCTGCATCCATAGTTGGGAGCCGTCGGTGGCACTTTGGGCCTGCCCGCCGAGCATTCCGAACAGGCTCATGGTCACCACGACCGGGACCAGGAACTGCATCACGCTGACCCCCAGATTGCCGAGCCCGGCATTGATCGCCAGCGCATTGCCCTTCTCGGCCTTGGGGAAGAAATAGCTGATATTGGCCATCGACGAGGCAAAATTGCCGCCGCCCAGTCCGCACAGCAAGGCCAGGACCAGGAAAATGAGATAGGGTGTCGAGGGATCCTGAACGGCGTAGCCGATGCCAAAGGCGGGGATGAGCAAGGATGCGGTCGACAGGGTCGTCCATAGCCGGCCGCCGAATATTGGCACCAGGAATGCGTAAAAAATGCGCAGCGTGGCGCCTGACAACCCCGGCAGCGCCGCCAGCCAGAACAGCTGTCCAGTGGTGAACGAAAACCCGATCGCCGGTAGGCGCGCCACCACCACGCTCCAGACCATCCAGACGGCAAAGGACAGCAGCAGGCAGTACGTCGAAATCCACAGGTTGCGATTGGCGACCCCCCGGCCACCGGATTTCCAGAACTGCGGATCTTCCGGCCGCCAATCGGCAATCGGCCCGGCCACGCGGCGCGGAGGAGCGACGATCCCGGGCTCGCCAAAGCCTTGCATTTCAGGAAGCTCGGGGACTTTTTCGGACGTGCCGGCGCGCCTGGCGCTCGCCTCCATCTGGCGAATGACGACATGCATCCAGATCGTGGCCCCGCCAACCAGGACGAACAGCAGGACAAAGCAGCTGGTCCACACCCCGGTCAGGTCATTCAGGGCGCCAAAGGCGAGGGGCAGGACAAAGCCGCCGAGACCACCGATCAATCCGACGAGCCCACCCACCGCGCCGACGTGGTTGGGGTAATAGACCGGAATATGCTTGAACACCGCGGCCTTGCCGAGGCTCATGAAGAAGCCGAGCACGAAAATCGTCACGAGGAAGGGGATTAGCCCCATCTCCGTCTTGAAGCTGATCGGGCCGCGCACCCCTTCGATGATGTAGGTGGTTGGCGGATAAGAGAGCATGAAGGTGCACAGCACCGAGACGCCGAAGGTCACATAGAGAACCGAGCGCGCGCCATAGCGATCGGACAGCTTGCCGCCGTAGATACGAAAGATGCTCGCCGGCACCGAATAGAAAGCCGCCAGCATGCCCGCCGACTTCACGTCGAGATCGTAGACGCCCATGAGGTAGCGCGGCAGCCACAGCGCAAGCGCCACGAAAGCCCCGAACACGAAGAAATAATAGAGTGCGAAGCGCCACACCTGAACATTCTTGAGCACGACGAGCTGTTCGCGCATCGGGACGGGCTTGCGACCCTCGCGCTTGCGCGCCAGCTGGTCGGGATCCTCACGCGTCAAAGCGAGGAAAATAACCGTCATGACGATCAGGCCCGCGGCCCAGAACTGCGCCACCGCCTGCCAGCCAAGCGCAACCATCACGAATGGCGCGACGAACTTGGTGACCGCGGCGCCGACATTGCCGGCCCCGAAAATGCCGAGCGCGGTCCCTTGGCGATCCTTGGGGTAGAATTTCGAAACATAGGTTACGCCGACCGAAAAGGAGCCGCCGGCGATGCCCACGCCCAACGCCGCAACGAGCAATTCACCATAAGTGTCGGCGTAGGAGGTGAGGAAGGTGGCGATCGCCGCCAGCACCATGACGCCGGCGAAGACCCGCCGGCCACCGATCTGGTCGGCCCATACGCCGAGCATGACCCGGCTGAGCGAGCCGGTGAGAATGGGCGTTCCGATGAGAAGTCCGAACTGGGTCTCGGACAGGCCAAGCTCATCCTTGACGCCTAACCCGATGATCGAGAAGATTGTCCACACCGCAAAACAGACCGTGAAGGCGGCGGTGCTGGTCCACAGAACCTGGCCAGCGCCTTCAGCTGGCTGGTCGATGATCCTATCCGCCATCGTCGGTCACCCGCGATATCCGGTTCGTTGTGGCCGATTTGGTGGACCAATCCACGAAGCGCCATTCGATCAACGTCAATGCGAGCGGGAGGATGTCTCCTCGCCCCACCGTCAGCCTCCAGTGACGTTCATGTGGCGCGCTACTGCGGGACCTCCGGCGATATGGAAATCGTGCCGCTCGGGTTTGCCGGCCAGCAGGCGGTCAAGAAGCTCATCGACGGTCCCGCGGCCACTGCCACGCAGGGCATCGCGCAATTCAACTTTCTGGTCATGGCCAAGGCAGCCATAGACGGTCCCCGTCGCGGCGATGCGGATGCGGTTGCAGCCGGCACAAAAGTTGTTGGTGAGCGGGGTGATCAGGCCAAGCCGCGACGATGTTTCGAGCACCTCGAAATAGCGCGCCGGCCCGCCGCTGCGCGCAAGCGAGGGCACCAGCGTCAGACGCTGTTCCAGTTGCTGCTTGACCACATCCAACGGCAGATAATGACGGGTCCGGTCTTCCTCGACCTCGCCGAGGGGCATCGTCTCGATGAGCGTCAGGCCCAGCCCCATCGCGGCGCACCAGCGCAGCATATCCTCGATCTCATCCTCGTTGATACCCGCCAGCGCAACCATGTTGATCTTGACCGCAAGACCCGCGTCGAGCGCCGCATCTACCCCGCGCAGCACCTGGTGGACATCGCCGCCGCGCGTGATGTGGGCGAACCGCTCGGGCTGGCGGCTGTCAAGGCTGACGTTGACTCGGCGAACCCCCGCGGCGTGCAACTCCGCCGCGAACCGATCCAGGCGCGTGGCGTTGGTGGTGAGCGTGAGTTCCTCAAGGCCGGCACCCAGGTTCCGGCCAATCGATCGCACCAAATCCAGCACGTCACGCCGAACCAATGGTTCGCCGCCGGTCAGACGAATTTTTCTGACGCCGCGGGCAATCAGGATGTTCGCCAGCGCCCCCAGCTCTTCAAGTGTGAGGATTTCGCGCTTGGGCAGGAATTGCATGCGCTCGGTCATGCAGTAGCGGCAGCGAAGATCGCAGCGGTCGGTAACGGAGAGGCGGACATAGTCTATCCGTCGACCGAAACGATCAA
>JBBSKI010000173.1:0-3055 GCA_038256425.1 Sphingomonadales bacterium
CAGCAGCTTGGGATCGAACCGTAACCGCTTTGTCTCGGGCAGCCCCTCGAGCGCCGGATGCCCCAACAGCCGGTCTTCCTCCGCTTGGGGGTTGCCTGCCGCGAAAATCACCTTCGGCGGATCCGCCAGCATCGCTTCCAGTGGCAGGACCGCGCCCTGCCCCAGCCCGCGCGCCGCGGCGGCGTTGGCAAAGCCGGTGTGCCGCATCAGTTGAGCGATCAAGCTGGCATCGCCGGGTACCAGCCCGCCGCCCTGCCAGACGATAGCCGGAATGGGCGGCGAGCCAGCGGGCGGGGCGGCGGTAGCCAGCGCTCGCGCGATCCGCGCCACCATCGCCTCGCCGCGCGCAGAGTGCCCGGCCAGACCGGCGAGGTCGCGGATCTGCGCAGCGCTGTCCTCGACCGTCCCGGCAATGCCCAGCCGCACCACAGGGATCCCCAACCGGTCGAGCGCCGAGGCGGTCGCGGGCTGGAGGAAATTGCTCGCCACCACGACATCGGGCTGCAGCGCGAGAATTTCCTCGACCGTGCCGCCGGTGGCGCGGAACCGCCTTGCAAGGCCCGGATCCATCGAACTGGCGCGCGGATCGTGGCTGTAGTGGCTTATCGCCAGCAATTGCGCCGGGTCGGCCACTTCGGCGAGAATGGCATCGCTGCATGGGTTCAGGCTGACGATTGTGGGCCGGGCAGCAGTGGGCCGGGTGGCGATGGGGTCACCGGGGGGCGGAAACGGAGCCTGACCGCACCCGGCCACGGCCAAGCTCAAGGCCAGGCAAATCCCGCTTGCCCCCAAGGCGACGCCCCTTGTCACAACCGCAGTCTGACCCCGACATGCGCCGACCGCCCAAGCGTGCCGTAACCAGCGACAGTCTGGTAATCGGCATCGCCGACATTCTCGACCCGTCCGAACAGGTCGAGCGTCCGCTGGCTCGCCGCATCGAGCAACAACAGCGGGCGGTTGGCGCGCAGGGTCAGCAGGGCATGGCCATCTAGCCGGGTGAAATTGCCCGGATCGTCGAAGCTGTCGCCGACCAGCCGGACATCGGCCCCCAGCGTGGTGGCGAAGACCCGGCCCGGATCGAGCGCCCAGTCCCCCGACAGCGACAGCGCATGGCGCGGGCGGCGGGCCAGGTCGTTGCCGTTATCCCGGTTTGTGGCTTTCACATAGCTGTAGGCGGCGCGCAGTTGCAGGCCTTCGAGCGGGCGGATGTTGGCCTCCACTTCGAAACCCTCGGCCCTTGCGCGACGGACGTTGTCGTAAGTGCCGAACGGCCGCCCGGTGCAGATCGTGGCGGTTGAACCGAAGCACGAAACGAAATCGATAAGGTCGCGGCTGTCGCGGCGGAAAAACGTCACCGCGAAGTGGGTGGCGCCGTTGCGGTCGCCGCGTTCGACCCCTGCATCGAAGCTGCGACTGCGTTCGGGCGCCAGCCCGGCATTGCCGAAATCGGACAGCAGCTGGAACAGCGTCGGGGTCTTGAACCCCTCGCCATAGGAGGCGCGCAGCCGCCAGTCGCGGGGCAGGTTCACACTGCCGTTGGCCCCCAGCGTCCACTCGCCGCCGAAACGGTTATGGTCGTCATAGCGCGCTCCGCCCGAAAGACTGGCGGTGTCGGTGTGCCAGCCGAGCAGCGCGTGGGCGCTGGTCTGCCTCGCGCGCTTGGCCAGGTCGAAGGTCGTCGAGAACCGCGTCCATTCACGATCCGCGCCGAAATCGAGCCGGAAATCGGCGGGCAGGCGCACCACACCGGTTAGTTCGGCGCGCTCGCTACGGCCTTTGGTGGTGTAATTGCTGACGGTCCCGAAAGTGGGATCGAACAGCTCGCGCCGGGTGTCCGACAGCGCAAACCCGCCCGCCAGATCGATCGCTTCGCTGGTGAATTCGGCCCCGACCCGGCCCGAAGCTTCGCGGGTGTCCTGAAATTCAGGAGTATCGGCGAAAGCAAAGACCGGAGCGGGAAAGCCGTCGATGTCGAGGCGGCTTTCGGCGTAGCGGGTGCTTGCGACCAGCGCGATCTGGCCGAGGTCGGCGCGGCCCTTGCCGGTCAGCTGGTACTGGCGGAAGCCATCGGGCTCGTTCCCGACTTCTGCTGCCGAAATGCCATCGCTATCATGAAAACTGGCAGCGAGGCTGGCGCTGTAGGTATCGCGCTGCAGCCCGGCCGCGGCGGTGGCATAGATCGTGTCGTTCGCGCCGTACTCGGCCGTGGCGGCCACCCCGTCGAGCGCCGCAGTCGTAACCGCGAGCACGCCGCCGATCGCCTGGCTGCCCCAGGCGACGCTGTTCGAGCCGCGCAACAGATCCATCCGCGCGACGTTTCCGGCGAGGAGATTGCCGAGGTCGAAGCCGCCGCCGGGCGAGGCGACATCGGCGGTGCGGACCCCATCGATCACCACCAGCAGTTGCTCGGCATCGGCCCCGCGCACGCGCACGCCGGTGAAGCCGCCAGGCCCGCCGTTACGACTGTACGTGACCCCGGGAAGCCGTTCGAGCGCGCGGGTCAGGTCGGGGCCCTGGATCGAGCGCAGTTCGCGGTCATCGATGACGCTGATCGACTGGCCGGTTTCGGAAATCGCCAGCCGCGTGCCAGTGGCGACCACGGTGATCCCCAGATTGCCCGGCTGGGATGCCAGAACGCAACAGGTGTCGTCTTCGATTGCCGTTTCGTCCTGCGCGAAAGCAGGCGCGGCGAATGCGAACGGTGTCAGCAGTAACAGATATTTCACGAGGCAGTTCTCCAGTCACAAGCGAATGCCGCTCGTGGCTGGTCCGGGCGCGGAATTGCGCCCGTCCTGCTTCCCCCGGTGCACCCCGCCCGGTGGCTGAACGACCGTCGCAGGCAGGTCTCCTGGCTCCCGGATCACCGTGCGGACCCGCCTTCCCAGTCTGGAGACCAGTGGCTTCGTGGGAACGCACTCCCCGGTCACAGTTGCGGGGGCAGCGCGGGAATTTAACCCGCTTCCCTCTTAGGCCCGCGCAAACGGGCACCCATGACGTGAGCGGGCGCTTAGACCGGCCCGTCGCTCGCTGCAAGTGAGCCTTCTTTCCGCAAGCG
>JBBSKI010000174.1:0-3002 GCA_038256425.1 Sphingomonadales bacterium
GGCGTGCGCGACGAGGCCGAGATCCGCGGCCACCGCCGCACTTATATCGGCTCGCTGCCGGGCAAGATCGTTACCAACCTGCGCAAGGCCGGGACCAGCAACCCGCTGTTCCTGCTCGACGAGATCGACAAGCTTGGCCAGGATTTCCGCGGCGATCCGGCTTCGGCGCTGCTTGAAGTGCTCGATCCCGAACAGAATGCCAGGTTCCAGGACCACTATCTGGAGCTGGATTTCGATCTGTCGGACGTGATGTTCGTGACCACCGCGAACAGCCTCAACCTGCCGCAGGCGCTGCTCGACCGGATGGAGATCATCCGTCTCGAAGGCTACACCGAAGATGAAAAGGTCGAGATCGCCGAGCGGCATCTACTGCCCAAGGTGATCGAGGCGCATGGGCTGAAAGACGGCGAATTCGCGCTGACCACCGAAGGACTGCGCGACCTGATCCGGTATTACACCCGCGAAGCCGGGGTTCGCACGCTCGAGCGCGAAATCGCCCGGCTGGCGCGCAAGTCGCTCCGCAAGATCCTCGAAAAGAAGGAGGTCTCGGTCACCGTGACCCCGGATAATCTTGGCGACTATGCCGGGGTGCGGAAGTATCGCCACGGCATGTCCGATGACGAGGCGCAGGTCGGCGCGGTCACGGGCCTTGCCTGGACCGAAGTCGGCGGCGAATTGCTGACGATCGAGGCGGTTACCGTGCCGGGCAAGGGCACGGTGAAGACCACCGGCAAGCTGGGCGAAGTGATGAACGAGAGCGTCCAGGCGGCTTTCAGTTTCGTCAAGGCGCGCGCCCCTGCGTACGGGATCAAGCCTTCGCTGATCGCGCGCAAGGACATCCACATCCATCTGCCCGAAGGCGCAGTGCCCAAGGACGGGCCGAGCGCAGGTATCGGCATGGTCACTTCGATCGTTTCGACTTTATCCGGCGTCGCGGTGCGCGCCGACGTGGCGATGACCGGCGAGGTCACGTTGCGCGGTCGGGTGCTGCCGATTGGCGGCCTCAAAGAGAAGCTGCTGGCAGCTTTGCGTGGAGGCATAACGACGGTGCTGATCCCTGAAGAGAACCGCAAGGATCTCGCCGAAATTCCGGCTAACATCACTGCCGGGTTGGAAATTATCCCGGTCAGCCACGTCGATGAGGTGCTTGCGCGGGCGTTGGTCGAACCACTTGTGGCGGTCGAATGGAGCGAGGCCGACGACCTCGCCAGCCAGCCGCCCCCGCCTCATCTTGCGCCTTCTGCCACTGCACACTGATTCTGCCGCATTGCAGCGAATCAGCGGGAAATCGTGGCAGTTTGTCCGGTTAGACGGCCCAATTGGCGATCAATTGGGTCGCGACATCTCGTTTCGTCGTGAATCAGCCAAAAAACGGGGAATATCGCGCTATTTTCCGATGATTAGGCTTTGACAGGCCCCAGTCGTTCCGCTCAATTCCGGCGCAGCGCGGGGATGCACCCTGCGATAAAATTTCAACACCAGAACGGAGGGGTTTCCCGATGAACAAGAATGACCTGATCGGCGCAGTTGCCGATGCGAGCGGGCTGACCAAGGCCGATTCGACCAAGGCGGTCGAAGCCGTGTTTGAATCAATTTCGGGTGCGCTCGGCAAAGGCGACGAAGTTCGTCTGGTCGGCTTCGGCACATTCTCGGTTGCCAAGCGCAAGGCTTCGACCGGACGCAATCCGCGTACCGGTGAGCCGATGACGATCAAGGCATCGACCCAGCCCAAGTTCAAGGCCGGCAAAGGCCTCAAGGACGCGGTCAACTGATCGGTTGAGGTTCCCGTACGGCCTTTACGGGTCGTCGAAACGAAGACGCCGCTTTCCGGAAACGGAGGCGGCGTTTTTCGTAGTGGGTACGGTTATCCCCACGACTTCTCGCGATACCACTTCGTGATCACGTATTTCACGCCCTGACGCACCTTCATGCCGTGGTGGAGGGTCGCGGGGTTGGCGCTCCCATCGGCACGACGGTTGTTCCAGGCGAGCAGTTTTCCGACTTCGGGCTGGACCATCTTGTCGATCACCTTGAAGCGCGTCGCGCCGCCCGCTTCGGGCTCGTTGAGATAGATCATCAGGGTCCAGGTGCGCTGTCCGGCGACTGCGCAGTATTTCGACCAATCGGCCCCGTTGGGCTCGAAATAGTCGGTGTGCGCCTTGAATTCCTGCCCGACCGCATAGCGCTGGCCCTGCAATGGCTCGCCATAACGCGGTTCGATCCCCGACAGCGCCGACAGCCGGGCGTCCAGCGCGGCGACCTCGGGTAGATCGTGATTGAGATCGCAAGTCTCGCTGGTACGGAAATAGTGGTCCCCGTTCGGATCGGCGATGGTCGAGGGGCGGCGGTCGCGCTCGATCAGCGCGATGAACGCGGCGCACTCCTCGGGTGTTAGGAAGCGGCGAATGACGAACAATTCAAGCTTCGGGCTGGGCACCCGCTGGACACCGCCATGCGCCACAATCCGCTCGGCCGAGCTGTCACACGAGAGATGATTGGAATCGACAGGCATGCTGGGGCATTACCGCGCCATGCCCCACACTACCAAGCCCCGGATTCGCTGTCTCCGCCAGCCAGGTCGAGAAGGGGGCTTCAGCCTGGTCGAGCTGCTGGTCGTCGTCTTCGTGATGGGGTTGCTTGCAGGCGCGGTGGTGCTTTCGCTGCCCGGCGACGCGCGGGTCCTGCGCGACGAGGCCGAGCGCTTTGCCGCGCGCACCGTTGCGGCGCGCGACGAGGCGATTACGGGCGCACGACCGGTTGCGCTGGTGGTCGGCACCGCTGGCTATTACTTTGAAGCCCGCACCGATCGCAGCTGGCAGCCGCTCGATCCTACGCGCTTCGAGGCGGTTTCCTGGCAGGAGGGAACCTCCGCAAGCGTCATAGGGGGGAGCGGCGAGGGCGCGACGCCGGGGGCGGCCGAACGCCAGCGCCTCGTGTTCGACCCTGTCGGTCTCGCCAGCAGCGAGGGGCGCATTGCCTTGCGGCGCGGCAGCGGAACACAA
>JBBSKI010000175.1:0-2976 GCA_038256425.1 Sphingomonadales bacterium
GAAAGCATGTCCCGCGCAAACCCGGTCGCAGCATAAGTCCGCGCATCGGCGACGTCCTTCTCTAGCCGACGGCGGACGTTCTGGGTTTCGGCCTTGGCGTAAAGCGTCTCCTGCTTCGCCGCGTCCAGATCGCCGCGCAGCAACGCGATGGGGTCTTCGTCCGGGGTCGAATCCCGGTCGATCAGGTCCTCGGGAACACCCGCAAGCTCGGCCTCTTCTTCGTCTCTGGCGCGCGTATCGTTCCCAGTCGTTCCAGTATCGGTCATGCTCTTGAAAATCCGTCTGTTGCAATGAGTTTGCCCAGGCTCTGGGCGGTGAAATCCACGATGGGGACGATCCGCGCGTAATTCAACCGAGTCGGGCCGATCACCCCGACCACGCCGACCACCCGGCCCTCGCGATCGCGCCACGGTGAGGCGATCACCGACGAGCCCGAAAGCGAGAACAGCCGGTTCTCGCTGCCGATGAAAATCCGCGTCGCCTCGGCCTCACGCGCCGCGTCGAGCACCCCGGCGATGCTTTCGGCGTCTTCCAGCTGTTCGAGCAACTGGCGCACGCGCTCGATATCGCCCAGCGCAGCCTCGTCCAGCAGATTGGCCTGGCCGCGCACGATCAGCACGGGGCGGCGGGCCGAATCGGCGCTCCACACCGCCAGCCCGCGCGTGACCAGATCCCGGCTGGCGGCATCGAGGGCCGAGCGGCCACCGGCGATCTCAGCCTCGATCTGCCGCGCAGCTTCGGCCAGCGTCCGCCCCCCGAGGCGGCTCGTCAGGTAATTGCCCGCAGCTTCGAGACTGGACGGCGAGGCGGCGGCGGGCAGTTCGACCACGCGGTTCTCGACCTGTCCGTCCTCGCCCACCAGCACCGCCAGCGCCCGACCGGGCGAAAGCGGCACGAAGCTCAACTGCACCAGACGCGGTTCGCGGCGCGGGACCATGACCACCCCGGCCCCCGCCGAAAGATCGGACAGTGCCAGGCTTGCCGCCGCCAGTGCAGATTCCACCGGGCCGCCAGTGGCCAGCCCGCGCTCGATCTGTGCGCGTTCGGCCGCCGAAGGCTCGGCCACCTGCATGATCCCGTCGACGAACAGCCGCAGTCCCTGATCGGTCGGCATCCGCCCGGCGCTGGTGTGCGGTGCGGCCAGCAGCCCGGCGTCCTGCAGGTCCTGCAGCACCGAACGGATCGAGGCGGGCGAGAGGTTGACGCCCCCTGCTCCGGCAAGGGTCTTCGAGCCGACCGGCTGGCCGCTGGCCAGGTATCCTTCGACGACCAAGCGGAAGATATCGCGCGCGCGGGCGGTCAGTTCGGTAACGGGGAGAGTGGGCACGGTAACCGTGTAGAGTGATATGACAGCTCACTCAAACCCCGCTCGTCCCGAGCTTGTCGATCGACTGCCCTTCCCTTCTCGACGCCAGCAAGTAAGAGCGCCCTTCGACAAGCTCAGGGCAAACGGTTCTGGCTGCAATCCGAGGAAATCCCATGCGACCTTCCGGCCGCGCGCCCGACGAGATGCGCGCCTTGTCTTTCGAGACCGGCTTCACCAAGCACGCCGAAGGCTCGTGCCTCGTCTCGTTCGGTGACACCCGGGTGCTAGTCACCGCCAGTGTCGAGGAGCGGCTGCCGCCGTGGATGCGCGGCAAGGGCGAAGGCTGGGTCACCGCCGAATATTCGATGCTTCCTCGGGCCACGCATACCCGCGGCCAGCGCGAAGCGGCCAAGGGCAAGCAGAGCGGACGGACGCAGGAAATCCAGCGGCTGATCGGGCGTTCCTTGCGCGCGGTGACCGATATGAAGAAGCTGGGCGAGCGCCAGATCACTCTCGATTGCGACGTGATCCAGGCCGACGGCGGGACGCGCACGGCGGCGATCTCGGGCGCATGGGTCGCGCTGCGGATCGCGGTGGCCAAGCTGATGGCGGCCGGCGCGATCACCGACGATCCGCTGACCCGCAAGGTCGCGGCAGTCAGTTGCGGGATCTGCGCCGGCGTGCCGGTGCTCGATCTCGATTACCCGGAGGACAGCTCGGCCGATGCCGACGCCAACTTCGTCCTGATCGAAGGCGGCCATATCGCCGAGGTCCAGGCCACCGCTGAGGGCGCGACTTACGACGAGGAGGCGCTCTTGCGGCTGCTCCGTCTCGCCCGGATCGGCTGCGGACAGATCTTCGAGGCGCAGGCCAAGGCTGTTGCCTGAACCGAAATTTAAATCCTGATGATGCGTTTATTTCCCGGCCCGCTCGTGATCGCCACGCACAACGCAGGCAAATTGCGCGAGATACAGGCGCTGCTTGAGCCATACGGGATGCAGTGCCTGTCGGCGGGCTCGCTCGGGTTGCCCGAGCCGGTCGAGACCGGGACCACTTTTGTCGCCAACGCGCTGCTGAAGGCGCGCGCGGCGGCCGAGGCGGCGCAACTGCCCGCGTTGGCCGACGATTCGGGGCTGTGCGTGGCGGCGCTGGGCGGTGCGCCGGGGGTCTATACCGCCGACTGGGCCGAGGCTTCCCGCTTCGAGGGTGGGCCTGGCCGCGACTGGTACTTGGCGATGGGCAAGGTGGAGGGCAAACTGGCCGAGCTCGGCCCCGTGACCGACCGCGCCTGTCATTTCGCCTGCGTGCTGGCGATCGCCTGGCCCGAAGGCGAGAACGCGGTCTATGAAGGCCGCGCCGAGGGCACTCTGACCTGGCCGCCGCGCGGCACGCTGGGTTTCGGCTACGATCCGGTGTTCGTTCCATTGGGCGGCACGCTGACTTTTGCCGAGCTCGATCCGGCCGAAAAGCACCGCATCAGCCACCGGGCGGACGCTTTCGCCAAGCTGGTGGCGGAGCAGTTCGGCTGATCTACCCTACCTTTTGGCCGACCATGTTTCCCGCCGGAAAATAGCGGCAGACCAGAATGTCGCTGGTGGCCCCGCTCGATACCGCGCAGCCGACCTCCCGCGTGTCCGGCCAGATCAGTTGGGTATAGTGGCCGATATCCA
>JBBSKI010000176.1:0-2976 GCA_038256425.1 Sphingomonadales bacterium
CCGGGCCTTCCGATACCGTGTGGCTAAACGTCAGTAGGTGTTGGTGGTCGTCGCTTCGGCGCGTCCTGCGTCATAACCTTCCCAGGTGTGCTTGAGCTGGCTCATCTCGTCGTGGCCGGCCTTGACCGAGGTCCAGGCGGTATCGACTGCGGTGCGCGCATCGGGGGTGAGATCGACGTTGTCGCGGGCGGCTTCGAACTTGGCCTTGAGGTAATCCTCGCCGCGCTCGACCTCGTTGAGGATCGCCTTGTCGTCGCGCCCGGTGATGGCTTCCTTGAGGCCCAGGAACATGCGGTGGGCGCCGGCCAGCACAGTGCCGTCGTCCTCGGGGTTGCCGCCCAGACGGGCGACCGCAGCCTGCAGACCGGCAACGGCCGACTGCCGCTCACGAGCACGCGAATTGAAACGTTCGGCCAGCTGCGGGTTCTCGCAATCCTGCGCCGCCTTGGTGTAACCATCGACGCTGTCCAGCAGGGTGGCGATCAGGGTGTTGAGGGTGGTGGTGTTCTTGTCATGCTCGGACACTGGGTAAGCTCCTGAAATGGGGGTTGTGGAGCATTAACGCAGTCGGACCGAAGCGGTTGCAGCGGAGGGCGTGGAAATTTCACGGTTGGTCGTGGCGGGCAAAACAAAACCGGCGGCACTTGCGCGCCGCCGGTGTGCATTTTCCGAGGAAATGGGCCGCGATCAGCCAGGCAGGCCGCTGATCGATTTGATCTCCATGAAGTCTTTCAGACCGAAGACGCCGCCTTCGCGGCCATTGCCCGATTGCTTGTAGCCGCCGAACGGCGCGCCCGGTGAGGGGCCCCAGTTGTTGATCGCCACCATCCCGGCGCGCAGCTGCGGGGCGACCGCGGCGGCCTTGGCAGGATCGCCCGAGATCACTGCGGACAGGCCGTATTCGGTGTTGTTGGCGATTTCGATCGCCTGATCGAGGCTGTCGTAAGCCATCAGCGTGGCGACGGGTCCGAAGGTTTCCTCCCTGGCGATCCGCATATCCGGGGTGACGCCCGAGAACACCGTCGGCTTGATGTAGTAGCCGCGGTTGAGATCGGCCGGACGGTCGGTCCCGCCGGTCTCGAGCGTCGCGCCCTCGTCGATGGCCGACTGGATCAGTTCCTGGATCTTGTCGTACTGCGCCTTGTTGACGACCGGGCCGATATGCATGCCTTCAGTCAGCGGATCGCCCACCGGGGTCGCTTCGAACATTGCCTTGGCGAAGGCGGCGGCTTCGGCCTGGCGCTCGCGCGGAACCAGCACGCGGGTGGGCGCAATGCAGCTTTGCCCGGTGTTGACCAGCACGCCCTGAAGCGTCGCGGGCAAGACATCGGCAAACACGGCATCGGGCAGGACCACGTTGGGCGATTTGCCGCCGAGTTCCTGATGGACCCGCTTGACCGTCGGCGCGGCGGCGACCGCAACCGCGATCCCTGCGCGGGTCGAGCCGGTGAAGCTGACCATTTCGATCCCGGGATGCGCGGCTATCGCTGCGCCCACCGTCGGCCCGTCGCCCTGGACGAGGTTGAACACGCCCGCCGGAACGCCTGCGGCGTGCATGATCTCGGCGAGGATCGCCGCATTGCCGGGGCATTCCTCGCTGGGCTTGAGGATCATCGTGTTACCCGCCGCCAGCGACGGCGCGACCTTCAGTGCGATCTGGTTGAGCGGCCAGTTCCACGGGGTGATCATCCCGACCACGCCCATCGGCTCGTAAGCGATGGTGTTGGCGCCGTGCTTTTCGGTGAAGGCGAAGTCCTTCAACGCGGCCATTGTCCCAAGGAACCCGCCGATGCCGGCGCCGACCTGCGCGGTGCTGGCGAAGCTGACCGGTGCGCCCATCTCGTTGGCCATCGACCGGGCCAGATCGGGCACGCGCTTTTTATATTCCTCCACAATGCGCCCCATCACCGCCAGCCGCTCATCGACCGTGGTCTTCGACCATGCCGGCAATGCTGCGCGGGCGGCGGCGACGGCCGCATCGACATCGGCCTTGGTGCCCAGCACGATCTCGGTGCAGGGCTCTTCGGTGGAAGGCGAAATGACCTGGTGCGGCGTACCGCCGACACTGTCGACCCATTGGCCGCCGATATAGTTTTGCAGGTAACGGTCCACGCCGAGTCTCCCATTTAACGGATCGATTAAACTTGGCCGCCCTTGTGGGAATTTGCCGCGTCAATGCAAGAGACAAAAGTGCCGGTTCAGCCCGCCCCATCGCCCGCGGGCAGCTTGTGCAGCACCGCGTCGAGCGGAATGACCACGCCGTTGCTGGCGACAAGTCCCGCGCCATCGACCTTGGCGCGTGCGCCATCGGGCATGGAAACGACCAGTGCATCGCCCTCGCGAATGAAGCTGACTTCGGTGTCGCCCATCGTCTTCATCTTGACCGGCTTGCCGCCCGATGCCTTCAACGCGGCGTCGATGTCTGCCACCGTCAGGTAACCGGGCAGAATATGATCGCGCAGGATCGCGGCCATGGCGGCGCTGTTCTCGGGCTGCTGAAGGCCCGTGCCCGCCGTACCCAGGGCGCCAAAGGCGTCATCGTCCGGAGCCAGTATGGTGTAGGCCGCGCCGCCATCGAACACATTGGACAGACCGGTCGATTTGAGCGCGGTGGACACCGTAGTCATTCCCGGCGCATCGCTGAGCGCGGTCGCAAGGGTTCCGTCGGCGGACTTGGCTGCAGACGCAGCGGTCGTTTCATCGGACCCACTGCCGCAGGCCGAAAGGCCCGCCAGCAACGCCGCTCCCAGCGCTGCCCGCACGCCTGCCAAGCTTGCCACTCTCACGTCAGCAACTCGATCACAGTCTGGATCAGCTGGGTTTTCGGATCGACCTGATAGACATAACCATCGCTGTAGCGATAGTTGGCATCCGGCCCATCGGCGTATTCGTCGCGATAATTAGACGGCACGTTATACACGTCGTATCCCTGCGGCAGCCGCTGGCCCACCGCGAAGTCATCGCCGGTCAGCAAGG
>JBBSKI010000177.1:0-2916 GCA_038256425.1 Sphingomonadales bacterium
CTCCATTTCACCAAGCCGGTGCGCGCGGGGCGGGTGGTGGCCGAGGGTCGCTGGATCAGCGGGCGGCGTCGGGTGCTGGTGGCCGAAGCACGGCTGGTCGATGGCACGGGCGAGGAGATTGGACGGGGAACGGGCACCTTCATGCGCTCGCGAATCGCGCTGTCCAGCCTGCCCGGCTATTCGTCCGGCGAGGACTGACCGATGGGCGCGCGGCTCCCGGGCCATCTCGAGGTTTCGGGTATTCTGCGCATGGCGCAATCCGCCGGAGGCTTCGGAACCGTGGTTTCCCGCGGCGAACGGGATGCCGGGACGATCCTGCTGTTAACCCTCGAGCGTGGCAAAAATGCCCGCCTGTGGGAACGGATGCCGCAGCTCGATGGCGTCCGGAGTTTCGAAGTAACCAATGCGGAAGATCCTGAAAACCCAAGTAAAATTCAAGAATATATCGTCCGTCGAACCGCTCAGGACCCCGATTGCTGGATCATCGAGCTGGATATCGACGATGCAGACCGCTTCGTCGCATCGCTGCCCGGTTAACTTGACATGATAACAAATGAGACTATTTGCCCGCCCACTTCGTGAGCGCGGGCGGCTGGTGCGGCAATAGGGTCGACTGGCAAGCGCGTAGACGGGGGATGGCCGGCAGGCCCGTGACGAACCGATAGAAAGGCGCCCATACCAGGCGCCCGGTTCCAGCCTGCGACGGGTCCGTTCACCGCACAGTATTGCAAAACCATGGTTCGCAAGACGATGACTGCCACTGTGGCGGCCGTAGCCGCAGGCATAGTACTTACCTTCGCCGGAGCCGAAACCTCCGGCGCTTTTGCGCAGGAATCCGGGCCAGCTCCCGAATCGACCGAGCTCCCCGAAGAGGTGATGCCGGTGTTCGTCGCCAAGCCGGTAATCCAACCGGTTCCGGCCGAAGAGGTTCCCAGCGACGATTTCTCCGATCTTTCAGACCCGGAATTTCCTGACGCGGCTGCGAGCGCCAGCTCGCTTCACGCGCTCGTCTCCGTAACCCCGACCGACGGCGCGCTCTCCGAAGAGCTGCATTGCCTCGCCGGTGCGGTCTATTTCGAATCGCGCGGCGAACCGCTCGCGGGCCAGCTCGCGGTGGCGCAGGTTGTCATCAACCGCAGCGAATCGCGCCAGTTCCCTGCGAGCTATTGCGGTGTCGTCCACCAGCGCTCACAATTCTCCTTCGTGAAGAACGGCCGCATGCCGAGCATCCGCCGGGGATCGTCGGCCTGGCAGCGCGCCAAGGCGATCGCCCGGATCGCGCATCAGGGCATGTGGGAAAGCGAAGCGGATGATTCGCTCTATTTCCACGCCAATTACGTGCGCCCCAGCTGGAGCCGCAGCAAGCAGGCCCGCGCGCGGATCAACACCCATATCTTCTATCGCTGACGGATCGACTGCCCCCTCGGGGGCAGTCGCTAGTCCTTGAGCTGCACCCAGACGGGGGCGTGGTCGCTGGCTTTCTCGCGCCCGCGGTGGTCCTTGTCGACACCCACGGCCGACAGCCGGTCGGCCAACTCGGGCGAGAGCAGGAGGTGGTCGATGCGAAAGCCGTGGTCGCGCTGCCAGGCACCCGCCTGGTAGTCCCAATAGGTCCACACGCCGCCGCGCGGGTTGAGCGTGTCGACCGCATCGGTCCAGCCATCCGCCAGCAAGCGTGCATAGGCGTCGCGCGATTCGGGTTGCATTAGTGCGTCATTGGCCATGGCCCGGGGCGACCAGACGTCCTTGTCCTCGGGGATGACGTTGAAATCGCCGACCAGCGCGGTGGGGATCTCCTGCGCCCAGAGCGAGGCGGCGTGCGCGCGCAGCCGCTCCATCCAGGCCAGCTTGTAATCGAATTTGGGGCCGGGCAGCGGATTGCCGTTGGGCAGGTAGATCGACGCGACCCTTACCCCGGCAACGTCGGCCTCGAGATAGCGCGCCTGCTCGTCCTCGGGATCTCCCGGAAGCCCGCGCTGGGTCTCGACCGGTTCGATCCCGTCGGCCAGGATCGCGACGCCGTTGAAACCCTTCTGTCCGTGCCAGATCGCCTTGTAGCCGATCGCCTCGAACTCATCGGCGGGGAAGCCTTCGTCCTGCGTCTTGATTTCCTGCAGGCAGGCGACCGTGGGTCGGGTCTCCACGAGCCATTCCTTGAGCCGTGGCAGGCGGGCCTTGATCCCGTTGATGTTGAAGGTGGCGATTTTCATGGCGGCGCTTGTGCCGCAAAGCGCCGCGGTGGTCTAATTCAAATCCCGAAGCTGGAGCCGCAGCCGCAGCCGGCGGCGGCCTGCGGGTTCTCGACCTTGAAGGCCGCGCCCCCGAGCGATTCGACGAAATCCACCGTGCTTCCCGCCACCAGGTCGAGGCTGACCGGATCGACCACCAGCCGCACGCCCTCGGTCTCGCTCACCAGATCGTCGCCATCGGCGGCATCGGTGAGGCCGAACTTGTACTGGAAGCCCGAGCAGCCGCCCCCCTCGACCGAGAGCCGGAGGATCGCAGGCTTGGCCTGCTTTTGAGCGATCGCGGCAACGCGCTTCGCGGCGGAAGGGGTGAGGGTGAGCATGTCGGCCATGCACCTGATGTAGTAGGCCCGAGGGCCGCGCTCAAGCGGTGCTGATATATTGCCGCATCTGTGCGGCCTCGTTCTCGATCTCGTCGATGTGCGATTTCACCAGATCGCCGATCGAAACGAAGCCGCACATCTCCGCGCCGTCGAGCACCGGCAGGTGGCGAATCCGACGCCTGGTCATCAGCGCCAGCGCATCGTCTACCTTGGTCCCGCGCTCGACCGTGATCGCGGGAGAGGTCATCACCTCGCCGACGACCCGGTCGAGGCAGGCCGAGCCTTCGCTGGCCATATGGTGGATGACGTCGCGTTCGGAGAAGATGCCCACCACTTCGCCAGCCTTC
>JBBSKI010000178.1:0-2893 GCA_038256425.1 Sphingomonadales bacterium
ACCGCCTGGACCTCGGTCAAGGCCGGCCACGACGAGATGAGCCAGCTCAAGCACACCTGGGAAGGTTATGACGCAGGACGCGCCGAAGCGACGACCACCAACACCTACTGACGTTTAGCCACACGGTATCGGAAGGCCCGGCGCAGCGATGCGCCGGGCCTTTTTCGTGGTGGTTTTGAAAGCGCAGCCAGGAGATTGGCGCTCGCCTCGGCGACCCACAGGACACGATCCCCATCGTCGCAGCCGATGCCGCAGATCGGATGGACGGTTGCTGCGCGATTCCCCGTCCGTCGTTCTCACCGATACCCGTGCTACCCACGCCCATTTGTCTTTCAAGCAACCCACGCACCGGCCGTCGCCCGTTGAAATTTTTCTCGGCGTTATCCCGCGTTCGCCGGCGGGCGCTTTGCCGCGTCAGTAATCCTTGCTCACCTTCACGTTCGCGCTTTCCTGGCCCAGGGTCGAGATGCTTGCCAGCAGGGCCAGCCAGCGGGTGATGCGGAATTCGACCTGGGTTGCGCTGTAGCCCTGCCCGTCGGTGACGATCTCCGCGAAAAAGCGGCGGCCGATGTATTTACCCACCGCGATCGAGGTGCCGCGCCCGGTCGCCGGATCGGAGCCGACGATCCGCAGCCGGTCGAGCCCGATGGCGGAGCGCAGCTTGTTGATCGGATCGAGCCCGCTGCCGCCGCGCAAGGACGCCACCGCCGCGCCCAGTTGCAGCGCCTCGACTGCCGAGATGTTGGTGATCGAGCTGCCGAACAGGATGCGGCTGAGCAGCTCCTCCTCAGGCAGGGCCGGGGTGGAGGTGAATGCGATGATCGGCACCAAAGCGGTCCCGCCGATGGTGATGCGCGCCTGAAGGCCCTCGACATCCGCCTCGGCGGCGATGTCGAGCTGGGGATCGGGCGGGGTCTCGCCAACGAAGCGGATGCGGCCGCGGGTCAGCTCGAAACGCTTGCCGGCAAATTCATAACCGCCGCGAACCAGTTCCGCGGTGCCGAAAATGCGCGGATTGTCGGCCGCGCCGCGCAGGCGGATTTCGGCGCCCCACTCGCTGTCGAGCCCCAGCCCGCGCACGTTCACCTGATTGATCGCGCGGGCATCGATCAGGTAGTTCCACGACCCCGCCGCGAGCCGCGCGGGCGCGACATCGGCGCGGGCATTGATCTCGCGGGTCTTGATGATCGGCAGCGTCGCCGGGCCTACCGCGCGGCCCAGTTGCCAACGCGCCGATTCGATCGAAAGCCGCCCGGCGATCGTCCCGCCGACACCGCTGGAAACGATCCGCAGCGGTCCGGTGACGGCGGCGGCCATGTCGTCGCGGTCGACCAGCAGCGCATTCTTCGCCGCGATCCGCAAATCGATCCCCGGCCCGCGCGTGCCCAGGCTCGACAAGTCGATGCTGCCGCTGCCCGCCACGCTGCCGCCGCCCTTGGTGGTGCCCGAAAAGCTCGACAGGAACAGGCGCGAGCCGGTGAAGCGCCCGCTGGCCTTGATCGCACGCAAATCGGTGCCGCTGAGCGTGGACTGGAGCCGCATGGCGGTGCTGGAGATACTGCCGCGCACTTGCGGGCGGGCCATCGAGCCGGTGACATCGGCGGCGACCGCGACCGGGCCGGTGAGATCGAGGACCTCGACCCCGGTGAGCCGCCACAATGCCTCGGCGGGTCCGTTGAAGCGCAACTGGGCGAACAACACGCCGACGTTCAGCCGCTCGCCCAGCGCGCCGCCGCGCGGCAGGTCGGTGATCCGCGCCTGCAACCGCCCGCGCGTCTCGCCCTTTTCGGTGATGACGGCGCGCGTCTCGAGCCGGTCCGGGCCGAGCCTTCCGACCAGCGCGAGATCGACCGGGCGCGACGACAGGACGAGCCCCGAACGGGTCAGGCCCTTGACCAGCAGGCGCGCCGAACCGGTCGGGACTCCGCCGGGGGCGGCGCGATATTGAACGATCCCCGAGGCGGTGCCGCCAAGGCCGAGATCGGCCATCACGATATCGCCGACCGAGAGCGGCATCTTGCTCATCTTCAGGTCGAGATCGGTGGTTCCGCCCAGTACCTTGCCCGAGGCGATGACGATCCCGCTGCCAAAGCCGATCTGGGTTTCGGCAAGCCGCCAGCCGTCTCCCTCCCGCGTCAGAACCGCGCGGCGCGGCATGGTGATCCGCCGCCCGGCAAACTCGCCGCCCGCCAGCGCCACCACGCGCCCGGGCGAGATCTGTCCGGTGCCGGTCAGCTCGAAACGACTGCCGCGCCGCCCTGAAATGGTGGCGTTGACCGTGCCGTTGCCGTTGACCAGCCGGGTGTTCGCCGCCAACCGCCCGATGAACAGTCGTCCGCTGGAAATCCCCTCGCCGGTCATAGTGGCGTCGATGGTGGTGCGCCCGGTGGCGATGAGCCCGGTCGCCTCGAGCCGCCCGCGCGCAATTCCGATCGGGCTGGGCCCGCCGAACCGCGCATCGCGCGCGGTGATCAGCGCCGCGATCCGCTGGCCGCCGTTGGCCGGATCGATCCGCACCGTGCCGTCAAGCCCGCCGCCGTTCAGCGCCAGGTTGCCGGTGACCCCGCCCTTGCCGAGCAGAAGCTGCCCGGTCACGTCGGTCTGCCACACCTTGAACTGCTCGATCGCCACGCGGGTCGGACCGCCGGGGGGTGAGAACAGCCCTAGCGTGCCATCGAACGGCCCGAGCCGCGAGCCGCCCGAAGTGACGATGCGGAAGCCGTCGGCAATCGGCGAAAGGGCGACGCGGACCTGGCTGAGCCCCGCCGCCGGATAGGGACTGGCGAAGACCAGCACCGCGCTCGGCCCTGCATTACCGACCGCGGCCTCGACCGTGAACGGGCCGTAATCGACGTGCCGCCCGCGCCCGGCGAGCGTGGTGCGGCCATCGGCG
>JBBSKI010000179.1:0-2874 GCA_038256425.1 Sphingomonadales bacterium
ACGACGACGGGGTAGGGTTTGCTTCCAATAAACCTCGACACTTCAACCTAATCCGCTCGTGCTGAGCTTGTCGAAGCACTGTTCTTCACTGCGAGCCCCACCCGCAAACGCACGAAGAAAAAAGCAGTGCTTCGACAGGCTCAGCACGAGCGGTGTTGGTTTGATAAGTTGGTCCAAACCTCAAATCCCCAGCGCAGCGTTGCTCGCCAGTTGGTCGGCGCGTTCGTTTTCGGGGTGTCCGGCGTGGCCCTTGACCCATACCCACCGAACCCGATGTGGGCGCACCGCCTCGATCAGCGCCAGCCACAGGTCGGAATTGAGGACCGGTTTGCGCGCCGCGGTCTTCCAGCCGTTTTTCTGCCAGCCGTTGACCCATTTGGTGATCCCGTCGATCACGTACTTGCTGTCGGTGTGGAGGACCACCTCGCAGGGCTCTGTCAGCGCCGCCAGGGCGCGGATCGCGGCAGTCATTTCCATGCGATTGTTGGTCGTCGCCGGTTCGCGGCCCGACAGCTCTTTTTCGTGGCGTTCGGAGCGCAGGATCGCGCCCCAGCCGCCCGGGCCAGGGTTGCCCTTGCACGCGCCATCGGTGAAAATCTCGACCCGCCTCACGCGGCAAACAGCCGGGTATTGGCGGGATCGGCATAGAATGCCAGCCGCCGCGCGAAGGCCATCGGGTCCTTGCGGGTGACCAGCGCGCCGGGCGGGGTATTGACCCAGTCATAGCCGCGGGTCAGCGTGAAGCGCAGCGCCGCGCCGCGCGCGAGACAGGGCAGGGCGGCGCGCTCGGCATCGCTCAGCGGGCGAACCGCGTCGTAGCCTTCGAGCAAGGCGTCCGAGACGACCGCATCGAACCGCTCGCCGGTTGCATCGAAGCACCAGGCCGCGTGAGTCACCGCCAGGTCATAGGCCAGGGCATCGGTGCAGGCGAAATAGAAGTCGATCAGCCCCGATACCGCGTCGCCGCGCATCAGGACGTTATCGGGAAACAGATCGGCGTGGATCGCGCCCACCGGCAGCCCCTGCGGCCAGTCGCGCAACACCGCGGGCAATTCGCGCGTCACCAGATCGCCGAGCGCCGGGTCGATCGTGTCCCAGTGTCCGCCGCAGGCCTCGGCGAGTGTCTGCCACCCGGCCGGTCCCAGCGTATTGGGGCGCGTCATGACAAAGCCTTGCGCGGCCAGATGGATCCCGGCCAGCGCCGCGCCGACCCCGCGCGCTTGCGCCGCATTGGGCTCGTCGACCGAGACACCCGGCAAGAACTCGATCAACGCCAGGGCCTTGTCGTCACGCATCCGGAACGCCGCGCCGTGGCGATCGTGGATCGTGCGCGGCACCGGGCATCCGGCGGCAGCGAGGTGATCGAGCAGGCCGAGGAAAAACGGCAAGTCGCCGATTGCCACGCGTTTTTCGTACACCGTCAGGATAAACCGCGCGCCGCTCCCGTCTCCATTGGCGCCGCCGCGTCCAGTGGTATCGACCAGCCAGTTCGAGTTTTCGACCCCTTCGGCAATGCCCTTGACCGAAACCAGGCTGCCGACGTCGAATTCGTCCAGCAACGCGGCCAGCTCCTCGGCGCCGATGTGCGTGTAAACTGCCACGGAAAAACTACCCGACGAGCTGGCGGGGGAGCTTGAACACGATGTTTTCAGTGGCCGTCACGACGGTTTCCTCGCTCACGCTGCGCCATTGCGCGATGTGCTCGACCACCTCGCGGACCAGCGCCTCGGGCGCGGAGGCCCCGGCGGTCAGCCCCAGCGTGTCGATCCCGTCGAGCCAGTCGGGCGCGATTTCGGCGGCGCGCTGGACCAGCCGCGACGGCGTGCCCAGCCGTTCGGCCACCTCGACCAACCGCAGCGAGTTCGAGCTGTTGGGCGCGCCGATCACCAGCACCAGCTGGCATTGGCTCGCAATCGCCTTGACCGCCGCCTGACGATTCGATGTGGCATAGCAGATGTCTTCGGCCTTGGGCCCGGCGATGGCGGGATAGCGTGACCGCAGCGCGGCGACGATCTCGGCGGTATCGTCGACCGATAGCGTGGTCTGGGTCAGGAAGGCGAGTGGATCGCCGGGAGTGAACGGCAGGGCCGCGACATCCTCGACCGTTTCGACCAGCGAAATCGCGCCTTCGGGCACCTGGCCGAGTGTGCCGATCACTTCGGGATGGCCGCGATGGCCGATGAACACGATATGCCGCCCGGCCTCGATCTGGCGTTCCGCCTGACGGTGGACCTTGCTGACCAGCGGGCAAGTCGCATCGAGCCAGGCGAGCCCGCGCGCGGTGGCCTCCGCCGGCACCGCCTTGGGCACGCCATGCGCCGAAAACACCACCGGCGCGCCATCGGGCACCTCGTCGAGTTCCTCGACGAACACCGCGCCCTTGGCTTTCAGCGAATCGACCACGAAGCGGTTGTGGACGATCTCGTGCCGGACATAGACCGGCGCGCCATAGCGATCGAGCGCACGCTCGACGATCTCGATGGCGCGGTCGACCCCGGCGCAAAAGCCCCGGGGGGCGGCAATGAGGAGACGCAAGGGGGGCAAGGGCGCGTTCATGGGCGTGCCCTTAGGTGGTTTTCAACTGCCGGGAAAGCGGCACCGACCAGGCGGGGCGAACCGCAGAACGTTGCCGCGCTTCGCAAAGCTGGCTAGGGCAGCCCCGCAAGTTCCAAGGATCACCGATGACCGCCGTAAACCGCCGCCTGCTGCTCGCCGTCCCGCTCATCGCGCTCGCCATCGCGGGCTGCGCCAAGAAGGGCGAGCTGGTCATCAGCGACGGGGTTGGCGTCACCGCACTGCGCAGCGCCTGCCCGACCGTCGGCGTCCCCGACTATACCGGCGACGTGACGCTGTTCAACGATCCGGCGCGGCGCG
>JBBSKI010000180.1:0-2848 GCA_038256425.1 Sphingomonadales bacterium
CTGGTGCTGTTCGAAAGCTCGCTTCTGGTCATGCGGCTGACCGAACGCAGCGATGCCCGGCGCAAGGCGAAGGAAGAAGCGGCGGAGGTTCCGCAGACACCGACCGGCTGACCACATCCAGGCGCGATCTGCCCTGCTGGGCCGATCAGCCGCATCACCCAATCCCCGTCACCCAGAAGCAAGTCAGGGTGACGACCATTTTGAGGGGCAGTCATGCCGCTCAAAATGCAGGAGCCGTGCACTCGTCGCTTCCTTGAAGCGCAAAGCACAGACAAAAAAAGCGGGGCCGCAGCCCCGCTTTTCAAGCTCCAGAATGAGACAGCGCTATTACGGGCTGTTGGGCTCATCATCGTCGTTGTCGACGAGAAAGTAGATGCCCGCGCCAAACAGCACGATTGCAAGGATAAGAAGGAGGCTGGACGAACCGCCCATCTCGCTCTCGCCTTCGATCGGCGCAGCGGAGCGATCGACCGTGGCCTGTGCCAATACCGGCGAAGTGGTCAGGGTCAAGGCTGCAACAGCGGCAGCCATAGTACGGAACTTCATGGGCTCGTCTCCTTTGAGCTTCTTCAAACGGCACTTAGCGTGATCGAAATGATCACACAAGCATACAAAAACCATCGGCCCCCAGCAGGGCACCCGCCTCCCAACGAATGCCTGTGCGAAGCTATAGCAACGAACATTTCGGACCTTTGGTCCGTCAAGTCCCTATATTATCTCCCGCAATTCAATCAGTGTCCAGCCGGTAAAGCGCCCTAGCGGGGCTTTTGCTACCAACCGGTAAACGCTTGCGACCGATCGAAAAACCGGAGCAACCAAGTATAACCGGGTTACCGGCTGTTCTAACGCCCTGTTTGCGCTTGCGGTTCCCGCGCCGCGGAAAAAACTTTGCGGCCCCCGATCCAGGTCTCGCTTACCTGAGCTTGCCGCAGTGCGGCAGGAGCGGCGAGCAAGGGATCGACGTCGATCAGGACGAAGTCTGCGCGCAGTCCGGGAGCGAGTCGTCCGAACCGCGATTCGGCAAACCCGGCGTAAGCCGCGTCGCTGGTATAGGCCGCCAGGGCTGCCTCGCGGCCTACCCGTTCCTGCGGTTGCCATCCGCCGAACGGCTGCCCGGCGGCATCCTCGCGGGTCAGCGCAGCGGCGAGGCCGGCAAATGGGTCGGGCACTTCGACCGGCGCGTCCGATCCGAACGCCAGCTTCGCACCGCCCGCCGCGATCGAGCGCCACGCATAGGCCCCGGTCAGCCGCGCCGGATCAAGCCGCGCCTCGGCCATCGTCCGGTCGGAGACCTGATGGATCGGCTGCATCGAGGCGATCACGCCCAGCTTGCCGAACCGTGCCAGGTCGACAGGCGCGACCACTTGCGCATGTTCGATCCGCCAGCGCCGATCGCCCTTGTAGGTCAGTGCCAGCTCCTCGATCGAATCGAGCGCGGCGGCGTTCGCCCTGTCGCCGATCGCATGGACCGCGATCTGGAAACCGTCCATCGCCGCCCGGCTCATCAGGTTGCGGAGCCGGATCTCGTCCATCTGGGCAAGCCCGCGATTGCCCGGATCGTCGGCATAAGGTTCCTTGAGCCAGGCTCCGCGCGAACCCAGCGCGCCATCGAGGTACAGCTTTACCCCGGCCAGCCGCAGCCGGTCGTCGTACAGCCACGGACCCGGCGCCGAACCGCCGATCAGCGACATCGCCTCGACCCCGGCGGCATAGCTCATGATCCGCAACTGCAGACGCCCGACATCGCCAGCCCGGCGAAACGCCTGCCAGTCTTCCATGGTGGTGCCCATGTCGGCCACAGCGGTGATGCCGCGCGCGATCAGCAGGCGCTGCGCCGCATCGAACGCAAGATCGCGATCGGAGGCGCGCGGGGCGGGAACCACGCGCTCGACCAGCGCCTTGGCATTGTCGACCAGGACCCCGGCGGGTTTGCCGCCGGCCAATCGGTCGATCCGGCCCCCGGCGGGGTCGCGGGTCGCGGCGGTTACTCCGGCCGCGGCCAGCGCGGCGCTGCTCGCCCATCCGGCGTGGTTATCGACCCGCTCGAGCCAGACCGGCCGTCCGCCCGCCGCCACGTCGAGTTCGGCGGAGGTGGGGAACCGACCCCGCCCGGCCGCGTCGCGCAGCCCCCAGATTTCCTGGTTCCAGCCGCCGCCGACGATCCACGCGCGATCGGGATTGGCGGCTGCATAGGCCGCGATCTTGGCCTGCGCCTCGGCCAGGCTGCGGGTGTCGGACAAGTCGAGGGTCAGTGACGCAAAGCCCAGCCCCATGACATGGAGATGCGCGTCGATAAGCCCGGGGATCATCGTCCGGCCCTTGCCGTCGATCCGGTATTGGGTCTTCGGCAGCTTGTCCTTGCGGGCATGGACCGATTTGATCCGCCCGTCCTCGTCGAACACCAGCGCGGCGAAGGTCTGCACCCGGCCCTGTTCGTCGATGGTCACGCCGTTGACATTGTCGACCAGGGTGTCGGCCTGGGCCGGAACGGTGGCGAACAGCAGCGCGACCGCTGCCAAAACCCGCACGATCATGCGCTGCCCCTTCTGGGCAACCGCTTGATCAGCGCGCTGGTATCCTCGCGGCCCGCGCCCAGGGCCTGGGCATCGGAGAAGAACTGATCGACCAGCGCCGCCACCGGCACCGACGCGCCGAGGTTGCGCGCCTCGTCGAGCGCCAGTCCGAGGTCCTTGCGCATCCAGTCGATCGCGAAGCCGAAATCGAATCGACCCTCCACCATCGTCGTCCAGCGGTTGTCCATCTGCCAGCTTTGCGCGCCCCCGCCCGAGATCGCTTCATAGACCTTGGCCGTGTCGAGCCGCGAGGCCTGGGCGAAGCGCACCGCCTC
>JBBSKI010000181.1:0-2830 GCA_038256425.1 Sphingomonadales bacterium
AATTCGCGCTTTTCGCTGTCGTTGAGTCGCTTGAGTTGCGTGAGGCGGCGTCTCGGCGGGAGCGAGAGCAGCCAGGCCAGCCGGGGATTTGCATTCATGCCGAGACATTGTCTTTGTCGGCCCCACATTCTCCGGCCTCGGCGCTTATGGCTTGGGCCCGTTCGCGCATCGCGTCGAGCTTGGCGTCGATCGACGCGAGGATCTCATCGGCGTCTTCGTTATCGCGCATCGCCCCTTCGCGCGCTGCGCTTTCGCGGTGTGCCGGCGAGCAGGCGGAAAGCGGTGCCGTATTCGTACTTGCGCCCGTCGTCGCGCGCCTCGCCGCTGCGGAGCCGCGAGAGCAGGTCCATTTCGAGATGGTCGTACCCCTCGCACAGCGCAATCATCCAGTGGCGGGTGAATTCCGGGTTCTTGCGACGCAGCGCATAGACGATTGAAACGCTGACCCCCGCTGTCTCGCATGAGCGCAAGACGTTTGAAGTCTCGGCCAGCGTAACCGCGAAGACCTTGCGCCAGTTGGGGCTGAGTCGGGTTTTCTTGTGGGCTGCCCCGCGCCGACGCGCGCTTGCCGTCGTGCTCGCAACTTGGCCGGTCATCTGATCACCCGTATTTATGGAAACCGCGTGGACCGGTTCGACTCAGTCTTTTGCGATGTTCCGCTTCTCTAACCAAACAGCGTGACCATGTCAACCAAAAAACACCATATCGGTTAGTACGCAGCATCTGGCGCTTTCGCCCCGGCTCGCCTAAACCGCCCCGACCCCGCAAACCCTGCGCGAAAGTTCAGCCATGCTCCGCCGCCTTTACGACTGGACGATGGCCAAGGCCGCGCATCCCCATGCCACGTGGTGGCTGGCGATGTTCGCGTTCGTCGAGGCGAGCTTTTTTCCGATCCCGCCGCATCCGCTGCTCGGGCTGATGTGCCTGGCCGCACCGCACAAGGCGATCCGCTTCGCCGCGATCGCCACATTTGCTTCGGTCGCCGGGGGGCTGCTCGGCTATGCGATTGGCTGGGGGCTCTACGACACCGTGGGCACACAACTGCTCGCCGCGTTGGGGATGACCGAAAGCTTCCCGGTCGCCGCCTGCTATCTGCGCGAATACGGGGCCGAGATCATCATGATTAAGGGTGCAACCCCGATCCCGTTCAAGCTGCTGACGATCACTGCCGGCTTTATCCAGATGAACCTGATCAGCTTCATCCTCGCCAGCATTGTCAGCCGGTCGATCAGTTTCATGATCGTGGGTGTGCTGTTCCGCTTGTTCGGCGCGCCGATCAAGGCGTTCATCGACAGGTATCTCGGCCTCGTCACTGCCGGGTTCGTGGTGTTGGTAATCGGCGGGTTTCTGGCGCTCACCTTGCTGGACAGCGGCGGCGGCTCGGAAGCGGAAGCGCGTTGTGCCCGCGTCACCACGGTGACTGCCTGATTATCCGGGGTGACTGCCTGATTATCCGGCCGGACTCAGGCGGACCTCCTCCAGCGAAACCACACCGCTGCCCGGATCGATCGCCAGTTCCAGCCATTGCACCGCACAGCCGGGAGGAACCTCCACCACCGCTGTCCGCAAACCATCGCTTGAAACCGCCGATCCCGGCCAGGTGCCTTCACCCCGCTTGCAGGTCAGCCGTGCGGCAATCCGTGAGGTCGGCCCGCCATCACCGTCGTTGGCGGCCCAGGCGAGCCGGTAGGAGCCAACCCCCAGCTGGACCGACTGGAACGCAATGACCCGCCGCTGCGGCAGGGTCGAGGCGGCGAACAGCGACTGGCCGACGTTCGGGCGCCCCGCGCCCTGCGCGGAGGGTTCCAGCCGCAGATCGAGGCCGCCTTCGCCCATGAACTGCCAGGCGAACGGCGAAGTTTCATTCAGTCGCGCCGCATCGAACCCGCCGTCGGCGAGCAGAGCTTGGCGGGCGCCGCAATGGCTGCGCCACAGGCGACGCGCCTCGACCGCGCGATCCTGTCCATAGAGCGCGCCCGCCAGCGGGCCGATTTCGGTGCAAGTGACCTTCGCGGGTTCCATTGCAGGTTCGTCGAGCACCGCTGCCCGGTCGGCCAGCTGCGCCGGCCTGACGCCGTCAAACGTCGAAAGATAGACATGAAATCAGGTGGAGCGCGCGGCGAGTGGCAGGTGTAGCGTTGCGTTGGTTGCCGCCCCGCGCCGCGCAGTTCGCCAATCGGGAGCGTCGGGCTCCGGTGCGGTTTCCCCGAGAAAGACTAAGGCGGCCTTCACCTGTGATTCGACCCCCGTCGAGAGAGCACCCCCGTGCTCCTAAGCAATCATGATTACACTCATGCGGCACTGCGGTAAAGCGCGTGAACTAAACACCTTAACCGTGGGCGCGGCCGGTCGTCAGGCCTTTCGTTGTGCTGCAGCGCGGGCGATTTCGGTCAGTCCCTGAGCCAGCAGCAAGTCGGCGTGCGTGCTGTTGGCGAGCAGATCGCGGTGCAATTCCACCAGCCGCTCGATCAGCCGTTCGAGCCGCCGACCGCGCCAGCGCTGGAGCTGGCGGGTCAACTCACCCACATCGCGGAAGAACACCAGTCTGGTGCCCTTTTGCGAAGCGACGAAGTTCGCGATGTCGCTGCGCCGACCCAGCTTGGCAGCAAGCTGGGCGAGCTGCGCCGCGCGGCGCTCGAACGCGAGCAGCAAACCGACAGGGTTCAGTCCCAGCTCGCGCATCCGCGCCAGTTCGCCCGACAGCTTGCCCAGCTCCCCGCCCAGCACGCAGGAAACGACCCCGGCAAAACCATCATCGTCGCAAGCTGCGCCAATTGCGTCGAGCGCCTCGGCATCGGCGCTGCGCGGCGCCTGCGGGCTGGCGTCGAGA
>JBBSKI010000182.1:0-2796 GCA_038256425.1 Sphingomonadales bacterium
CACGTCACAATGGCGCGAGGAAATGTGGAGGTCGGCATCGGGCAGCGGCCAGTCGGTGCTGTTGGCCCGGCCGATCGTGGCACTGCGCCGGTCGAGCACCAGGACGATGGGCGATCCGTTTTCCAGCTTGGTGGCGTTGCGGATCGTCAGCGACAGCGCGAGGGGCGCGGTCTCGCTCATGCCGCCAGTCCGGATTGCGGGCGGAGAGGCGCGCCATAATCTGAACGCCGATCGCATAGCAACGGCGCCAACTCCATCGCTCGGGCCATTGCAACGCCTTGTAAATCGGTCAAAATCGCCCCCATCCCAGCCACCGCACCGGACGTTATCCTTTTACACTTCAAACGTGCCAATTCGATACCGAAGACTTTCGTGCGCGTGTGATTTGGCGCATTGAGGGATTAGTCAATTGCTAGCATGAGGCTAATGACATATAAAGCTTGCAACGAACGACAGGTCGCAATTGTCGATTTCACGCGGTGTGAGGAAAATTGTGATGAATATGAAACTGTTGCTTGCCGCCGGCGCGCTGCTCGCTTCCACTTCGGCCTTTGCGCAAACGGCGCCTGCCTCCGAGCAGTCCAGCGATGACTTGGTTTGTCAGCTTTCCGGCGATTGCGGTGGCACGGATCTCGAAGCGACCGAGGACAAGCCTGAATCGCGCGGCTTCAAGATCGCCCGCAAGACGGATACGCCGACCAAAGCCAGTGCATCGTCGACCGTCGATCGTTCGCGCGCTCGTATTGCCGCCGAGTCGCCGCGCACGACAGCGGCGGTTGCCTCCATACCGGGCCGCAACCGCACGATCGCTCCCAAGGCGCGTCCCGCATCTTCTGCGATCGGCCGCGCCGACCTGCGGATGAGCTTCGTCACCGGTTCGGCCGAGCTGACCCCTGCGGGCAAGAGAGAGGCGATGAAGTTCGTCGCCGCGCTTCAGTCGCCGGCACTATCGACCCGCAAGTTCCGCATCGAAGGCCACACCGACTCGGTCGGATCGCGTGAATCGAACATTGAGCTGTCCAAGCGTCGGGCCCAGTCGGTTGTCGATTTCCTCGCGTCGCAGGGTGCCGATCCGGCCAAGTTCGATGTGCAGGGTTACGGTCCCGACAAGCCGATCGATGGCCGCAACGCTGCCAGTGGCGCGAACCGCCGCGTCGAAGTGGTGCTCGTCAAGTAACATCCGCTGCATTTAGGAACGCCTGATCCCGGAGCCGATGCTCCGGGATTTGGTGTTTCTGGGGACCACGCCCGCAAACATGCACGACGCACGGGCATCCTCGACGCATGGGCATCCTCGACGCATGGGCATCCTCGACGCATGGGCATCCTCGACGCATGGGGATGCGCGGCACCCGTTCAGCCCCTGTTCGGATGAGCTGTGATGGAATTCATTGCAGTCGCTGTTGTATGTTAGCAGAATACCAACGATTGGGGGCGCTCGATGCGTCCGCTTGCGGGGATCAAGGCAATCGTTGCCATCCCGCTGACAGGAGTGGATGGGCATGACCTTCAAAATAATTGTAGCCGCCGGTGCGATGCTCGCTTCCACCTCTGTGTTCGCGCAAGCGCCGGGGACCGACCAGACCACCGAAGACCTGGTGTGCCAGCTTTCCGAAAAGTGCGCCGAGGAATCCGCGACCCCTGCCGACGAAGCGACGGATGCCGCTGCCACTGGGCAGAGCGCCCCGCGCGTTTCCGCCACGCGCGGGTTCAAGATCGCGCGCAAGGTCGATTCATCCGAAACGCCCGGTAAGACCGCAAGTTCGGGCCAGCGCCTCGCCAGGCAACCCGCCGCCAGGCCGTCCGCCAATCCGGTCAGGAAAGCGCAAGTAGCAGCCCCGGGTAAGGCGAAGACCGCAGCGGGCAAGGCAATGCCGCTGGGACGCGCCGATCTGCGGGTCTCTTTCGTTACCGGCTCAGCCGAACTGACCGAAGCGGGCCAGCGCGAGGCGCAAAAATTTGCCGCCGCACTTTCCAACCCGCTGCTGGACGGGATGCGCTTTACGATCGAGGGCCACACCGATTCGATCGGCACGCGGGAGAGCAATATCGATCTGTCGCGTCGCCGCGCGCAATCGGTGGTCGATTATCTCGCGGGCAAGGGTGCCGACCGGGCGCGCTTCGATGCCGTGGGTTATGGCTATGACAAACCGCTTGCCGGGCTCTCGGCCAAGGCGGCCGAGAACCGCCGGGTCGAGGTGGTGCGGATCAGGTAACCGGTTCGGCTGTCCGGCCGTCCGCCTAGTCGCAAAATCTGTGGATCGGTGTCACGCCGCGCTTGACCGCCTGCGCTAAAACCACGATTCTGCCGCACAACCGGTTGTGACGACCGGTATGTCCCTGTGCGAGCCCTTCGGGTCGGAAGTTTCTTGCGCGGGTACAGGGCGGGGGCGCTGCTTTTGGACCTCGCGAGCAATGCGGCCATCCGCTGGCGCTCCCGCCTACCCGCCGGGTTCCACCCGCTTCAGCCCACCCGCTTCAGGCGTTGCCAGCCCGTTCCGCCATGAGCGACGGGGTCAGCAGTTGCGGCAGCATTTCGGGGGCGGCAGCGCCCGGCGCATACCACAGATACAATGGCACCCCGGCAACGCCCTGCTGCTCCAGAAAGCGCGTGATCGCGGGATCGCGCCGGGTCCAGTCGCCCCGCAACACCTGCACCCCGGCCTTGGCGAAGGCGGCTTTCGTCGTCTTCCGGTCCAGCGTGGCCGCCTCGTTGGCCTTGCACGACAGGCACCAGTCGGCGGTGAAATAGACGAACACCGGCTTGCCCGATGCGCGCGCCGTCGCCAGCGCTGC
>JBBSKI010000183.1:0-2732 GCA_038256425.1 Sphingomonadales bacterium
TAATGGCGGATATCGACCGCCGCTGGTGTCGGCTTCTTAGCCATTGAACCGGGCCTCCAGTTTTTCGACCGCAGCGCGGGTAAGGACCAACGTTTCGTGGCGCATGATGTCATAGACGTTCGCGCCGACCGCGGGGATCAGGTTGATGCCGATGAGGTTGGACGAGGCGCGGGCGAAACCGACGTTGAGCGCATCGCCGTCCATGACGAGGACGGTCTTGCCGAAGCCCAATTTGCCGATCTTGGCCTGCAACGCCTGGGTCTTGGCACCCTCACCCATGTCGAGATTGTCGACGATCATGAGGTTGCCGGCCATCGCCTTCGATGACAAAGCCATCTTCAGACCGAGTGCACGGACCTTCTTGTTGAGGCCGAGCGTGAACATGCGAACCCGTGGGCCATGCGCCTTGCCGCCGCCGATGAAGATCGGGGCGCGACGATCGCCGTGGCGAGCCGTACCGCCGCCCTTCTGGCGACCAAACTTCTTGCCGGTGCGATTGACGTCCGAGCGCTCCCGCGCACCGCGCGCCAGGCCGCGCCGATTGGCGAGCTGCCACGTCACCACGCGGTGGAGGATGTCGGCACGCGGCTCGACACCGAATACGGCATCGTCGAGCTGGATGTCCCCGCCCGCCTTGGCGTCGAGGGTCTGAACCTTGACCTTCATCTTAGCCTTCCTTGCCGTCGTCGGCGTTCGCGGGCTTGTCGCTCGCTTCAGCCGCAGTGGCTTTCTCGTTGTCAGCGGATTGGGCCGCATCGGCTGCGTCCACTTCGGCGGCGGCGTCGGCTTGAGCCTCAGCCTCGGCGCCGGCTTCCTGCTGGGCGGCAATGGCGGCGACTTCGTCGTCACCGGGCAGCACCGGCATTTCATGGACCGCGGCGTCATCGACCAGGCCGGCGGCAGGATGCTCGGTCTCGTCGACCTTGGCCGTCTTGTCGAACAGGCCTGCGGGATAAGGCGCATTCTCGTTGAGCGGAAGCTTGATCGCGTCCCAGATCTTGAGCCAGCCGCCCTTCGATCCGGGCACCGAGCCCTTGACGAAGATCAGACCGCGCTGAGCGTCGGTGCGAACGATCTCGAGATTTTGCTGGGTGCGATTCTTGGCGCCCATGTGGCCGGCCATCTTCTTGTTCTTGAAGACCTTGCCCGGATCCTGGCGCTGACCGGTGGAGCCCAGCGAACGGTGAGAGACCGAGACGCCGTGAGTGGCGCGAAGACCACCGAAGCCCCAGCGCTTCATGCCGCCCTGGAAGCCCTTGCCCTGGGTCACGCCCTGGATGTCGACCAACTGGCCGGCAATGAAATGGTCCGCAGAGATGGTCGCGCCCAATTCGAGCAGCGCATCTTCGTCAACGCGGAATTCGACGACCTTGGCCTTCGGCTCGACCTTGGCCTTGCCGAATGCACCGCGCTGCGGCTTGGCGACATTCTTCGCCTTAGCCTTGCCGGCACCAAGCGCCACGGCGGTGTAGCCATCCTTGTTTTTCTCGCGAACGGCAACGACCTGCACATCTTCCAGCTGAAGGACGGTAACCGGCACGTGCCGACCGTCTGCCTGGAACAAGCGGGTCATCCCCATTTTCTTCGCGATCACGCCAGTGCGCATGATCTTGTGCTCCTCAACAGAGGCCCACGAACCGATATTGGCTCGCGGGCATGCGGGTCCCCATCAAAGTAACACTTTGATGGAAGCCCATCAGCCCAGAATGAAAGCGTGCCCCGCTGGGCTATTCCCGACCAGGAGTGGCCGGGATGCGGGGGACGCAGGCCGAGTGACCCGAAGGCCGCTCGCGGTATCCCTTGTCTGTGTCCGGCAGGATCGCTCCGCTGAGCGACTCAACCGCCGTACCGAGGCCCTTAGGCCAGTTTAATCTCCACGTCCACACCCGCGGCGAGATCAAGTTTCATCAGCGCGTCGACCGTCTGCGGGGTTGGCTGGACGATATCCAGCAATCGCTTGTAGGTGCGCACCTCAAACTGCTCGCGCGACTTCTTGTCGACGTGCGGCGAACGGTTGACGGTGAACTTCTCGATACGCGTCGGAAGTGGAATCGGACCGCGGATCAGGGCACCCGTACGACGAGCCGTATCGGCGATGTCTCCCGTGGCCTGATCGAGCACACGATGATCGAACGCCTTCAGGCGAATCCGGATGTTCTGCGTTTCCATGTCCACTACCGATGCGAAAGAGCCAGCGACGCGATATCGAACGCCGCAACCATTAAACCAAAACTTTAAAAGCGAACCGCGCGATCCCCTTGCGGAGAATCGCGCGGCGCTCGCCCTATATTACTTCGAAATCGAACCGACAACCCCGGCGCCCACCGTGCGGCCGCCTTCGCGGATCGCGAACCGCAGGCCCGGATCCATCGCGATCGGAGCAATCAGCTTTACTTCCAGCGTGACGTTGTCACCCGGCATCACCATCTCGGTGCCCTCCGGCAACACCACTTCGCCCGTCACGTCGGTCGTGCGGAAGTAGAATTGCGGACGATAATTGGCGAAGAATGGCGTGTGACGGCCACCCTCGTCCTTCGACAGGACATAAATTTCGGCCGAAAAGTCGGTGTGCGGCTTGATCGAGCCCGGCTTGCAGAGGACCTGCCCGCGCTCGACGGCCTCGCGACCGATGCCGCGGATCAGCGCGCCGATGTTGTCGCCGGCCTGGCCCTGATCGAGCAACTTGCGGAACATCTCGACGCCGGTGACGACGGTCTTCTGCGTGTCCTTGA
>JBBSKI010000184.1:0-2720 GCA_038256425.1 Sphingomonadales bacterium
CGTCACACGCATCTTGGCGCAAAGCGCATGGGGTTCAAGATTTGTTCCCGCGCTTGCATGACCGTGTTCACACGCTACCAAATTGCTGCCGCTGCGCGCAAAGGAAACCTGAAAAATGAAAGCGACCCAGGCCTTTTTCGAAACAACCGGCGGACCCGAAGTGATCCAGTGGCGCGAGATCGAACTGGCCGCGCCCGGGCCGGGGGAGGTGCTGGTCCGCCACGAGGCGGTGGGCCTCAATTACATCGACACCTATTTTCGCACGGGACTGTATCCCGCGCGCCTGCCCGCAGGGTTGGGGATGGAGGCCGCCGGCATCGTCGAGGCGGTCGGCGCTGGCGTCACGACGCTCTCTCCCGGCGACCGGGTAGCCAGCATCGGGCCGGGCCTCGGGACCTATGCCTCAGCGGTGATCGCAAAAGCCGCCACGCTGTACCGTGTGCCCGACGGGATCGACAGCCGGACCGCCGCGGCGGTGTTGCTGAAAGGCGCAACGGTCGAGTGCCTGGCCGAACGCGTGGTCCGCCTGCAGGCCGGTGAGTGGGTACTCGTCCATGCCGCAGCGGGGGGCGTTGGGCTGCTGCTCGTGCAATGGCTGACCGCGCTCGGGGTGCGGGTGATCGGCACGGCCAGCAGCGCGGCCAAGCTGGACCTGGCGCGGGCTGCCGGGGCCGAACTGGCGCTGCTCGCCGACGCCCCCGACCTGGCCGAGCAGGTCCGCGCCGCGACTGGGGGCCACGGCGTGCGGGTGGCTTACGACGGGGTCGGCGCTGACACATGGAAGGTGTCGCTCAAGAGCACCGGGCGGCGCGGCACGATCGTGAGTTTCGGCAATGCGAGCGGGCCGGTGACCGGGGTCGCCCTGCGGGATCTTGCCACCCACGGCTCGCTCTATGTCACCCGCCCGGGCTTGTACGACTATTACCTCGACCCCGCCGACCGCGAAGCGGGATCCGCGCGGCTGTGGTCGATGGTCTCTTCGGGCAAGCTCTCGGTCACGATCGGCCAGACCTATCCGCTGGCCGAAGCCGCCCAGGCCCACCGCGATCTGGAAGCGCGGCGCACCGTGGGATCGACGCTGCTGATACCCTAGGCTGATCCCTCAAGCCGCCCGCGCCGTCCCCTTTGCGCTGCGTTCCAGATTGAGCATCTCGGCCAGCAGGAACGCCAGTTCGATCGACTGCGCGGCGTTGAGGCGTGGGTCGCAGTGGGTGTGATAGCGGTCGCCCAGCGCCTCGTGGGTGATCGCCACCGCGCCGCCGACACATTCGGTCACGTCCTGCCCGGTCATCTCGATATGGATGCCGCCGGCGTGGGTGCCCTCGGCGCGGTGGACCGCGAAGAACCCGCGCGTTTCGGCGAGGATGCGATCGAACGGCCGGGTCTTGTAGCCCGAATCGGCCTTGACCATGTTGCCGTGCATCGGGTCGCAGCTCCACACCACCGGATGGCCCTCACGCTGGACCGCGCGGACCAGCGGCGGCAGGCCGCTCTCGACCTTGTCGTGGCCGAACCGGCTGATCAGCGTCATCCGTCCCGGCTCGCGCGCCGGGTTGAGCGTGTCGAGCAGCCGCAGGAGGGCGTCGGGGGCCAGGCTCGGCCCGCACTTCATCCCCAGCGGATTGCCTACTCCGCGCAGGTACTCGACATGGGCCGAGCCTTCGAAACGCGTCCGGTCGCCGATCCACAGCATATGCGCGGAGGTGTCGTACCAGCCGCCGGTCAGCGAATCCTGGCGGGTCATCGCCTGCTCGTAAGGCAGCAGCAGCGCCTCGTGGCTGGTGAAGAACTGGGTGCCCTGAAGCTGCGGCACGGTCTGCGGATTGATCCCGCAGGCCTGCATGAAGTCGAGCGCTTCGCTGATCCGGTCGGCGGTCTCGGCGAACTTGCTGGCCCACGGGCTGCGCCCGATGTGCTCGAGCGTCCACTGGTGGACCTGGCGCAGGTTGGCATAGCCGCCCCCCGCAAAGGCGCGCAGCAGGTTGAGCGTGGCGGCGGCCTGGCTGTAGGCCTTGACCATGCGTTCGGGATTGGGGCGGCGGGTCGCCTCGTTGAACTCGAGGCCGTTGATGTTGTCGCCCAGATAGCTCGGCAGCTCGACCCCATCGATCGTCTCGACCGGCGACGAGCGCGGCTTGGCGAACTGGCCCGCCATCCGCCCGACCTTGATTACCGGCAGCTTGCTGGCGAACGTCAGCACCACCGCCATCTGGAGCAGCACGCGGAAGGTATCGCGGATGTTGTTCGGGTGGAACTCGGCAAAGCTCTCGGCGCAGTCCCCGCCTTGAAGCAGGAACCCGCGCCCGGCGGCGACCTCGGCCAGCTCGGCGGTCAGCGCGCGCGCCTCGCCCGCGAAGACCAGCGGCGGATAGTTGCCAAGCGTCGCCTCGACCGAGGCCAGTGCGGTGGCATCGGGATAGACCGGCAAGTGCCGAGCCTCGTGCGCGCGCCAGGTATCGGGGGTCCAGTTGCTCGCCACGGGTTACGCTCCTTTGCGGGGGCGGGCCTTACTCCGGCACCGCCCGCAATGCAAAAGTCGCATTTGGAACGAGTTTACCTTGCCCCCTCGGCCCCTGCATCGCGCGCAGCGACCAGCGACTGGGGCAGCACCTGAAGTCGCCAGCTCTTGTCCTTGGCGAAATAGCGCCGGGCCAGCGCCTGCATCGCCTCGGGCGTCGTCTGGCTGTAGTCGTTGAGGATCGACCGGACCTCGCCCAGCC
>JBBSKI010000185.1:0-2720 GCA_038256425.1 Sphingomonadales bacterium
CGGGTCTATGGCTACCTGCCGATGGCGACGCATCTCGATGTGCTTCCGGGCAAGGTCTCGCCCGGCGGGTTCACCGACATGGCCGCACACCGCCAGCCGATGAGCCCGATCTACAACCAGTACTCCCGCCTCGCCGCCGATTCCGAGCATGACCCGGCGCGAGAGGCAGAGCGGATGATCTTCGGGCCGCTGTTCAAGACCGGCTTCCTGATCGAAGCAATGATGCGCCGCGAGAACTGGTTCGGGGCAGACACAGTGGTCCTCACCAGCGCCTCGTCCAAGACCGCGCTGGCGCTGGCGAGCGTGACGCGTGAGAAGTCGCCCGGGGTTATCCGGATCGGACTGACCTCTGCGGAGAATGTCCCGTTCGTCGAGGGCACCGGACTGTATGACCGGGTGCTGGCTTACGATGCGATCGGCGAATTGCCGCAGCAGCGCAGCGTTTCGGTCGATTTCGCAGGCAACGCCTCGGTGCTGTACGCGGTCCATGAGACGTTGGGTGAGAACCTGGCCTATTCGTGCCTGGTCGGGGCAACCCATGTCGATGGCCGGGCCTTCGGCGGCGCAAAGCTGCCCGGACCCGCCCCGATCCTGTTTTTCGCGCCGGACCACGCGGTCGCGACGATTGCGGAACTCGGGCCAAAGGGATTTGGCGAGACCGTGGGGAGAAGCTGGAAGCAATTCGTCGGCGAGGTCGGCGGGGTCGTCACGGTGGACGAGCGTCATGGCCTCGAAGCGGCAGCAGTTGCTTTCACCGCGACAGTCAAGGGCGAGGCCGACCCAGCGCGCGGGACCGTCATTCGCCCCTGATGCTTACTCCGCCGCCTCGCGTAATTCGGCGCGTTGTGGCCCTCTGATCAACCCGCCGGGTGTCGCCCCGGTCCATGCGCCGTCGCGGAACGTCACTTCGCCGCTTTTGATCGTGGCGACGTATCCTTCGGCCTTTTGCAGCAGGCGGCGGCCCTGGGCGGGCAGGTCGAACGCCAGCCACGGCTTGCCCAGTTTGAGCGCGGCGAGATCGATCAGGTTGAGATCGGCGAGATAGCCTGGCGCGATCACTCCGCGATCGTCGAGGCCATAGAGCCGCGCGGTGTCATGATATTGACGCTTCACCGCGTGTTCCAGCGAAATCCGCCCGCCCCGCTTGCGATCACGCACCCAATGCTGAAGCATGAACGTGGGGCTCGCCGCGTCGCAGATCGTCCCGCAATGCGCGCCGCCATCGGACAATGAATTGACCGTGTCGTCGGCGGCTTGGAGCGCTTCGAGGAAATCGAGGTTTCCATCGGCATAGTTGAGCAGCGGGAAGTAGATCAGACCCGTTCCCTCGTCGCGCATCAGCAGATCGTATGTATATTCGGCCGGATCGATCCCTGCCGCGGCGGCCCGCGCGAGGATCGTCTCGCTCTGACTGGGTTCGTAATCGAAGTCCTCGTCCATCTCGAAATGGATGAACCATCCGCCCGCGACCAGCTTGAGCACTTCGACCACATCGCTTTGGGGAAACACATTGTCCTCCGCCAGCATCCGCGCCTTGAAGGCTGGGTCTTTCAGCCGGGCGAGCTGCTCGGCCCACGGAAGGTCGGCGATTTCGGCCCAAGCGCGTTTCATCCGGAACGGATGGACCGTGCCGCGCCAAGCCATGATGATGCCGTTTCCGCGCAATGCGATCTGCGCGACGATATTCGCGCCGTTATCGTTTTGCGCGCGCATCAGCGCGATCTGCTCGTCGAGCGGCAGCTCCTTGGCGATTGACTGGAGCGCGGCAAAGGTCACCGGCAGTCCGGTCTCGCGGCTGAGCGCGCCCATCCATTCGAACTCGTTCCACTCGCGCTTGAGGTCGCTGGCCATCTCGAACACGCCGTGGCCGACCCGGCCCATCGCGCGGCCGATCTTGATCAGTTCGTCGGCGGTGGCGGTTGTGCCCGGGACCAACTCACCGTCGATCGACTTGTGCAGAACCGTCCGGCTGGTCGAAAACCCCAACGCCCCGGCGCGCAGTCCTTCCTCGACGATGGCCGACATCGCGGCGATGTCCGCCTCCGTCGGCACTGCGCCGGGCTGCTCGCGATCGCCCAGCACATAGGCTCGCACCGCTCCGTGGGGGACATGAGTGGCAACGTCGATGCTGCGCGGCAGCGCGTCGAGCGCATCGAGATATTCGGGGAAAGTCTCCCAGTTCCACTTCATCCCTTCGGCCAGCGCGGTGCCGGGGATGTCCTCGACCCCTTCCATCAGGCTGATCAGCCAGTCGTGCCGGTCAGGCGCGGCGGGGGCGAAGCCGACCCCGCAGTTGCCCATCACGACGGTGGTCACGCCGTGCCACGAGGATGGGGCCATTTCCTGGTCCCAGGTCGCCTGTCCGTCGTAATGGGTGTGAATGTCGACGAAGCCGGGGGTGACGGTGAGGCCGCTGGCGTTGATCTCCTCGCGAGCCTCGCCCCGGACCGTGCCGACCGCCGCGATCAGCCCGTCATTGATCGCAATGTCGCCGGTGAAGGCCGGAATGCCGGTTCCATCGACGATGGTGCCATTGCGGATGATGAGGTCGTAATTCGCCACTGAGTCTCTCCCGATGCTTCGTGGGAGAATGTCAGGCCCGTGCGGCGGAGTCGAGATCGATTAATCGCGCGGTTAAGACGTGGCGCCGGGCAATGGAAAGCTGTCGATCAGCTGCCATACCGACGGATCATCGAGATCCCCCAACACGCGTTCGGCCA
>JBBSKI010000186.1:0-2681 GCA_038256425.1 Sphingomonadales bacterium
CGCTGCGGCACCGGTCCCGTCCGCGAGGCCGGCCAGATCGGCTATGCCGCGGTTCGCGGCGGCACGGTGGCCGGCGACCATGATGTCCTGTTCCTTGGGCGTGACGAGCGGATCATCCTGTCCCATCGCGCCGAGAATCGCGCCATTTTCGCGCGCGGTGCCCTCGCCGCCGCCCGCTTCCTGATCGGCAAGGTGCCCGGCCTTTACACCATGCGGGACGTGATCGAGGCGGCATGAAGACGGCCGACGCGTTCGAATTCTTTCGGCGGCTGGCCGAGTCCAATCCCGACCCGCAACCTGAACTCGAATATGTCAACGCTTACACCCTGCTGGTCGCGGTTGCGCTTTCAGCCCAGGCGACGGACGTCAGCGTCAACAAGGCCACGCGCTCGCTTTTCACGCGGATCACCACGCCACAGCATATGCTTGAACTTGGCGAGGACGATTTGCGCGACGCGATCAAGACCATTGGTCTGTTCAACACCAAGGCAAAGAATGTCATCGCCGCCGCTCGAAAATTGATCGATCAATTTGGCGGCGAAGTGCCTTGCGACCGCGACTTGCTCCAGACCTTGCCCGGGGTCGGCCGCAAGACCGCTAACGTCGTCTTGAACACCGCGTTCGGCCAGCCGACCATCGCCGTCGATACGCACATCTTCCGGGTCTCCAACCGAACCGGGCTGGCGCGCGGCAAGGATGTTCTGGCGGTCGAGCTGAAGCTGGAAAGGGTCACGCCCAAGCCGTTCCTGCTCGGTGCCCACCAGTGGCTGATCCTCCACGGCCGCTACATCTGCAAGGCCAGGCTGCCCGAATGCTGGCGCTGCCCGGTGGTCGATTTGTGCGCCTACAAACCCAAGACGCCGCCGCCTAAAACCAAAGCCGCTCCAGCCGCTGACTGAGCCCGGTCAGCAACTCATATTGCGACAGGCCGCTCGCCGCCGCTGCTTCGGGCAGCTCATAATCCAACGTCACCCAGTCGCCCTCGGCCAGCCCCGGCGCAGCAATGCAATCGACCGCCACCAGATCCATCGACACCCGCCCGATCAGCGGCATTGCGCCGTCCCCGAACGTCGCTGAACCGGCCAATGCGAAGCAGCGCAGATAGCCATCGGCATAACCAATGTTGAGGATCGCCGCCTCGGTATCGCGCTCCGCCGTCCAGGTCGCGCCATAGCCGATCGTCTCGCCGGCCTTGACGGTGCGCCGTTGCACCACCTCGGCCTCGGGAAACGCCACCTGTGCGATATGCCCGGATGCCTCGCCGCGCGGCACTCCGCCGTAAAGCGCCAGCCCCGGCCGAACGAGGTCGAATGCATAGTCCGGGCCGAGGCAAATCCCCGCGCTATTGGCCAAGCTTCGTCGGCGCGCCGGAACCGCATCGCAAACCGCCCGAAACCGCTCGAGTTGCAGAATGTTCATCGCCACGTCTTCGTCGGCGCACGCCAAATGGCTCATCAACGTGTCGACATTGAGCCCGTCGGCGAGATGGACCTCGTCCATCCTCACGCCGAGCCGGTTCATCCCGGTATCGACCATCAGGTCGCACACCCGCCCCGGCGCCATCGCCTTCCACCGCGCGATCTGACCCGGAGAATTCAACACCGGCCGCGCCTTGCTCGCCAGCACCGCCGTGACATCGTCGGGTCCCACCCCGTGCAGCACGCTGAGCGACGCACCGTCCGGCAAATCCCCCAGCGCCTCGGCCTCGGCCCAGCTCGACACGAAAAAATCGCGGCAGTCCGCTTCACCGAGCCGCGACACAACCTCGCGCGCGCCAAGCCCGTACCCATCGGCCTTGACCGCCGCCCCGGCCCGCGTTCCGCTGAGCCGCTGCAGCCAGAGCCAATTGGCGACCAGAGCGTCGGATGACAGGCGAAGGCGAAGCGCGTGGTGCATCGCACTTGCACTAGCCAGCGCGCTAATGCCCGTCGAGCGCCGCCTTCGCTTTTTCGAAATCCCGCCCGTCGAAAAACTCGATCGCAAGCTCGGGGCGCTCGTCGAGGCAAAGAGCATTGACGCTCCACCCGTCAGGATGGCTGCGGGGCTGGTAGAAACTCTTCACCCCGCACACTGAACAGAATAAATGCTCCGCCGCGCCGGTGCCAAAGCGGTAGAAGGTAAGCTGGTCGCTACCCCTTTCCAGCGTGAAATCCTCATGCGGCACGATGATATGAATGAAGCCGGTTATCGAGCATATCGAGCAATTGCAATCAAGCGCCGGGACTCGCGGTTCCGGAAGCTGGGCAGCGAAGCGCACTGCCCCGCAGTGGCATCCGCCGCGCGCCTCGGTCACTCCACCGTCACCGATTTCGCCAGGTTGCGCGGCTGATCCACATCCGTCCCCTTGAGCACCGCCACATGATACGCCAGCAACTGCACCGGCACCGCATAGACCAACGGCGCAATCAGCGGATGCACTTCGGGCATTTCAATCGTCGCCATGCAGCCTTCCCCGGCCTCGGCGATGCCCTTGGCGTCGCTGATCAGCACGATCCGCCCGCCCCGCGCGCGCACCTCCTGCATGTTGCTCACCGTCTTCTCGAACAGTGGCCCAGACGGCGCGAGCACGATCACGGGTACCTGGTCGTCGATCAGCGCGATCGGTCCATGCTTCATCTCGCCTGCGGCATAGCCTTCGGCGTGGATGTAACTGATTTCCTTGAGCTTGAGCGCGCCTTCGA
>JBBSKI010000187.1:0-2675 GCA_038256425.1 Sphingomonadales bacterium
ATGGCGAGCATCGTCGTCCGGCCCGGGGCGGGGTCGGCCGAGCCGGCGTGAAGCGAGACCGCGACGCGGCTGACGGGCTGGGCGTTGGCGGTAGCGACGGGCCACAGCCACGTGCTCAACAGGAGGAAGGCAAGGACGATCTTGGACATCGGCGGCCTCAAATGCCTTCGGGCTGCGCTGCGGACTTCAGCGGTGGGTTTGGTTTGGTGCGGGCCTCGTGGACAGAGTCTTTGAGGCTTTTGTAATCGAGCCCGCCCTCGTGGAGATAAGTGCCGATGATGAACGCTGGCGTGCCCTGCAGCCCTAGGGACTCGGCCTGCTCGTTGTTGCGTTCGAGCAAAGCGTCGATCTCGGCGCTGTTCTTCTTCATGTCCGCCTGCAGAAGCGTCCAGTCGGCGCCCGCCTTCGTCACTGCGGCGCGGATCGACTGGTCGGTCAGCGGCCGCGGGGCCTTCATCAGCGCATCGTGGACCTGGGCGTGCTTGCCCTGATATTTGCTGGCGATCGCGACGCGCGCCGCCGCAATAGATTGCGCGCCGAAGATCGGCCAGTCGCGATATATGAGGCGGACTTTCTTGTCGCTGGCGAGAAGCTTCTGGAGGGCCGGATGGGCAGCCTTGCAGAACGGGCACTGATAGTCGGTATATTCGACGATCGTGAGGTCGTATTTGTCGGGCTTGACCATCGGCGCGACCTTGTCCTCGGTGAACGCCTCGCGGTTCAGTTCCGCACCTTGGCTTGCGGCGGGCGCCGGGGTCGGGGTGGGCGCGGCGGGGACGCTACCAGCGCCTGGCACGTCGGTGCTGATGACGGTGGCGACCGAGGCAGTCGACAGGAACAGCAGGGCAATCAGGGTCTTGGTCACGGGCGGGTCTCCTTGATGAGGTCGATCTTGTCGGACAAAGCGGCGCGGGAGATTTCTCCGGCATGGACCGAGCGAACGTCGCCCGCCGGCCCGACGAAAATGGTCGAGGGAAGCGCGCCGCCATAAGCCGCCGACAGCCGGGCGGCGTCGTCGAGCAAGATGGTCGTGGGGTCGATCCCGTGCTGCGCGGGTAATTTGGTCGCGATATTTGGCAGGTCGCCCTGGTTGATGAACAGAAATGCGACTTCGGGATGCTTGCGCGCTGCCTCGGCCAGCAGCGGCATTTCGCGGCGGCATGGCGGGCACCAGTCGGCCCACAGATTGATGACGTAGGGCCGGCCGTTGATCGTGGCCGGATCGAATTTCTCCCCAGCCAGTGTTTTCAGTCCGTCCGGCGACGTCACGAACGGCGACTGAACGGAGGTCGTCAGCAGCCGATCGGCGATATACCAGGTTCCGCTGAGCGCGATCAGCAGGGCGATAAGACGAAAGCGACGATTGGTGGGCGCCTTCAATCCGAGAATAAGCAGAGCGGCAAGGATGCCAGCGAGCGGCAGGAATCCGCCTTGCCAGACTTTCAAGATCGCCAACGGCTCGCTGCTGAAATCGGCGATATGTGTCGCGACATAAGCGAGCCGCGCGGCCAGGAATCCACCGACCGCAGCGATCGAGACGGCCGCCGTCGCCTCGCCGGCCATACGCCGATGCGATCCGATGGCGACGAATAGCCAGATGGCGGCGACCGCGGCGAGGCGGTCTGCGGACAGTGCCAGCGGGCCGAGATGAAAAATTGGACTCATGCGCGAGCTGGGACCGCGACGGAAGGCATCGGGTTATGGTCAGGATCGGTTATCATGATCGCCGTCTGGTGGTCCCAGCTTAAGTCGCGCTTACGGATCGGCAGCAAAGCCCGTAAGCGTGCCTTAAGCTGCGCCGCTGAACACGACGCTGAAGGAATTTATGCGCATCCTGGTAGTTGAGGACGACGAGATATTATTCGACGCAGTCCGCACCGGGCTGGTCCTCGAAGGCTTTGCGGTGGATGCGGTCGACACGATCGCCGACGCGCGCGAAGCCGCCGAGACTGTCGATTACGACGCCGTCGTGCTCGATATCGGTCTTCCCGACGGCACCGGCCTCGATCTGCTGGGCGAATGGCGCAAGGCGGGTCGGTCGGTCCCCGTGCTCCTGCTCACCGCGCGCAACAGCACTCGCGACCGGATCGAGGGACTCGACAGCGGAGCCGACGATTATCTCGGCAAGCCGTTCGACCTTCACGAACTGGCCGCGCGGCTGCGCGCCATTGCCCGGCGCGCAAAAGGCAATGCGTCACCGGCGCTATGCTGGGGCGAATACAGGCTCGACAGTGCATCGCGGGAGTTGACCCGCAACGGCGAAGCGATCGCGCTGTCGCGGCGTGAATTCGCGCTGCTCGAAGCCTTCTTCGAACAGCCCGGCCGAATCTTCTCGCGCACCCAGCTCGAGGAACGCCTCTACGGATGGCAGGACGACATCGGCAGCAACACCGTCGAAGTCCATGTCCATAAATTGCGATCAAAACTTGGTCGCGAAGTGATCCAGACCGTGCGCGGCCAAGGCTATAAAGTAGAGCGGCCGTGAGGTCGCTTCGTGTTCGACTGTTCGTCTTGCTGGCCGCGATGACGGTGCTCGTTTGGTCGTCGGCCGCGATTTGGATTTACGCGAGCACGCGGGCCGAGGTCCAGCGCGTGCTCGACCGTCGCCTGGTGGAAGCTGCGGGGATGGTGGCGTCGCTTGCGACCGATGCCGAGGATCTTCTCGTCCGGCGGCC
>JBBSKI010000188.1:0-2662 GCA_038256425.1 Sphingomonadales bacterium
ATAGGCGCGCGGCCAGTGGCTGACCGGCGCGGGTATAGCATAGTGGTAATGCACTAGCCTTCCAAGCTAGCTAGAGGGGTTCGATTCCCCTTACCCGCTCCAGCCTCCGCGCTTCCCGCATTTTTACGGCGAGGTGCAATGTGATCGATTCGATCACAGCGGGCCGTTGAGGTTGAACCTCACCCTACCGCCATATTGTCGATCAGCCGCGTCCCGCCGATCCGCGCCGCGACCAGCAGGCGGGCGGGGGCGACGGGGCGTTCGGACAGCAGCGCAAGGGTCTTCGCATCGCGCAGTTCGGCATAGTCGACCGCGTCGAACCCGCCGGTCAGCAGCGCGGCGTTGAGGCGGTTGAGGGCATCGGCCACGGGCTTGCCCAGTCCGATTTCAGCGACTGCCTTGCGGATCGCGGCGGGCAGGACGGCGGCGCGGATGCGGTCATCGGCCGAGAGATAGGCGTTGCGCGACGACAGCGCGAGGCCGTCCGGCTCGCGCACGGTGGGGATCCCGAGGATCGCCTCGACATGCGGGCGGGTGAGGTCGAGATCGCGCGCCATGCGCCGGATCATGGTGAGTTGCTGCCAGTCCTTTTCGCCGAACAGCGCGACTTCGGGCAGAACCTGGTGGAACAGTTTGCACACCACGGTTGCCACGCCGTCGAAATGTCCGGGCCGCACTGCACCGCAGAGGCTTTCGCTGACCCCGGACACGGCGATACTGGTCGCATAACCGGCAGGATACATCTCGTGCGGGGTGGGCGCCCACAACAGATCGATCCCCTCGCTTTCCAGCTGCGCCACATCGCGCTCCAGCCGACGGGGATAGGCATCGAAGTCTTCGTTCGCCCCGAACTGGCGCGGGTTGACGAAAATCGATACCGCCACGTGATCGGCATGTTGGCGCGCAGCGCGGATCAGGGTGAGGTGGCCTTCGTGCAGCGCGCCCATGGTCGGGACCAGCGCCAGCCGCCCGGTCAGGGCGAGGCGGACGGTTCTCAACGCCTCAAGAGTGTGGATGGTTTGCACGCCGCCTCCGTTTCAGCCTATTGGCCCTAACGATTTCGTCAGCGATGGAAACACCCGGTGGCTCGAAAATCGCGGCAACCCCAGGCTCCGCAGGAGAAGCTTTGCACGTCATGTCGGGTTTAAACAGCTCTGGCCCTCACCGCATTGTTTTCGCGAACGAAAAGGGCGGCACCGGTAAATCGACCACGGCGGTCCACGTCGCGGTGGCGCTGGCCTATCAGGGGGCGCGGGTCGCGGCGATCGACCTCGATTCGCGCCAGCGGACCATGCACCGCTACATGGAGAACCGCGTCGAAACCGAACGCCGCCGCGGCATCACCTTGCCCGGTGCCGATTTCGCGGTGTTCCGGGGAGAGAGCATCGCGGAACTCGATGCGATGGCCGATGAACTGGGCGCAGGGCACGATTTCCTCGTATTCGATACACCCGGTCGGGACGATCCTTTCGCGCGCCATGTCGCGACCCGTGCCGACACGCTGGTTACCCCGCTCAATGACAGTTTTGTAGATTTCGATCTGATCGGTCAGGTCGATGCCGAGACGTTCAAGGTCCGCAAGCTGTCGTTCTACGCCGAACTGATCTGGGAAGCGCGCAAGAAGCGGGCGATGGCGACGCTGTCCGAAGGCAGGCGGGAGATGGATTGGGTGGTGGTCCGCAACCGCGGCGGTCACGTCGAGGCGCGCAACATGCGGCGGCTCGACCTGGCACTCACCGAATTGTCCAAGCGTGTTGGTTTTCGGATCGCGGCGGGGTTGTCCGAGCGGGTGATCTATCGAGAGCTGTTTCCTTCGGGCCTGACCCTGCTCGACAAGGGCCAGCTGGGCGAACTGGGCACCAGCCATCTGGTGGCGCGGCAGGAACTGCGCCAGCTGGTCGCCGGGCTCAACCTGCCGATTCCGGCCAAGCGCCAGCCCGAACCGGTGCTTGCGGCGTGAGCAAGCTGATAATCCTGGCGATCCTGGCCAGCGTGGTCTGCCGGTTGTTTGCGGGCAAATGGCCGTGGGAGTTTTTCAAGGCCGCAACCCGATCGAGCGACGAGGCGTTGGCCCGCGCCGTGCTGGGCGTGGCGCGCGATGCCGGCGCGGACGAGATCGCCGAAGCGCATCGCCGCCTGATCGCCCGGGTCCATCCAGATCGCGGCGGATCGAACGAGCAGGTCCACGAAGCCAACGCGGCACGCGATCTTTTATTGAGAACCCTCCCCTCCGACAAGCGTTGAGGCTATCGGCATACCCCGAACCGCCTCCCGAAAATTTGGGCCGATGGAGCTTTCGATTCATGACACACATCTTCCACCCCACCACGCTGCGTGAGTACGACATTCGCGGGATCATCGGCGAGACGCTCGGCCCAGACGATGCGCGCGCCATAGGGCGGGGGTTCGCAACCAAGCTGCGCGAAGCGGGCGGCAAGCGTGTGGCGGTAGCCTATGATGGCCGGGTCAGCTCGCCGATCCTCGAACATGCGCTGGTCGAGGGACTGAATGCGAGCGGTTGCGACGTGGTGCGGATCGGCATGGGGCCAACCCCGATGTTGTATTATGCCGAGGCGTCAGCCGAAGATGTGGATGGCGGCATTCAGATAACCGGCAGCCACAATCCCGCCAATTATAATGGCTTCAAGATGGTATTTCAGGG
>JBBSKI010000189.1:0-2627 GCA_038256425.1 Sphingomonadales bacterium
CTGGCGGAACCCGGCGCTCGCCCGCAGATCGTCCGTTCGGGCGAAACCTCGCTCGAAGGCCTGACCCGCGACCTGCTCCGCCCGATGCTGGGCGAGTGGCTTGAAAAGAACCTGCCGCCACTGGTCGACAAGATGGTCGCCGCCGAAATCGCGCGGATCGTCGGCAAGCGCGCCTGAGCCGGATAGCGCCCTGACGCATCCACCGGAAAAGGTCGCGCTCGCCGCGCAGGTTCTCGACAATCTCGGCGGCTTCGACACCCGGCGGCACATCTTCCTGTGCTGCGACCAGTCCAAGCCCAAGTGCTGCGACCGCGAGCGCAGTCTCGTTGCGTGGAACTATCTGAAAGCGCGCCTGAAAGTGCTGGGGCTGGCCGAACGCGGCGGGGTTGCCCGGACCAAGGCCGATTGTCTGCGGGTGTGCGAGGCCGGCCCGGTCGCGGTCGTCTGGCCCGATGCGGTGTGGTATCACAGCTGCGATCCGGCGGTGCTCGAACGGATCATCCACGAACACCTGATCGGCGGGATTCCGGTGGAGGATTTCCGGCTGACGAGGCCGGGACCGACAGCCTAGACCCTGTCTAGATCCGTTCGTCTTCCAGTGGATCGACGATCGATTCGTCGTGACCGCTGCCGCTGGAGAGAAACACCAGCCCCATCAGCGCGGCCATCAGCATCATCGCCGCGCCGATCCCCAGCCCGGTGGCGATGAAGAAGTGGATCGAGAAATAGCCGTCCATCCGGTACAGCATCGCCAGGCTGCCGATCACCACCGCCAGCGTGATCGCCCCCATGAACTTCATCAGCCGCCGATAGCGGGCCCACGCGAATTGTGCGCGGTGCGGATCATCGAGCGGGGATGGCGGGATCATAGTGCCAAAATGGGCGCTCCGGAGGCCGCTGGCAAGCGGTCTCGCTTCGTGGCATGGTCGTTGCCGAGAGGAGAGCGGCGATGACGATAGCCAGGCTGATCGCGGGGCGCGACACCGAGGTATGGTCGATCGAGGCGGAGGACACCGTGGCCGATGCGGTCGCGGTGCTCGCGAGCAAGCGGATCGGCGCGCTGCCGGTGCGCGATGGGGGCACCCATGTGGTCGGCATCTTCTCCGAACGCGATGTGCTTTATTGTCTCCACACGCGCGGCGCGGACATGCTGCAGCTCAAGGTGCGCGAAGTGATGACCGCACCCCCGATCACGATCGATCCGGCCACCCATGTCGACGAGGCGCTGGGGCTGATGACCCGCCGCCGCATCCGCCACCTGCCGGTCGAGAGAGACGGCAAGGTGATCGGCTTCGTCTCGATCGGCGACCTCGTCAAATACAAGATCGACACGATCCAGGCCGAGGCCGAGGCGCTGCGTAGCTATATCGCCAGCTGACTGGGGCGCTCGCGCAGCTTGCCGATGAGGCGGTGCGGTCCTATCTGCGGGGTATGGAAGTTCAAACCGTTACCCTCGCCCCCAATGCTGCCAAGCGAGTCGCGGCGATCGCGGCGAAGCAGGGCAAGCCCGCCGTGCTGCGGCTGTCGGTCGAGGGGGGCGGCTGTTCGGGGTTCCAGTACAGGTTCGCGCTCGACGATGCCCCGGCGCCTGGTAATCCTGGCGACGACACCGTAACCGAGACCGATGGGGTGCAGCTGCTGGTCGATGCGGTCAGCCTCGATCTGGTAAGCGGCTGCGTGGTCGATTACGTCGAATCGCTCGGCGGCTCGGCATTCCAGGTCAGCAATCCCAACGCGGCGAGCGGCTGCGGCTGCGGATCGAGCTTCAGCGTGTGACAAAGGGGGTCGCCGCTGCTTCGCATCGGCTGTCTGGCGCGTGAAGATCGCCTCGTTCAACATTAACGGGGTCAAGGCGCGCTTGCCCCGCTTGCTCGAATGGCTCGAGGAAACGCGCCCCGCGGTCGCCTGCCTCCAGGAAGTGAAAAGCCAGGACGAGGGCTTTCCCGCCGCCGAGTTCGAAAAGATCGGCTATCGCGCGATCTGGCACGGCCAGAAGGGCTTCAACGGCGTTGCGATCCTGGCCGACGGAGCTCTGCCGGTCGAGGTCCAACGCGGCTTGCCGGGCGATCCGACCGACGAACACGCACGCTACATCGAAGCCGACGTGTTCGGTGTGCGGGTGGTCTGCATCTACCTGCCTAACGGCAATCCCCAGCCCGGACCCAAGTTCGATCACAAGCTGGCGTGGATGGAACGGCTGCGCGCGCGGATGCGTGGGCTGGCTGCTGCGGAACTACCCTGCGTGGTGATCGGTGATTTCAACGTGATCCCGCAGGACAAGGACGTCTGGTCGCCCCCGGCAATGGCCGCCGACGCGCTGATGCAGCCCGAATCGCGCGATGCCTTTGCGCGCCTGCTCAACGACGGCTGGACCGACGCGCTCGACCTGCTGAACCCGCAAGGTGGGGTCTGGACCTTCTGGGACTATCAGGCGGGCGCGTGGCAGCGCGATCATGGCTTTCGCATCGATCATGCGCTGCTTTCACCGAGCCTCGCCGACCGCCTGCTGGCAGCGGGGGTCGACAAGGACCACCGCGGCCGCGAGAAGGCCAGCGATCACGCGCCGATGTGGATCGAAGTGAGCGGGTAAGGGTTCTTTGCAGCTTCGCTGAAGCGCGGCACCGGCC
>JBBSKI010000190.1:0-2621 GCA_038256425.1 Sphingomonadales bacterium
GATGCCGAGGGCGATGACGACATCGACATCCGGTCGCGCTGGGGCGTGTTGTTCCAGGGCGGCGCGCTGTTTTCCACCCTGACCGTGGCCGAAAACGTCGAGGTGCCGCTCAAGGAGTTCTACCCCGAGCTCGGCCCCGAGCTGATGCACGAGATCGCGCGCTACAAGGTGGTGCTCTCGGGCCTGCCCGAAGGCGCTACGGCCAAGTATCCGTCCGAACTTTCGGGCGGCATGAAGAAGCGCGCCGGGCTGGCCCGCGCACTGGCGCTCGATCCCGAGCTGCTGTTCCTCGACGAGCCGACCGCCGGGCTCGATCCGATCGGCGCTGCGGCGTTCGACGAACTGATCGTCGAGCTGCAATCGACGCTTGGGCTGACCGTGTTTCTCATCACCCACGATCTCGATACGTTGCACGAGATCTGCGACCGGGTGGCGGTGATTGCCGACAAAAAGGTGATCGCCGTAGGCACCATTGAAGAACTGGTCGCGCTCGATCATCCGTGGATCCAGGAGTACTTCAACGGTCCGCGCGGTCGTGCGGCAAAAGAAACCAAGGACCGACTCGGCGATTCGCGCGTTAAGGCCGGGGCGAAGGCCGTGGACGGTGTCGCCGAGGACCATGTTCAGGGTCTCGACAGTCCAGCACGACCGGGGGCATAAGGCGGGCACATGGAAACGCGGGCAAATCATCTGTGGGTGGGGGCGGTCAGCCTGATGCTGCTGGCTGCGCTGGCGGCGGGGATCATCTGGCTGGCGCGACTGAGCGGCGGCGACCAGAACGAATACGACATCTTCTTCAAGCAATCGGTCGATGGGCTGGCCAAGGGTTCGGCGGTTGCCTTCTCCGGCGTTCCGGCCGGGCAGGTGACCACCATCGAGCTGTGGAAGAAGGACCCCGAATTCGTCCGCGTGCGAATCCGCATCGACGAGGAAATTCCGATCCTGCAAGGCACCACCGCCTCGCTCCAGGGCAGCTTTACCGGTGTTTCGACGATCCAGCTCGACGGCGCGGTTCGCGGTGCGCCGCCGATCAGCGAAGTGGGCCCGGAGGGCGCGCCCGTTATCCCGACCCGGCGCGGGGGCCTGGGCGAACTGCTCTCCAACGCGCCGCTGCTGCTCGAACGGCTGGCCACGCTGACCGAACGGCTCACACTGCTCCTTTCGGACAAGAATCAGGAATCGATCGAGGGCATTCTTGCCAATTCGGAGAAGTTGTCGGGCAATCTCGCCGACAGTTCGCCCAAGATCGACCGTGTGCTGGGCGAACTGCAGCTGACGTTGCGCCAGGCCAACACCACGCTGGCGAGTTTCGAGAAGCTGGCCGGATCGACGGACCAGTTGATTAACGGCGAAGGCTCCAGCCTGGCAGCCCAGCTCAAGACCACGCTCAAATCGGCGCAGGCCGCGGCGGATGAGTTGAAGGGCACGCTGGGCGATGCCCGCCCCGCTGCGCGCCAGCTATCGGAAAAGACGCTGCCCGCCGCCGAAGCCGCGCTGCGCGATCTGCGCGCGACAACCGAGAGCCTGCGCGACGTGACCGACAAGATCAACGATCAGGGCGTCGGCGGTCTGGTCGGCGGACCCAAGCTGCCGGATTACAAGCCATGACGTTTCTGGCCAAGAGAGCCCCCATCATGAACCGCCTCAAATTCGCCGCGCCGCTCGCCGCCGTCCTGCCGTTACTGCTGCTGGGCGGCTGCCTCAGCTTCGGTCCCAAAGTGCCCGCGACGCTGTTCGACCTGACGCCCGATACCGTCGCCGCGCCCGGCAGCGGGACCAGCGGCACGCTCGCAAGCGCGATCCTGGTGCTGGAACCCGAGGCCGAGCAACGCCTCGACGTGACCCGCGTGCCGGTCCAGATCGACGATGCCAACGTGGCTTACGTCAAGGACGCGATGTGGATCGAGCGGCCCGCGCGGTTATTTCAGCGGCTGGTTGCCGAGACGCTGCGCGCCAAGGGTAGCCGGCTGGTGCTCGATACCGATCCGGGCGCGGGCGATACGCTGCGGCTGGGCGGGCGCCTGCTCGACATGGGCTATGACGCCCGGACCCTCGAGGCGGTGGTGCGGTTTGATGCGGTGCGGACCCAGCCCGGCGGACGGATCGATACGAGGCGCTTCGAAGCGCGCGTGCCGGTGGTCTCCGCCAAACCGGCCGTACTGGGCCCCGCGCTGGATCAGGCCGCTAACCAGGTTGCAATTCAGGTCGCAGACTGGATCGGGTGAAGGTTTAGAACCCGTGCCGGGGTAGGCCGCCGGGGTTCTGGACTGGGCGCGTCAGGCAGTGCGCGCCAGCCCCGCAAACCGCATCGCCGCCGAAAACTCGCCAAGCCGCCGCGCGCGCAGGGCTTGGGCTTCGGCATCCGCGCCCCATTGCTCGGCCTGCCAATCCTCTTCGAGGTTGGCGGCGGCCCACAGCGTCTCGGCGTCGGCCTCGGGCTCCAGTGCGGCCAACGCGACGACCAGCGACGCGGCGAGGCTGGTCAAGGTCTGGAGCGAGGCCAGCGCAAACGGGTCGTGGCTCTCCAGCACGCCGCGCAAACTCGCCAGTGTGGCTTCGGGCTGGGCGCGGTGGACGATCCCCGCGACCCGCTCGAACCGCACACCGTATCGCGCCTCGGC
>JBBSKI010000191.1:0-2616 GCA_038256425.1 Sphingomonadales bacterium
CGACAGTGCCCAGCGCCTGCGCCACCGCGCCGCTGCCGCCGCCCGCATACATCGGCTGGAGCCCGCAGGCGGACAGCATCAGGGCTGCGAGAAGGGGAGCCGCCCCAAGAGTTATCGACCGCTTCATGCGACGACGTTGACCAACCGGTCGGGGACCACGATCACGTTGCGCACCTGTGCTCCATCGAGCGCACGCTGGACCTTGTCGCTGGCCAGGGCAAGCGCTTCGAGTTCCTCGCGAGGCAGGCCTGCCGCCACCGTCAGCGTATCGCGCAGCTTGCCTTTGACCTGCACGGCGATGGTCACCTCGTCGGCGACCAGCAACGCAGGGTCCACCGGCGGCCAGACGGCATCGGCGATCAGGCCGGTTTCGCCGATCTGGGCCCAGCTTTCCTCGGCAAGATGCGGCATCATCGGCGCGACCAGCAGCAGGATCGTGCGGATCGCCTGGCTGCGGCTGGCTGAGGGCGCTGCCTTTTCGGTTGCGCCGGTCAATTCGTAAATCCGCGCGACCGCCTTGTTGAATCCGAGCGCCGCGATATCCGACGCGACCGCCGCGACGGTCTGGTCGCGCTTGCGGTCTAGCGCCTTGTCATTACCCGTGGCAGCCGGCTCGTATTGTCCAAACAGCCGCCACAGCCGCTGAACGAAGCGCCAGCAGCCTTCGATCCCGGCCTCCGACCACGGCAGATCGCGCTCGGGCGGACTGTCCGACAGCATGAACCACCGCACCGCATCCGCGCCATACTTCGCGACGATTTCGTCCGGGTCGACCGTGTTCTTCTTCGACTTGGACATCTTGATGACGCGGCCAATCTCGACCGCCACACCGTCACGTTTGAGCACCGCCTGCTCGCCGCGCTTTTCAACTTCGGCCGGCTGGAAATAGATCGGCTGACCATTTGCGGGGTCCACGCGCGAATAGGTCTCGTGCGTCACCATCCCCTGCGTGAACAGGCTGGCGAACGGCTCGTCGATGTCGATCAGGCCGATGTGCTTGAGCGCGCGGGTCCAGAAGCGGGCGTAGAGCAGGTGGAGGATTGCGTGCTCGATCCCGCCGATATACTGCTCGACCGGCAGCCATTTGGCGATCGCTTCGCGGTCGAACGGCCGGTCGCCCGGCTGGCTGGCGAAGCGCAGGAAATACCAGCTCGAATCCACGAACGTATCGAGCGTGTCGGTCTCGCGCTCCGCCGTACCGCCGCATTTCGGGCAGGGCACGTGCTTCCAGGTCGGGTGGCGAGCCAGCGGGTTGCCCGGCGTCGCAAAATCGATGTCCTCGGGCAGGACAACCGGAAGCTGGCTTTTCGGCACCGGCACCACGCCGCAAGTGGCGCAGTGAATGAACGGGATCGGCGTGCCCCAGTAACGCTGGCGTGAAACGCCCCAGTCGCGCAGCCGCCACTGCGTTTCGGCCCGGCCCCAGCCGTCGTGCTGTGCCTTGGCGATCACCGCGCGCTTGGCCTCGTCGATGGTCATGCCGTCCATCCAGCGCGAATTGACGATCCGTCCCGGCCCGGTGAAAGCCTCGTCCTCGTCAAAATTCAGCGCGGTCTTCTCACCATCGGCTACCACGCGGATCACAGGCAGGTCGTACTTGCGCGCGAATTCGAGGTCGCGTTGATCGTGGGCCGGACAGCCGAACACCGCGCCGGTGCCATAGTCCATCAGGACGAAATTGGCGACGTAGACCGGCACGTGCCAGGCCGGATCGAGCGGATGCTCGACCGTCAGCCCGGTATCGAAACCCATCTTCTCGGCGGTCTCGATTTCGGCCGCGGTGGTTCCGCCGCGCTTGCAGTCAGCAATGAAGGCTGCGAGTTCGGGCGCGCTCTCGGCCAGCGACCGGGCGAGCGGGTGGTCCGCCGCGATCGCCACGAAGCTTGCGCCGAACATCGTGTCGGGACGGGTCGTGAACACCTCGATCCCGTGATCGGCGCTGACGAACTTGAAAGTGCAGCGCAGACCCTGGCTCTTGCCGATCCAGTTTTCCTGCATCGTCCGGACCTTGTCGGGCCACTTGTCGAGGCCGCCCAGCCCGTCCAGCAATTCGTCGGCGAACCGGGTGATCGCCAGGAACCACTGGCTCAGCTTGCGTTTTTCGACCAGCGCGCCGCTCCGCCAACCGCGTCCGTCGATGACCTGTTCGTTGGCCAGCACGGTCTGATCGACCGGGTCCCAGTTGACCGCCGATTCCTTGCGATAGACCAGCCCGGCCGCATGCAGATCGAGGAACAGCGCCTGCTCGTGACCATAATAGTCGGGCTCGCATGTCGCCAGTTCGCGGCTCCAGTCGAGCGCGAAGCCGAGCCGCTTGAGCTGTTTTTTCATCGCCGCGATATTGGCGCGGGTCCAGCCGCCGGGGTGGACGCCCTGTTCCATCGCGGCGTTTTCGGCCGGCATCCCGAACGCATCCCAGCCCATCGGGTGAAGCACTTCGAAGCCCTGCATCCGCTTGGTCCGCGCGAGCACGTCGCCCATCGTGTAGTTGCGGACATGACCGATATGGATGCGCCCCGAAGGATAGGGAAACATCTCGAGCACATAGGACCGCGGCTTGTCGCTCGCATCGTCGGCGCGGAAAGTTTGCGCGGCATCCCATGCGGCTTGCCAGCG
>JBBSKI010000192.1:0-2591 GCA_038256425.1 Sphingomonadales bacterium
CGTTGTTCTTGAGATCGGCGGTGATGACCTCGGCCAGCTGGCGGCCGAGCGCGGTGGTGTCACCCGCCGGGGTGGCGACGGCACGGTCGGTGGCGAAGCCGGGGATCGCGATGCCCAGATCCTGCCACTCGCTTTCGTCGGAAACCGAGCCGGTGAGCCCGCCGGCCTGCTCGGCCGAAGAGGGCGGCGGCGTGACCGGCTGTCCCGCGAGCGAAGCGGCGAATGCCAGGAACGTCACCGGGATCAACAGTTTGGCGCGTATCATTGAGACAATTTCCTGTCGAAACGGAAGGAGGCAACGCGCTTCCAGCTATCGTAATATTGTTCGGGCAGATCGAACGGCGCGGCCAACTGGACCGCACGGATTGCCTGTTCGGCATGGCGCGCCTGTTGGGCGCGATTGGCGTCGGTCACGCCCGATTGGCTGACCACGCGCGGACGCCCCGCCAGGCTGCCGTCGCGCGCCAGGTCCCATGCCAGGACCGTCACCAATGCATCCGCCTCGGCCCCTTGTGGCGCAACCCAGCGCGGCTTCAACTGGCGTGCGATAGCCTGCGACAGCGATGCGGCGACTTGCGGCCCGGCCTTGGCGGCGGGCGGCGTGGAGGCCGCGCCGGCGACCTGCCCGCCGGGAAGGCCCTTGAGAAAATCGTTGCCCAGGCGGCTCGCGCCTTGCGGGGTATCGGGGCGGCGGCGGGCGCGCTCATCGGCGGGCTTTGCGGGTGCGGCTTTAGGGGCGGCCTTGGGAGCCGGTTTGGCCGCAGCCTTGGCGACAGGTTTGGCCACGGGTTTGGCCACGGGCTTGGTGGGCGGCGCCGCCTTGGGAGGGGTGCGGGTGGGCACTGTTTTTGGAACGGCCCGGGGCGCCGCCTTGGGGACCGGACGCGGCTGCGGGGTGGGGATGACCCGCGAAAGCGTCTGCGGCTGAATGACAGGCTCGGGCCGCGCGACGGGGAGCGGTTCGGGTTCCGGCTCGGACACCGCCTCGCCGCGCGTCGGGGCGACCTCGGAGGCGGCTTCGGCCGTCGGTGCGGGCGCGGTGGATTGCGGCGCGACCTCTTCGGCGAAACTCACCGTCATCCGTTCGGGTGGGGGGACGAGGTCGCGCCCCGGCTGGTCGAACGCGAGCCAGCCGAACAGCGCGAGGTGCGCGGCAAGCGCCACGCCCAGCCCGATCCGTTCCTCGGGACTTAACCGGCTGGCGGAGGATGATCGCGAAGCCATGCGTCCTTCCTGGCTATGGTTGCCGGGATGAACCGCCGGTGACTCCCGACGAGGACGTGACCAGCGACACCGAATTGCACCCGGCGCGGTTCAGTTCGCCCATCACCGCCATCACCCGCCCGTAATCGAGGCCACGATCGGCGCGCAGCGTGATCAGCGGAGCGTCCTGGGCAGTCACGCAATTCAGTCCGCCCAGCCGTTCGGCCAGTTCGCCCGGCGCGATCTCGGCATCGTCGAGGAACACCTTGCCCGTCGCATCGAGGCTCAGCGTCGTCTGGTTGGCGTCCTGTGCCAGCGCCTTTGCGCGGCTTTCGGGCAGTTCGACCGGGACGCCCGCAATCAGGAGCGGCGCGGTGACCATGAAGATGATCAGCAGCACCAGCATCACGTCGACCAGCGGGGTGACGTTGATCTCGGCCATCGGGGCGCGGCCGGAGCGGCCCCGGCGGCGGCGGCTCGTGCCCGAAGAAAGGTTGACGGCCAAGCGCTTAGCCCTCGCTTTCCAGCTCGCGGCTCAAGGTCGCGTGGAAGCGGTCGGCAAACCGGTGAAGCTGGGTTTCGAGCACGTTCACCCGGTGCGAGAAGCGGTTGTAGGCGATTACCGCCGGGATTGCGGCGAACAGCCCGATCGCGGTGGCGAACAGCGCCTCGGAAATTCCGGGTGCGACCACCGCCAGCGAGGAATTCTGCTGCGCGCCGATCATGAAAAAGCTGTTCATGATGCCCCAGACCGTGCCGAACAGCCCAACGAACGGCGCGACCGAGCCCACCGTGGCGAGGAAGTTGAGCCGCTCGGCCAGCTGGTCGGTCTCGGTCTCGACGCTCAGTTCCATGGCTTGGGCAAGCCGCGCGCGGGTGCCTTCGCGGTCCACTTTCGGCCCCCGGGTCGAGCGGCGCCACTCGGTCAGCCCGGCGCCGATCACCCGCGCCGCGGCGACGTCCACCAGGCCCTTGTCCTTGTAGAACGCGTCGATATCGCGCGCGTCCCAGAATTCGGCCTCGAACGCGGCGCATTGGCGGCGCGCACGCCTGATCTTGATGCTGAACGAGACGATGATCATCCAGACCCAGACGCTCGCGAGCAGCAACCCGGCCATCACTGCCTGGACCACGATATCGGCGTCGATGAACAGTTCAACCGGATCGAGCCGGGTCGGCGTCGCGGTGGCGGATGCGGCAGCAAGAAGAGACAGAAGGGTCATTGTGTTACAGTAACTTCCATAGATTTTTCAAGAATACTTCTGAACGCCGCAATCCATTCGCGCGGCTGTCGCTTCGGCTTGCCATCGGGCGCGACAAAAGCGGCGCGCACCCTGGATGCGGCGAGCAGCGTTTCGCCCCGCCAGGCCACCTGCGCGATCCGGCAC
>JBBSKI010000193.1:0-2591 GCA_038256425.1 Sphingomonadales bacterium
CGGAGGCTAGCCTTGCGGCAAATGCCGTCTTGTTCCGCATCCCCAGCCAGCCTTCACGCACCAGCGTCTGGCCGATCGCGCCGCCCAGCGTATCGCCGGGGCCGACCAGCACGATCCGGTCAGGGGCGAACTCCTTGATACCGACCGTGATGGCCGCAGCGAAATCGTAGGGTTCGAGGATCTGCGCGGTGAAGGTGTAGGCATGCAGCGCGGCAGGATCGGTCGCGTGCCGACGCCAGATGCGCCCGGTCCCGTCGATCAGCGGCACTCGCGGTTGTCCGAACCATTCGGCGGGCAGCCCGGCAAGGGCGGCGCGGCTGCTTTGTGCCATCAGTGGGGTGTGGAACGGCCCGTGTCCCGCCAGTCGCATGGCCGGGCGGCCGGGCAGGGGCGGGAGATCGCGCGCGAGCGCGTCGAGCGCCGCCGCGGTTCCGGCCAGCACCAGCATCCCGCCCAGGTCGATCGACAGCATGGCACCATGCTTCGCCGCACGCGCCAGCACCTCCTCGCGCAGCTTGGGAACGGCGCACCAATCCTCGCCAACGATCCCCACCAGCAATTGCCCGCCATCGCCGTGGCGGCCCGAATGCGTGCCCATCGCATCGGCAATGGCGAAACCTTGCTCGCCCGAAACCGCGCCTGCACAGGCCAGCGCAGTGTACCAACCCATCGAGTTGCCGGTGACCGCGACCACATCGAACCGCGCGGGGTCGAGCGCGAGGAAATCGAGCCATCCGGCGGCATAGATCAGCGGCGCGGCGTTCCCCCCGGATGCGTGCAGCGCGGGCGAGAATTTGGCCGCTCCATCGAGTTCGCTCAACGTCGGCGCGGCCTTTGCTTCGCGCATTGCGTTGAAACGGGCGAGATCGAAATGACCCGCGTTGCGCGCCAAGGTGCCCAGTTCGGCCGCACCATAGGTTCCGCGACCGGGGCAGACGACGAGGACGCTTTGCTTGGCCGCTTGCTTATCCACCGACCAACTCCAGCGCTGCCGCGAGGATCGAATCGCGGCTCGGCAAGGTGTGCGTTGCGCCCTTGCCCAGCGGGATGAAGCTGTCGGTCGCGGCGATCCGCGCAATCGGCATGCCCGGCACGCGTTCCGTGAACAGCGCCATCAGCGCCTCGCTCTGCGACCCGGTGATGCGGCACTCGTCGACGATCAAAACCTTGAAACACGGCGCTACCGCATCGAGCAGCGCATCTTCCGCCAGTGGGGCAAGCCAGCGCAGGTCGATCACCCGCGCGGCGATACCACGCTCCGCCAGCAGCCTTTGCGCCTGTAATGACAGGAAATATCCGTTGGCATAGCTGACGATGGCAAGGTCCGCCCCGTCGCCCGCCATGCCGATTTCGCCGAACCGGACCTCATGGGTTCCCGGCGGCTGATAAACGCTCGTCCACAGCCCATCCCCCTCGCCATGAAGGTCGCGGGTCATGTAAAGCGCAATCGGCTCGACGAACACGACGACGCGCTGCTCCTCGTCGGCCAGCCGCACGCATTCGCGCAGCATCGCCACCGCATCGCGCCCGTTAGAAGGGACGGCGAGGATCACGCCGGGAATGTCGCGAAAAACCGCCAGGCTGTTGTCGTTGTGGAAGTGCCCGCCAAAGCCCTTCTGATAGGGCAGCCCGGCGATGCGGATGACCATCGGGTTGGTATACTGGCCGTTCGAGAAGAAACTGAGCGTCGCCGCCTCGCCGCGGATCTGGTCCTCGGCATTGTGGACATAGGCGAGGAACTGGATTTCCGGGATCGGCAGCAGGCCGTTGTGCGCCGCGCCGATCGCGAGCCCAAGGATCGCCTGTTCATCGAGCAGCGTATTGATCACGCGGGCCGAACCGAACCGCTGATGCAACCGCGCGGTGACATTGTAGACCCCGCCCTTGGGCCCGACATCTTCGCCGCAGACGATCGCGTGCGGGCGCTCCAGCAGCACATCGGCCAGCGCCCACGACAGCAGCCGCGCCATGTGCTGGGGCTTGTCGATCATGGCCTTGTCGGCTTCGAACAATGCGGTGCGAGCCGCTGCGGACGGTTTTGACAGGCGCGGCGATCGCGGTGGGGGCACGATGCTTGCCATAACCTGCGCCGCTCCGTCCAATCGGGGGCGGGCGATGGCGAGTTCGGCCTGGCGCGTCAGCGTCGCTTCCGCTTCGTCATAGGCCGTTCGGATTGCGGCAGTATCCATCACGCCTTCCTCGATCAGCAGCGCGGCAGTGCGGAGCAAGGGATCGGCATCCTCGTCGCGCGCGATCCGGTCCTTCGGCAGGTAGACCGATTGCGCGTCGGATCCGGCATGGCCGTAAAGCCGCACGGTGCGCATGTGGAGGAACACCGGCTTGCGCCTGGACCGGGCAAAATCGACCGCTTCGCGAGCCCCGCGCAGCGCGTCGACCAGATCGCACCCGTCGCAAGCCACGTAATGCAGCCCGGCGCGGTTGGAGAAGTTCGCGGCAATCCAGCCGGTTGGCGTACTGGTCGATATGCCGATGCCGTTGTCCTCGCACAGGAACACCAGCGGCATCGGCGTGCCCTGATAGGCGGCCCAGGCGGCGGTGTTGAAAGCGCCCAGCGCGGTCGAATGATTGGC
>JBBSKI010000194.1:0-2570 GCA_038256425.1 Sphingomonadales bacterium
CGGCCGTTTCTCGCGCCACCACAATTCGTCGCCATAGCGGGCCTCGTCATGCGTCAGCAGCGACTGGCGCGAAGCCGGCATTTCGCCGGGCTTCTCGCTCCATTTCCACGCAGGCCGCGTCGGCGCGCCGATCCTGGTCATAAGCTTGGCCACCCAATGCTGCACGCGCAGCGGCAGCGGCGGACCCGCCATGCCCAGCATCGGCGCGGTGAGCACTGCGGCAGAAGGATCGACCCGATGCTCGATCAGCGCGCGCAGCACCAGATGTCCGCCCATCGAATGGCCGGCGAGCACATGCGGCGCGGGCGTCTCCGCCTTCCACGCATCCCAAAGGCCCGATAGGTCGTCCACCCATGTACCGAAATCGTCGATATGCCCGGTGACCCCGTCCGTGCCGAGGCGGCCGGACCCAGCCTGTCCGCGCCAGTCGGCTGCGGTCACCCGCCAGCCGGCGCGATGCCACTGCTCCAGCGTTTCGAGGTATTTTTCATAGGCGTCGCCGCGCCCGGGCAGGAACAGGATCGATCCGCGCGGACCGGCCTCGTCGCCCGGCCAGTCGATCCGCCGCAGCCGTTGACCGTCCGCTGCGGTCCACTGCGATTCGTTGGCCGACGCAGGAATTTCCCGGCGATCGATAGCCCCATGGAGGGTTCCGCGCCCCCCGGCCTCGTCCTGTTGGTTCGCCGCGATGGTCGCCTCCCGATGGTTACCGTTTGGTAAGCACGTTCCTGTAGCACGCTCCCAAAGGACGATCCTCAAGGACGAAATGCACCAACTTTTTATCTACGTATTGCTCGGGGCATTGGCAATCGCACTGCTGGTGGCGGTCGTCACCGATCTGCGTAGCAGGACGATCGGCAATTGGCTCAACGCGGGAATCGCCTTGGCCGCGCCGCTGTTCTGGTTGGCGAGCGAGCTGGCGTTGTGGCCCGGTGTCGCGATCCAGCTGGGTATCGCCGCCTTGACCTTCGCCATCTGCTGCCTGTTCTTCGCGATCCGCCAGATGGGCGGGGGCGACGTCAAGCTGCTGACTGCATTAGCGCTGTGGATGCCACCCGCGGCCTATCTCGACCTCCTGGTCATCATGGTGATGGTCGGCTGGGTGCTGACACTTGCCATGGGTACCTGGCAGGTCGCTCGATCCGGGACCGCAGGTGTCACCCCGCGACGGGATCTCGGCGTATTGATCGGTTGCACGCTGATCGCGGCCGCCTTCGCCAGCGCGGTTCTGGGCGGCCCCAAGCTCGCTTTGCCGTCCGCCCTTGCCGAAGTCGCCTCCGGAGACCTGGCCCTGACGCTCGGCCTGTCCCTGCTCCCGGTCCTGCTTCTGATCGCCGTCACGCTCGCCTCACTGCGCGTGCTGCGCCGCCAGGAGGAGCAAATTCGAGTGCCCTACGGTCTCGCCATCGCGACCGGAGGCATCTGGATCCTCGCCACCCGCGATCTCGTCTACGCCATGCCCGCCGCGGCATTCGGTTGAAAACGCGATCTTAACCAATCGGGCTCTATGCCCCGAAACCATAGCCGTCCGTCGCGTCTTGCAGGCGGACAAACAAGGGGCCTTGTAAAGCCATGGATAGGAAGAAGCTGGTTCTGCTGTTCGGCGCGCTGGTCATTGCGATCGGAACGGCATTGATCGCACGGAGCATGTTCGCGGGCGCCGCGGCGCCGCAGGTCGAAGCGGCTCAGGTCGTCCCACAGGGTCCCAAGGTTCTGGTTGCGCAACGCGCGCTGCCGGTCGGCACGATCATCACCGCCGATGCCATCGGGTTCCAGTCGTGGCCGGGTGAAATGGTCGCCGACGCCTATTTCGTCGAAGGCGAATCCGACATGACCAAATTGCTGGGCACGGTGGTGCGCCATCCGATCACCGCGGGCCAGCCCGTGACGCAAGGCTCTCTCGTGAGCCCCGGCGACAGTGGCTTCCTCGCCGCCGCGCTCGGCCCGGGCATGCGCGCCGTGACCGTACCCGTATCTGCCAAGACCGGCGTCGCCGGCTTCGTCTTCCCGGGCGACCGGGTCGACATCGTGCTGACCCAGACTGTCAACGGGGCTCAGGGACAGCCGCTGAACGCCTCGGAAACCATCTTGCGTAACCTTCGCGTTCTCGCGACCGACCAGTCGACTACGCAGGAAGTGGTCGAAGGAAAGACGGTCGTCAAAGACACCCGGACCGTTACGCTCGAGGTGACGCCCAAGATCGCCGAAAAGATCGCAGTTGCCGAAACGATCGGCCAGCTCAGCCTGTCGCTGCGCTCGCTGGCCGACAGCCAGAGCGAGCTCGAGCAGGTCCTCGCTCGCGGCGATATCGTCATCCCCGACGACGCCACGCCCGCAGAGGAAGAGAAGCTGCTGCGCGAAGCAATGGCACGGCCCAACGATGCGCGTGGCTCCTTCGCCACCGGCGGCGACGTCTCACGCTTCCAGCGTTCCTCGGTTCCGCCGCAGACCGCGCCGCAAACCGCCGACCGCAACATGGATATGCCGCAGGCCGGACCGGGCGCTCCGGTGCCCGCAGCCGAGACCCGCACCGTTCCGCGCGGGCCGGTCGTTCGCGTCACCCGCGGGCA
>JBBSKI010000195.1:0-2564 GCA_038256425.1 Sphingomonadales bacterium
GTTTCGACCGCGATCCCGCTCACCTCGAAATCGCCGTTGCTGGCGATCGGCGCGATCCCGCGCTCGCCTTCGACCTGCGCGAACAGGCGCAGCGACACCGCCGCCAGCACCAGCACCGCCGCCAGCACGAGCACGCGGCGCAGCCTGGGGGCAGCAATCGTGAAACGGGGAAAAGGCGCGGCGGCCAAGCGAACTCCCGGGGTTTTACGCCAGATGGCGAGCACAGAGCCGCGCTATTGCCCAAAGGCAGGTGGAAATCCAAGCGCGAAAGCGTTACGCGCCGCCCGGCATGGCCGATGAACCCTCCAAACCGACAAGCGCTCCCCGCTCCTACAGCTATTCCGGCGCCGGCGTTTCGATCGCGGCGGGCAATGCGCTGGTCAAGGCCATCGGCCCTCTGGCCAAGGCGACCGCGCGCGCCGGGGCCAGCCCGGAACTAGGCGGTTTTGGCGGGTTTTTCGATCCCCGCGCGGCCGGATATGCCGATCCCCTGCTGGTCGCGGCCAACGACGGGGTGGGCACCAAGGTCAAGCTGGCGATCGACCACGACCGCCACGATGCGATCGGCATCGATCTGGTCGCGATGTGCGTCAACGACTTGATCGTCCAAGGCGCGGAACCGCTGTTCTTTCTCGACTATTTCGCCACTGGCAAGCTCGATACCGGGATCGCCGAGCGGGTTATCGCCGGGATCGCCGAAGGCTGCCGGATCGCGGGTTGCGCGCTGATCGGCGGCGAGACTGCCGAGATGCCGGGGATCTATGCAACCGGGGACTACGATCTGGCGGGCTTCAGCGTGGGCGCGGTGGAGCGCGGCGAGCAGCTCACCGGAGACGCGGTTGCAGCGGGCGACGTGCTGCTGGGTCTGGCTTCTTCCGGGGTCCATTCCAACGGTTATTCGCTGGTCCGCAAGCTGGCGGCGGACAAGGGCTGGAAAATGGCCCGGCCGGCGCTGTTCGATCAGGAACGGCTGCTGATCGACTATCTGATCGAGCCGACGCGGATCTACGTCCGCAGTCTGCTGCCGCTCATCCGGCCAAATGGCGACAAGCCGGCCCGGATCAACGCGCTGGCGCATATCACCGGCGGCGGGCTGCTCGAAAACGTACCGCGGGTGCTGCCCGAAGGGCTTCACGCCCATATCGACGCCGACGCGTGGGAGCAGCCAAGGCTGATGGCGTTCCTCCAGGCGCAGGGCAATATCGAACCCGAGGAAATGGCGCGGACCTTCAACTGCGGGATCGGGATGGTGCTGGCGGTGTCCGAAAGCGAGGCGGCCGGGGTCACCCGCGATCTGACCACGGCGGGCGAAACGGTGATGCGGATTGGCCACATCGAACCGGGCGAGCGCGGCTGCACGGTTCGCGGGGGCGCCGAGACGTGGAGCGCGCGGGAACCGTGGACAGCGGTCCATTGTGGCTGAACCGGCGCGCCTTGCCGTCCTGATTTCAGGTACCGGCAGCAATATGGCCGCGCTGCTCTACGCCAGCCGGATCGGCGAACCTGCTTACGAAGTTGTGCTGGTCCTCAGCAACAAGCCCGAAGCGCCGGGTCTGGCCCTTGCTCGATCCGAAGGCATCGCGGCGGCCGTTCTGCCGCACAAGGGCCTGACCAAGGCCGAGCACGAGGTTCAGGTCGATGCCGCGCTGCGGGATGCAGGCGTGCACTATGTTGCGCTGGCAGGCTATATGCGCGTGTTGTCGCCCGAATTCGTCGCACGGTGGGAAGGACGGATGCTGAACATCCATCCCTCGCTGCTACCCAAATATCCGGGGCTGGATACCCAGGCTCGCGCGCTGGCGGCGGGTGATGCCGAGGCAGGTTGCTCGGTCCATCTCGTCACCGCCGAACTCGATGGCGGGCCGGTGCTTGGCCAGGCGAAGGTCACGGTCCTGCCCGGCGACACACCCGAAACACTCGCCGCCCGGGTGCTGATCGCCGAACACCAGCTTTATCCGCGCGTGGTTGCCCAATTCGTCCGCCGCGAGAGCGATCCGGACTATCTGCTGGGGCTGTTGCGGTCCCGCGCGCTGGCGCTTCCCGGTAGCGACGAAGTGGTGTCGCACGGGATGCCCTGCTTCGGCGTGATCGGCGGCAAGAAGTTCGCCTATTTCACCCGCGATCACCACGGCGACGGCAAGACCGCGCTGCTGGTCAAGATCAGCGGAATCGATGAACAGGCGCAATTGATCGACCTGGACCCCGACCGTTATTACCGCCCCGCCTATTTCGGCGACGGCTGGGTCGGTGTGCGGCTCGATATCGGCGGGACCGACTGGGACCACATCGGGCAATGGCTGGCGCGCAGTTGGCGGATGAGCGCGCCGAAGAAGTTGACTGCATTGCTGGACGTCGCAGACGAGTTCTAGCCGCGCTTGCCGATCCCCGGCACCAGCATCCCGACCCGTCGTTGGTAATCCAGGTAGCTGGTCCCGAATACGCCCACGAGGTCCCGCTCCTCATAGCGGATCGCGATCACGACATAGACGGTCATCCCCGCCGCCAGCAGCATGTGGCCCAGCGTCATCGTCGGCGCGGCCCAGAACGCCAGCAGGAAACCCGAA
>JBBSKI010000196.1:0-2558 GCA_038256425.1 Sphingomonadales bacterium
CGATAGCCGCGGCAAGGGCACGCTCGCGACCGCGGCCGGGATCGGTCCGGGAAGCAGCCGCACCGCGTTGAGCGATGCGTATGCGGCGATCTTTAGCGCGACGACGCTCGGCACCGAATTCGCCGCTGGCGGACTGTTCGGGCTGCTCGACGGCCCTCGCCCGAACGCTACGATCAGCGATATGTGGGCCGGCGTAAGCTGCAACTTCCGCTGACACGGCAACGCCGCCGCCCGCTCGAACGGACGGCGGCGTTCGTCAGCCTGGTCGACGCTAGTGTTGCGTGACGGGACGCATCGCCGGGCGCGGGGCGTCGCCGCCGAGGATGAACGTGCTCGTGCTTGGCGCGGGACGCATTTTGCTCACCACGGCGCCCGTGTCACGCGCCGCCGTAGCCGCGGCGAGGGGGCGCGGGGCGGCGGCTGGCGCAGTGTCCTCGGGGGCCGTCTCCATCTGGTCCATCGCGCTGGCGCGGTGCAGACGGTTCTTCAGCGACAGCGAATTATTATCCTCGCTTGGTCCGCGATATGCCGCCTGGACGTGGGGTCCGAAACGCGACAGGTCGAAGCCATTGGACAGGGTTGCGGCCGACGCATCGATCGGCACAGCGGCGGCCATGACCGGTGGGCGCGTCATGCTCGGCTCGCGCATCGGTTCGGCATAAGCGACGGGAGCCTTGGGTTCCTCATACGTCGGTTGATCGAACGCTTCATACTCGGCTTCGTCGTCACGGCGCTTGCGGCGGCGCACCGCCAACCCGGCGCCGAGCAATGCGAGCAAACCAAGCCCACCCGCTGCGGCGATCGGCAGAACGTCGTTGCTGGCGCTGACAGCTGGTGCCGCTTCGACCGGCGCGGGGAGCGCGGTGGAGGGCGGTCGCGCGGCAACGATCGGCGCGGCCAGCGGAGCGGTCATCTTGACCGCCTCGACCGGCGCAATGCTGGTCGCAGTGGGCGACGGGGCAGCCGTGGTGCGCGCAACCGGGCGGACGGGCGTCGCGCGACGCACCGCTGCCGGCGCATTAGTCGCTCGACGCGGCGTCGTTCGCACCTGGGTGGCAGGCGCGAGCATCGCCGCGGGGGCTGCTTCGACGGCGGTCGTCGCGCTCAGCGGATCGACCGCCGTGGTCGTCGAAGGCGCGGGCTCAGTCGAGGACGTCGGTTCGGCGGTCGGCGGCGTCGGACTGAGCGGGTCGGGCGCAGCGGTCACCGGCGCGGATTGGGCGTCCTGCGCAATGGCCGGGGTCGCAAGGTCAAGAACCGCAGCAATCGCGGTCATCGCCATGAGGCGGTTTTTCGATTGGGTCATGCTCAGTCAACCCGCTGCGCCCGGATCGGACCCGCCGTTTCCGACAGGCCGAGTTCACGCGGGGGTGGTTGACCGGTTCAGGCCCATATTCAGCGCACCGTTACGTCCGGTTCAGCGCTTCATATTCTCCAGCCCGCGCACCACGCCTTCCTTGCTCGACGGCGCGGCGGCGATGGTCTTGGTCTTCTCCGCCTTGGGCTTGCGCGCTTCCTTGTTCGACTTCTTCTGTCCCTTGGCCATCGCACTTCCTTCATTGGGCCCGATGCCCGCAGTATCAGTCTATCCGCGCCGCGCCGCCACGGCCATGCTTATTCGTGCTCAGCCCTTGGGACCGAGCGCTTTGACGGCGGCCAGCGTCTTCGCGACATGATCTTTCCAGTCGAGTTCGGAGTGGACGAACGCGATTCGCCCATCGCGCGCAATGACGTAACTGGTGCGGTTCGACATACTCACGACGGGCAGCTTGACGTCATAGTCGCTGATGATCTTCGGCGTTGCCGTCGCGACCGGGAATTTGCCGCGGCAATGTTCGACCGAAAAGCGCTTGAGTGTCGGCAAATCGTCGGCCGACAGCCCGATCACGCGCGCCCCGGCGGCAACGAATTGCGGATTGGCTTCGGAAAAAGCGCGCGCCTCGAGCGTGCAGCCCTTGGTGTACGCCTTGGGGTAGAAATAGAGCACGACGGGGCCGTTCTTGAGCTGTTCGGCGAGGTGGAGCCGGAACGGCTTGCCGTTGAGCGCGCCCATCGTGCGGAAGTCGGGCGCGGTGCGCCCAACCGGGAGCGCGGCGCCTGTCGGGGCCGCACCAACGATGGCAAGGGCTGCCGTGAGTGTTAGGAACATCCGCCGCATCTTTATCTCCTTTGCGGCGATGCTAAGCGTTTCGCTTCCCGCGTACCAGCCACGAAACCGCGGCGCGGCCCGGGAGTTGCACCCCAAGGAGCAGCGGAGAGAATACTATGCTTGAACATCTGCCACGCTGGTTGGGGCTTGCGCTCGGGTCGGTCCGTGCGGGCGCCGACCGCGTCGCCATTGCCGCGCTCCGCCCCGGCGAATGCAGCGAGATAAGGCTGAGCAGCGCGGCCTTCGGCGATGGCGAGCGCATCCCCGAGCGCTTCACCGCCGACGGCGAAGGCGTGTCGCCGCCGCTCCACTGGGGGCCGCTTCCCGACGGCACTGAGGCGCTGGCGCTGCTCGTCGAAGACGCCGATTCGCCCTCGCCCAACCCGTTCGTTCACGCCGTGGTGTGGGA
>JBBSKI010000197.1:0-2532 GCA_038256425.1 Sphingomonadales bacterium
GTCGCGCCGGACATTCTTGCCACCGCCAAGGGAATTGGCGGCGGCTTCCCGCTTGGCGCATGTCTCGCCAGCGAACATGCCGCGCGCGGGATGGGGCTGGGCACCCACGGCTCGACCTACGGCGGTAACCCGCTGGCAATCGCGGCGGGCGAGGCGGTGCTCGATGTGGTCGCCGACCCGGCGTTCCTCGCCGAGGTCCGCGCCAAGGGGGACCGGATCGCCGCGCGGCTCGAGCAATTTATCGGCAATTATCCCGAACTGTTCGAGCTGGTGCGCGGACGCGGGCTGATGCTGGGGCTCAAGATGCGTATGGAAAGCCGCCCGTTCGTGGCGCATCTGCGCGACAATCACGGGCTGCTGACCGTCGCGGCGGGCGACAATACCTTGCGGATTATCCCCCCGCTGGTGATCGACGACAGCCATATCGACGAATTTATGGACAAGCTTTCGGCGGGGGCCGCCAGCTATCAACCGGAGCCGGCGTCGTGACGCGGCATTTCCTCAGCTTGTCGGACGCGGGCGGCGATGCGATCGCGGCAATGCTCGACGATGCGCTAATCCGCAAGGCGGCGCGCGCAGGCTGGCCCAAGGGCACGCCCGATGCCGATGCGCCTTTGGTGGGCCATGTCCTGGCCCTGGTGTTCGAGAAGTCTTCGACCCGCACGCGCGTTTCGTTCGACATCGCGATGCGCCAGCTCGGCGGTGCAGCCCTGGTGCTCGACAGCGCCAGCTCGCAATTGGGGCGCGGCGAATCGATTGCCGATACCGCGCGCGTGCTGGGGCGGATGGCCGACGCGATCATGTTGCGGACCGATGATCACGCCAAGCTCGACGAAGTGGCGGCGCACGCCGGCGTTCCGGTCATCAACGGGCTGACCGATCTGTCGCACCCGTGCCAGATCGTCGCCGACCTGCTGACGATCGTCGAACGGGGACCTGCATTGCCGGGCTTGCAGGTCGCCTGGCTCGGCGATGGCAACAACGTGCTCAATTCGATCGTCGAGGCGGCGGGCCTGTTCAAGTTCGCGGTGCGGATAGCCGTGCCCGAAGGCTATGATTGCGATGCGGGCTTTGTCGAACGCGCGCGTGCGGCCGGGGGAACCATCACCATCCACCGCAACCCGCGCGAAGCGGTGGCGGGCGCGCAGGTCGTGATCACCGATACCTGGGTCTCGATGGGCCAGGCCGGGGCCGAAGCTCGACTGGCGGCGATGGAGCCCTACCGGGTCGATGCCGCGCTGATGGCCGCCGCCGCTCCGGATGCGCTGTTCCTTCATTGCCTGCCGGCGCACCGCGGCGAGGAAGTCAGCGCCGGAATCATCGACGGGCCGCAATCGGCGGTGTGGGACGAAGCGGAAAACCGAATTCACGCGCAGAAATCGGTGCTGCGGTGGGTGTTCGGCCAGCTGTGACCGCGCGCCGATGACTGCTGCGCCCTTGCTCGACGGCGAGACCGGGTTCGATCGCACGCTGCGGTTTGCCCTGCCCGATCTGAACGCGCGCGGACGGATCGTGCGTCTCGGTCCGGTGCTCGACGAGATCCTTGCCGCCCACGCCTATCCCGCCGCGATCCGCCACCTGCTGGCCGAGGCCCTGACCCTGACCGCGCTGCTTGGCGCGCTGTTGAAAGGGGGGAACGAGGACGGCGATGTTTCGCAGCTGACCATGCAGGCGCAGACCGAAGCCGGGGTGGTGGAGCTGCTGGTCTGCGACTATCGCGGCGGCGAACTGCGCGGCTATGTCCGCCACGATCCCGAACGCCTTGCGGCGCTGGGGGCCAATCCCACGCTGTTCGCCTTGTTTGGGCGCGGTTATCTGGGGATTACCTTCGACATTGCCGGTGCAGGCAAGCGCTATCAGGGGATCGTCCCGCTGGAGGGTGAAACGCTCGCGGCGGCTTGCGAAAGCTACTTTCAGCAATCCGAACAGGTGCCGACGCTGATCCGGGTCGGGGTCCGCTCGGGGCCGGGGGGCTGCGTAGCCGGCGGGCTGTTGCTCCAGCACCTGGCCGAGGGCGAAGAAGGCCGCGAACGGCTGCACGTCCGGCTCGATCACCCGGAGTGGGAGCATGTCGCGGCGCTTGGGGGAAGCATCGCTCACGACGAATTGGTCGATCCTGCCCTCGGTCTGGAAAGCATCGTCTGGCGATTGTTTCACGAGGAGCCCGAGATCCGGGTCGAGCCAGGACCCGCACTCGTGCGCGGCTGCCGTTGCAGCGTCGCACACTATCGCGACATCATCGCGCGCTTTCCGCCAGGGGAACGCGAGGCGATGCGCGGAGACGATGGCGTGATCGCAGTCGATTGCGCGTTCTGCTCCAAGGTGTTTCCGATCATCCTCGATTGAATTGTGTCGATGATCTGCTTCGGTCCGCCGCTGTTCGAGACCGCTTTGGCGCACCAGAAAATGCTGCTATGAAGTTCGACACAGGCCGAGCGCCGCGCTTTCGCGATGGTACCGACATGTTTCGTTTCGCTTTTCAATCATGCGTGCGGCCCGTCACCACGATATTTCTATTGGCGGGCTGCCTGA
>JBBSKI010000198.1:0-2523 GCA_038256425.1 Sphingomonadales bacterium
CGAAAGTCGAAATCAGGGCGGAGACGCTGGCTCCCGGTGTTGCGGTGCTGTTCGGGGCGGGTGGCAACATCGGCGTGTCGCACGGGCCCGATGGCACAGTGCTGATCGACGACCAGTTCGCTCCGCTGACCGGGAAGATCGTCGCCGCCGTCGCGGCATTGGGCGCAAGCCCTGTGCGCTACGTGGTCAATACCCACTGGCATTTCGATCACGCCGGAGGGAACGAGAATTTCGGCAAGACCGCGACGATCTTCGCCCACAAGACGGTGCGCGTAAGGCTTGCCGCCGGGGCCAAGACGCGGTTCGGCGTCATTCCGCCTACGCCGCCCCAAGGGCTGCCGGTCGTGACCTACGACGACGGCGTGACCTTCCACCTCAATGGCGATGAAATCGCGGCGATGTTCACCGGCGGAGGGCACACCGATGGCGACACCGCCTTGTACTGGCGCAAGGCCAACGTCCTCCACACCGGCGACATGATGATGAGCAACGCACCGTTTCCGTTCGTCGATCTCGAATCTGGGGGCAATACGGTCCATCTGGTTGCCTCGCTCGACAAACTGCTGGCGATGACCAACGCCGAAACCAGGGTGATACCCGGACATGGCCCGGTGACGGACCGCGCCGGACTTCAGGCATGGCGCGACCGAATTGCCGGGGCGCTCGACACGGTGCGCAAGGCCAGGGACGGGGGCGCAACGCTGGAAGCGTTTCTTGCCACCAACCCGCTGAAGGCGCTGGACCAACCCAAGGCATTCATCGACAGCGAGGGTTTCGCCCGGGCGGCCTGGGCCAGCCTCGCGGCACCCTCACACGAGCACGCCCACTAGACAGGGTCTAGCCGCGCAGCACTTCCGCGCGGATGCCCGCCACCAGGCCCGCGTCGGTCGTCAGGTGCGGCTCTTCTTCGGCAAGGATCGCCAAGAACGCCTCGCGCTTGAACCCGCGCAGCGTCGCCTCGTCCAGCGGTTGCTCGACCGTCGAGGCGATCAGGTCGATGATCCGTTCGGCCCCGTGAAGGCGCCCCCACAGATAGTCGTTCTCGCGGTAGACGCGGCTGAAAAAGGCGCCGAAGCTGAAGAATTCGATCCCGCGCAGCATCGCCTTGGTGCCTCCGCTGCGGATCGAGCCGCAGTCCTCGGGCGAGATGCGATCGACCTTCACCGGGTCGAACTCGTTGAGCCCCTCGCCCTTGTGCAGCGGCAGAGTGGCGACGTCGTAAAACGGGAAACCCAGGTAGGCGAGCAGCACGCGGCGGCGCAGCAACTTGGGCATCCTGGCGAGCGCCTCGGCCAGCATCGCATCGACCCGCAGGTCGATCGCGTTCAGGTCGCGCCGCGCCGCGATGGCGCTGAGCGCCGGGCCGGGATCGACCCGCGCAGCTTTCGCCAGTTCGGCAAAATCGTCACCCAGCGCCGCGACCGGTTCGAGCGCCAGATAAGGCGCGAGCGCCTCGAACACCGTCGCGCGGGCGGGCTCGCGTGCGGCCTCGGACTCAGGGTCGAGATCGCCCCAATCGCGCGCCAGCCGCCGCGCGAGCAGGCGCAGGCGACGCACCCGAAAGCCCAGATCGTGCGCGCGCAGGAAGGCCACGGTCTCGGCCGCCGCGCCGCCGCGCAGCGAGGTCAGCCGATCGAGCCCGGTGCTGCGCAAATGCTCCCAGATGCGCTGCGTCAGGGATTCGGCGCGGTCGCCGCCCAGATGTGGGTCCAGCTCGGGCGCGGCTTCGACGATCAGCCCGGCCAGACTGTCCACGATTCCCGCCATCTTGATCTGGGCATAGCCGTGGAACGCGAAGCCCGCGCGCTCGGCGGCGGCCTGTTGGGCCTTCGCGCGCCATCCGGTCAGGCGCTTGGCCGTCGGCCGGTCCAGAAACAGCGTGTAGCCGAACAATTGCTCAACCGCGTCCTCGACCTCGGGGCGCAGCGCCTCGACGATTGCGCGCAGTTTTCCACGCTCGCGCGATTGCGTGGCCAGGGTTTCGAGGTTGTCGCGGATCGGCTGTTCGCGCGGAATCGACGAGAGTGAGCCGAAAATCGCCTTGAAGAAGCCGACCGTGCTCCCCTGACGCGGATCGATCCGCGAGCGATCCGGCTTGGGATCGATATAGACGATCCGCCGATCGACCTCACGCTGAGCGGGCCGATCGCGCAACACGTCGATCGCGGCGGCGAAGGGTGCGTTGACCAGCACCGAACCATCGACCAGCGCCACTTGTCCCAGCGTGCCCTTCTTTGCGTGCGCCGGCATGATCCGCGCGAGGAACGCATCGCGTCCCGGCCAGTCCAGCCCGCGTTCGGCCCCCAACCGATCGATCTCATCGAGGGTGAGCGGCGGGAATGCGCCGGGAAAGCTGGCGGTCGCGCGCGCTGCGAAGACCAGTTCGAGCGGCGCGGCCATGTCGCCGGGTTCGGTGCGCGAGGCGACATGGCGGAACCCGATCGGCAGGCGGTGCTCGCTTTCGTCGACCTGGGCCGGGCTGTTGAGCCGAAGCGACTGGAGGTGGCCGTTGAAATCGGTTGC
>JBBSKI010000199.1:0-2447 GCA_038256425.1 Sphingomonadales bacterium
ACAATGGCTTGCATATCGAACTTGTCATCGATCCCAAGCATCCGATCGGCGCGACCGACCCGGCGGGATTGTCAGACATCGTGCTCGAATCGGCGCTGACCACCATCGTCGATCTGGAGGATTCAGTCGCTGCGGTGGATGCCGAGGATAAGCTCCACGCCTATCGCAACTGGCTGGGGCTGATGCGCGGCAACCTGACCGCGACCTTTGCCAAGGGCGGCGGCCAAGTGACCCGCGCGCTCGAACCCGACCGCGACTGGGCCGATGCCCACGGCGATCCGCTCAGCCTCAAGGGGCGCAGCGTGCTGTTCGTCCGCAATGTTGGCCACCTGATGACCAACCCGGCGATTCACCTCGCCGATGGTGGCGAAATTCCCGAGGGGATCATGGACGCGGTCTTCACCAGCGCGATTGGCGCACACGATCTGGCCGGGTTGGCGCGGTTCCGCAATTCGAGCCCAAAAGATGGATCGGGCGGCTCGATCTACATCGTCAAACCCAAAATGCATGGGCCGGAAGAAAGCTCATTTACCAATGACCTGTTCGATGCAGTCGAGGACCTACTCGAACTGCCCCGTCATTCGGTCAAGGTCGGCGTCATGGACGAGGAGCGGCGTACTTCGGCCAACCTTGCCGCCTGCATCCACGCGGTCAAGGATCGGATCGTGTTCATCAACACCGGCTTCCTCGATCGCACGGGCGACGAGATGCACACCTCGATGCAGGCCGGAGCGATGATCCGCAAAGGCGCGATGAAGCAATCGGGATGGATTGCAGCCTATGAAAAACGCAACGTTGCCATAGGGTTGAGTGCTGGGTTTGCGGGAAGGGCGCAGATCGGCAAGGGCATGTGGGCCGCTCCCGACCGGATGAACGCGATGATGATGGAGAAGATCGGCCATCCGCGCACCGGGGCCAACACCGCCTGGGTGCCATCGCCGACCGCCGCAACGCTGCACGCGCTGCATTATCACCAGGTCGACGTTTTCGATGTTCAGCACCATATCGCGGCTGAGACGGTCCCGGGCCTGGAAGAGCTGCTGGCCATCCCGCTGGCTGAAGGCACCAACTGGTTCGAAGCGGAGATTCGCGACGAACTCGACAACAATGCGCAAGGGCTGCTCGGCTATGTCGTGCGCTGGATCGACGCGGGCGTGGGTTGTTCGAAAGTGCCCGACATTTCCGATGTGGGATTGATGGAGGACCGGGCCACGTTGCGGATTTCTTCGCAGCACATTGCCAACTGGCTGCTGCACGGGGTCTGCACCCGCGACCAGGTGATGGATTCGCTCCACCGCATGGCCGCCAAGGTCGACGCGCAGAACGCCGGCGATCCGGGCTATCGCCCCATGGCGGGCAATTGGGATGGTGCGGCGTTCCAGGCGGCTTGCGAGCTGGTGTTCAAGGGTATCGAGCAGCCGAGCGGCTATACCGAGCCGTTGCTCCACGCCTGGCGATTGCGGGTGAAAGCCGGAGCCTAGCTCAGCTCGCGAGCCACAGCGACGAACTCCGCTACGCTCAGCGTTTCGGCGCGCCGGGTCTCGTCGATCCCCAGTTTGCCCAGCGCCGCCAGCGCGCCCGGTAGGTTCTTGACGCTTTGCCGCAGCATTTTGCGGCGCTGGCCGAAGGCGGCTTCGGTCAGGCGTTCGAGCATCCGCGCCGAGACCCCCGCGGGCATCGTCTGCGGTATGACATGGACCACTGCCGACATCACCTTGGGCGCCGGGGTGAAGGCGCTGCGGTGAACTTTCAGCGCCAGGCGCGCCGAGCTGCGCCATTGCGCGAGGACTGCCAGGCGTCCGTAGGCAGACGAGCCGGGCGCGGCGACGATCCGTTGCGCAACCTCCTGCTGGAACATCAGCGTCAGCGAGGACCATTGCGGCGGCCAGGATTCCCCCCCCAGCCAGCCAACAAACAGCGCGGTACCGACATTGTAGGGCAGGTTGGCGACGATGTGGAACGGGCCTTCGATGCCGTGCGCCACTTTCAGCGCGTCACCTTCGATCACGCGCAACTGGTCCGGAAACGCTTCGGCCAGTTCGGCCAGGGCGGGGAGGCAGCGCGCGTCGCGCTCGATTCCCGTGACCCGCGCCCCGGCCCGCAGCAGCGCGCGGGTCAGGCCGCCGGGTCCCGGGCCGATCTCCAGCACCTGCGCGCCGTCTAACTCACCCGGAATGGCGGCGATCTTGCCGAGCAGTTGTTCGTCGAACAGGAAGTTCTGGCCCAGCGCCTTGCTTGCCGACAGGCCGTGGCGAGCGATGACTTCGCGAAGGGGAGGGAGGACGGTCAACTGGGCGCTGCCAGTCGCCGCGACGCACATTCCCCTGCCATGCGAATAGCCGCGATGGTGGCCCCGGCGCGCGCTTGCCCGGTCCCGGCCAGGGAAAAGGCCGTGCCATGATCGGGCGAGGTGCGAACGATCGGCAGCCCCAGCGTGACGTTGACGC
>JBBSKI010000200.1:0-2438 GCA_038256425.1 Sphingomonadales bacterium
CCAATCTACCGGCGGACTGGGCCGCGCGCACCGGCGGGACCTTCGTCGACGATGCCGCTTCGCTCGCTGCCGCTCCCGCCGACCGGCCGGTCCTCGGCCTGTTTTCGGACAGCCACATGACCTATATGGTCGATCGCCCGGCCGAGACTGCAGAACCCACGCTGACCGATCTGACCGCAGCAGCTATCGCGCGCCTCAAGCCCGACCCGGAGGGCTACTATCTCGTGGTCGAAGGGGGCCGGATCGACCATGCCCATCATGCCGGCCAGGCGGGCTATGCACTGGAAGAGGCGGTCGAATTCGCCCGCGCGATCCAATATGCGATCGACAACACCGATCCCGAGGAGACGATGATCCTCGTCACCGCCGATCACAGCCATGTCTTTACCATCGCCGGCTATCCGCAGCGCGGTAATCCGATCCTCGGCCACGTGGTCCCGCCCCATCCGACCGACGAGATGGGCGGCGCGCCGACGCTGGCGGCGGACGGTAAGCCCTACACCACGCTGGGCTATGCCAACGGCCCCGGCGCGGTGGTGGGCGAACGCGCGGTGCCCGAAACCGGCGTCGCCGCACGCCAGCAAGCCACGATCCCGCTGGGTTCGGAAACCCATGCGGGCGAGGATGTCGCGCTCTACGCGCAGGGTCCGGGGGCGCAGCGGGTGCGCGGGGTGATCGAGCAGAACCTGATCTATCGCATCATCCGCGCCGCCTATGGCTGGGCGGACTAATCGGATCGGCGCACGCAAAGGAAAACCCCCGCGCCGGGGGCATTGGCGCGAGGGTTCCTTTGTGCGTTCGTCACGCTAGTAGAGAGCGGCCTATCGAAGGTTGGGCAACAGGGGGGAAACCCGTCTCCGACCGCTCTCTGTGACTAGAATTAGACCCGATTGGATTGACCGAAAATGAACGGTGCGCCGCAATTGGTCGCACCCAGCGCGCAACCCGGCCCCGACCCGTTCAGCCCGGGCGACGGGACGATTTGCGCGGGTCGGAAAAGCGGAATGCGCTGTCCGCGACCGACACGCCGTAGCGGTGGTTGCGCAGTCGCACGACGGTGCGGTGGTTCTGCGAATCGAGCGCAACCCAATGTGTAAGCCGCAGCCCGCCGGGGGATGCCGCATCGCGGTTGAAGATCAGCGTGATCACACCGAATTCCGGACGCTTGGGATCGCGGACCTCGACGCTCACCACATCGGGGTGGCTGGTCGAAACCAGCTTGCCGAACTTCTTCACGTCGCGATTGGGATCGAGCAGCGCGCCGAGCGGCGAATTGGCGATCGGCCAGCGCTGGACCTGATCGACCTCGTAATCGACCAGATAGAGCGAGCTGCCGTTGGAAACGACCAGCATCTGCGCGCTTTTCTCGTACTGGAAACGGATCTTGCCCGGACGCTTGAGCGTCAGCTCGCCGCCGATGGTGCGGCCCTGGCGGTCGGTCTGGGTAAAATCGGCCTTGAGCGTGGAGATGCCGCGCAGAGCGGCGACCGCCTTGTCGAGATCGCCCGCGGCAGCCTCGGCCGGGACGGGAGCGACGACGGCTGCCAGCGGCAGGGCCGCAGCGAGCGCAAGCGCCGAAACGGCGCGAATCGGATGGGCGAAAATCGAGGACATGGTTATCATGCTCCGGTTACTAGGGTCGGAGCATTGAACCGTCACTGAACCCGCTACGTTCCCGGCGTTCAGCAAGTCGTCGGCTTACTTGATCTTGGCTTCCTTGAACTCGACGTGCTTGCGCACGACGGGATCATACTTGCGGAAGGTCATCTTTTCGGTCGTGTTCCGCGGATTCTTGCGGGTCACATAGAAGAAACCCGTATCGGCGGTCGAGACGAGCTTGATCTTGACGGTTGCGGGCTTCGCCATGACGCGGTCCTAATCTGTGTCGAGAGGGGCCGGGCCCCGAAAACATGGGTTTGAAAAAAGATCGGTTTGAAAAACAGGGGGCGACGCATCGCGCCGCCCGTCAAGCTGGGGCCATTGCGCGAATCACCCGCCAAAGTCAAGCGATCACCAGTCGGTCCCCTTGCGTACCGCGCCGCGCTTCGCCTTGACCGCGCCGCGCTCCTTCTTGGTCTTGAGCCGCTGGGTCTTGCCGATCCGGTTGAGCCGCGACTTGCGGCGTTTCTTGGGCGGGGTGAGCGCCTCGTCGAGCAGCGCGACCAGCCGCACCCGCGCCGCCTCGCGGTTGCGCTCCTGCGTGCGGTGCTCGTTGGCGGTGAGCAGGATCTCGCCATCCTGCGTCAGCCTGCTTCCGGCCAGGATTTTCAGCCGCTCGAAAGCCTCGGGCGAAAGCCCGATCTGGAAGACATCGACGCGCAATTGCACCGCGGTCGCCACCTTGTTGACGTTCTGCCCGCCGGGGCCCGAGGAGGCGATGAACTTCTCCTCGGCGATCTCCAGCGCGCGATCGACAACGCTACCCATCGGAAAACCCG
>JBBSKI010000201.1:0-2410 GCA_038256425.1 Sphingomonadales bacterium
AAGAACCGGCCCGTGACCGCCGCCGACTTCAAGGGGCAATGGACCCTGCTCTTCTTCGGCTACGCCCGCTGCCAGGGCAGCTGCCCGGTCGCCACGCCCAAGATCGTCAAGGCGGCGCGGATGCTGCGCGACCAGGGGGTCAAGGCGCGCGCCGTGTTCGTCGACATCGAGGCGCCGCCGCAGCAAATGATCTCGCGGGTCAACGGCGGCAACGTCCCGGTGGCGAGCCACGGTCACGATCATGGGCACATGACCCAGATCGCGGCGATGCGCGGGCTGGCGGGGACGTGGGGCAGCGACCTCACCGTCCTCACCGGCACGCGCCTCCAGCTCAACAATGCGGCGCGCGCCTTCAAGGTGGCACGCGAGCACAAGCCCCCACGCAAGGGTGAAACGGGGCACAGCATCGATCACAGCTCGCGCATCTATTTCGTCGCGCCCGACACGAAGGTCGCCGGCTACGGCTTCCACGATGCCGCTCCGGCCGAATTGGTCGCGACGGTCGCCAAGCTCAGCAAAAAAGCGCGCTCTGGCTAAAACGATAATTGGGAGCGGTGAAGCAACAAGGGGCAGCCAATGGACCGTCGTCAATTTCTCCAGCTGGGTAGCGCCGTCGCCGCTGCGGGGGCGCTGTCGCCGGCGATGGCGCAGGTGGTGGATCCGCGCCTCCCGCGGAGGCGGATCCTACGTTCGGGCCGCATCAACATGACCATCGCGCCGTGGGAATCTCCGGTGATCGACGGCAACTTGGTCTTCGCCAATCTGTTCGAGGTCGAAGGCGAGGACATCGCGACCATAGGCCGTAATGGCCTTCATCCCGTGATCTGGATGACCGAAGGGGAAACGCTCGACATCTGGATCACCAACCGCGATGACCTCCCCCACGCCTTCGCGGTCACCGGCATGACATTGCGCGAAGATCCAATCTACAAGAATCAGACCGGGAAATACACCATCGCCGGGCTCCCGCCGGGAAGCTATCTCTATTTCGATCCGTACAACTTTCCGGTGAACCGTATCCTCGGCCTCAACGGCGCGCTGATCGTCCTGCCGCGCGCAGGCACGAAGACGCCCGCGGGCTCGCCCATCCCCTACAATTATGACCAGCAGACCAAGGAGGTGCGCGCGCTCTTCGACGCGCTCGGCCACGGTGAATTCCCAGGCAACAAGTGGGACCCGGACCCTGGGCTGGATGAAAATCACCCCCGCGATTTGGTGTGGGTCACCTCGGAGTTCGACTCGGGCCTGGCCCGGCGCATCGCGAACAAGGAGTATGTCGACGGGAGCGTCTGGGACTCCTCGTTCACGCCGGACTATTTCGCGATCAACGGCGTGAGCGGGTTCGACACCGCGGGGCACAACGATCTGCCCGACGATAAATTTTCCTATTCCGGGCTGATTGAGCCGGAGGGCTACGAAGGCCAGCCGGCGATGATCCGCACCCTCAACGCGGGGCTGTGCACGCATTCGCTGCACATCCACGGCAACGACGTCTTCGAACTCACCGAGACGGACGACGAGGGCGCCGTGGTCGTTCGCGATAACATCTTCGCGCTCGACGTGTGGGCGATGCCGCCGATGGAGCGCAAGGACATATTGCTGCCGTTCCAGAGACCGCTCGATGCCCCGGTCTGGCCTCCGAAGCAGGAGCCGTTCCCGATGCGCTACGTGATGCACTGCCATTGCGAGATGGCGAACACCGCCGGCGGCGGCAATTACCCGCAAGGCTTGGTCACCCACTGGGAGCTGCTCGGCACCTACGAACAGTATAAGATCAAGAAGGGGCTCCTCTGATGGCCGATGATCCATTCGACTATGAGGGCACGGGAGCCGGAGACAATCCGATCTCTTTCTCGACCTATGGCTGCCGGGTCTTCAAGGAGGATCCGGAGACACCGGACAAGCTCAGGCCCGACGTCGTGATCCGGCGGGAATTCGATAGCGGGAAGCTGACCGCGCCCGACGGCCGCGATATCGACTTCTGGGGGTTCATCGATCCGACCAGTTCGAACCCCGCTTACCGCCGCGCCGTCTATCCCTCGCCGCCGATCCGCGTGCGGCAGGGGCAGCTCGTCCATACCCAGTTGAAGTCGCGAAAGGGACCGCACACGATCCACCACCATGGCATCCTGCCGACCACCTTCAACGATGGCGTCGGGCACGTCTCGTTCGAGGCTGGCGAGTACACTTATCAGTGGCGGCCCCACCAACCCGGCACCAACCTCTATCATTGCCACCGCAACACGGTGCTGCATTTCGAAATGGGCATGTTCGGTCTCCTCATCGTCGATCCGAAGGAAGGTTGGGGCTGGCTCACGAGCAAGGGGCCGCGCTACAATGTGGAGAAGTTCTGGGTTGCGGACGATATGGACCCGCGCTGGCACGACCTCAGCCACGACGATGGACTCTG
>JBBSKI010000202.1:0-2400 GCA_038256425.1 Sphingomonadales bacterium
CCCGATCCGGTGATGCCCTATCACCCGGTGACGATGAGCCTGTGCGCCAACGAACTGCTGATCCGCGACGGAATCGAACAGGTCGACGTCATGGGGGTAAGCTGGGGCGGGGCGATGGCGCAGCACTTCACCCTTCAGCACAGCGGCAAGGTGCGCCGCCTGATCCTCGCGGCGACCACGCCGGGAATGCTGATGGTGCCCGGAAAACTGTCGGCGCTGAGCAAGATGGCCGATCCGCGCCGCTACGTCGATGCCGCCTTCATGGAACGGCATTTCAAGACGCTTTACGGCGGTGCGGTCGGCGGATCCGATGAACTTGGGGCTGGCCACATCGGGCGGATCACCCCACCCTCGAAGCGTGGATACATCTATCAGTTGCTGGCGATGATCGGCTGGACCAGCCTGCCGGCCCTGCCCTTCCTGCGCCAGGAAACGCTGATCATGATGGGCGGAGACGACGCAATCGTCCCGGTCATCAACGGCAAGATCCTGAAATCATTGATTCCCAACAGCCGTCTCGAAGTGTTCGAGGGCGGCGGTCACCTGTTCATGCTCAGCCACCGCGAGCAGACCCTGTCGAGTTTGCGCGCGTTTCTCGACGAGCCGGAAGCGGCGAGGATGGCCGCGTAAATGCGCCACATCGCCATCATCGGGTCCGGCCCTGCGGGTTACTACACCGCCGAAGCCGCGCTCAAGAAGTGGGGGGATGAGGTCCGCATCGACGTGTTCGACCGGTTGCCGGTGCCCTATGGCCTGATCCGCACCGGGGTCGCGCCCGATCACCAGTCGATCAAGGCGGTGTCGGCGCGCTACGAAAAGGCTGCGCTTTCCCCGCAGGTGCGGTTCGTCGGAAATGTGAACATCGGCAGCGACGTGGCCATTGCCGAATTGCAGCGGCTCTACCACGCGGTTGTGCTCGCCACCGGCGCGCCCAACGATCGCGTGCTCGATCTGCCCGGCGCGGGGCTCGCCAACGTGTTCGGCAGTGCGGCGTTCGTCGGCTGGTACAACGGCCACCCGCAGTTCGCGGCGCTCGATCCGGACCTGTCGGGCGAGACCGCCGTGGTGATCGGCATGGGCAACGTCGCGCTCGACGTCGCGCGGATCCTTGCCAAGACCCGCGCCGAATTTGCCGGGAGCGATATCGTCGGTCACGCGCTCGAGGCGCTGCAAACCTCGCGAATACGCCGCATCGTGATCCTGGGGCGGCGCGGGCCGCACCAGATCATGATGACCCCCAAGGAGCTTGGCGAACTGCTCCATCTCCACCGCGCCAGCCCGCGCGTCGAGGCCGCCGACCTGCCCGAGATCGGCGAGGATGCGCTGCTCGAGCCGGGCATCCGCAAGTCGGTGACCCACTTGCGCTCGATGGCCGCCATTCCCGAGGCAACCCGCGCGGATATGGCGCAGGAGATAGAATTCGACTTCTTTGCCGCCCCCAAAGCATTGCTGGGCAATGGAAAGGTGGAAGGGATTGAGGTCGAACGGACTCGCCTGGAAGCGGGCCGCGCGGTCGGCACCGGCGAAACCTACACGATCCCCTGCTCGCTGGTAATCAGCTGCATCGGCTACAAGACCTCGCCGATTTCAGGCGTGCCGTTCGATGAGCGGGAGGGCCGCTTCGCCAACGACGATGGGTGCATCATGCCGGGCCTGTACTGCACGGGTTGGGCGCGGCGTGGTCCTTCCGGCACGATTGGCACCAATCGTCCCGATGCCGCCTCGGTGATCGAGCGGATCGTGGGAGATAACCACGGCGGCTCCCGGCCGGGCGGTGCGGGTTTCGACGCCTTGGCGGTCGAGCGCGGGCTCGATGTGGTGACGTTCGACGACTGGAAGCGGATCGAGGCGGCCGAGACCCAGGCCGCCCGCGAAGGCGCCCCGCGCGAAAAATTCGTCGATGTCGCGGCCATGATTGCGGCGCGGCACTAAGCATGTTCGCGCGCGCGGATATTGATGCGGCGATCAAGGCCTTGATCCTGCCGCGACTGCGCGAAATGGGCTTCAAGGGATCGCTGCCTCACCTGCACCGTCTCAGGAATGGGGCCTGCGACTATCTCACCTTCCAATTTCGTTCGGCGGGTGGCGCCTTCGTTGTCGAGCTGGCCCGCGGGAGTGAGAGCGGCCTGTCGTTCCACGGACGGCATATTCCCGTTGCCAAGGTCAACACGACCTATCTCCATCACCGTCACCGTCTGGGCTCTCCGTTGAGCGGGGGCGATCACTGGTATCGCTTCGACAGCGTCGCGCCCGAAGCCGTGGCCGAACGCGTGTTGGGGGATCTCGATGATCCGTCGGTATGGCAGCTGATCGACAGCTTTCCATTGCCCGGCGCCACGTCTTAACCGCGCGATTAATCGATCTCGACTCCGCCGCACGGGCCTGACATTCTCCCACGAA
>JBBSKI010000203.1:0-2374 GCA_038256425.1 Sphingomonadales bacterium
ACCAGCGGCAGATCGCGCGGGGGGGCGGGATCTGTGCGCAGCTGCGCCACCGTGCGCCGCTTGGGCGCGATGCCGAGCGGCGCGGCTCCGGCCAGCCCTGCCACCGCATCGGCCCAGGCCCCGGCCGCGTTCACCAGCACTCCGGCGCGAAACTCCGCCCCGCGCGCGGTCGCCAGCCGCCAGACTTCGCCCTCGCCTGCGCCCTCGCGGGTCGCGCGTTCGAGCGCTGCATTGCATTCGATCCGCGCGCCGCCGCGCCGTGCCGCCGCGAGATAGTGCGCGTGGACTCCGGCAACGTCGATGTCGGCGCAGGCCGGCTCCCACGCACCGCAGGTCCAGTCCGCGCGCAGCCCCGGCACCTTGGCGGCAACCCCGGCGCGGTCTAGCAACTCGATCCGCACCCCCGCCGCCTGAAACCGCGCGACGAAGCGCTCGACTTTCGCGCGGTCCGCTTCGCGCCCGATGTTCAAGGCGCCGCGCGGGGAGAGGAACCCGCCCTCGCGCAGGAAAGCCTCCGAGGCAGCGGTCAGCGGATAGACCTGCGGACCGCCATAGCTTTCTTCCCAGAACGCCGCCGATCGCCCGGTCGAATGGTAGCCCGGTTGCGCCTCGCGTTCGAGCACCAGCACCGATGCGTATGGCGCAAGCTCGGCGGCAAGCGAAGCCCCGGCCATTCCCGCGCCAACGATCGCGATGTCGTAAGTGTCGGTCATGAAGGCTGGTTCATTGTGGGGCGGGAACCACCTGATCGAGAAACGCATCGATCAGGCGCAGCGCCTTGGCGCGCACCGGATCGGACTCGCGCAGGATCTCGTGGCGCGCCTCGGAATCGAACCGGACGAGCTGGGCGCGGGTCATGCGCCGCGCGGCGCGGACGATCGCGCGCCAGCCGACCAGCCGGTCGTGCGGGGTGGCCAGGATGATCACCGGGATCGTCACGGCTTCGAGCACGCCGGGCGCCTCCAGCGCACGCATCGAGGCATAGGCGCGTTCGACCCAGCGCCACGATCCCGGCCCCATCGCGACTTCGGGGCGATGTTCGCGCCACCACAGCTCGTCATCATAGCGGGCTTCGTCGTGAGTCAGCAGGGCGTTGCGCCAGGGGTATTTCTCACCCGGCTTCTCGCTGCCCTTCCAGGCCGGACGGCGCGGATCGCCGATCGCCGCCATGGCCCGCGCCAGCGGTTGCATGATCGCGCCGGGCATTCGCCCGACAAAGCCCAGCATCGGCGCGATGAGCACCAGGGCGCCGGGAGCGACCCGCTCCTCCGCCACTCCGCGCAGCGCCAGGTGCCCGCCCATCGAGTGGCCGGCCAGCACGTGCGGGCCGGGATGTTCGGCGGACCACCCCGCCCAGAATTCAGCCAGATCGTCGAGCCACAGCGCGAAATCCTCGATATGTCCGGTCCGGGCGTCGCTGCCGAAGCGGCCCGATCCGGCTTGCCCGCGCCAGTCGGCGGCGGTCACCCGCCAGCCCAGATCGGCCCAGTGTTGCAGCGTCTCGAGGTATTTCTCGTAGTGGTCGCCGCGTCCGGGGAAAAACAGCAACGAACCGCGTGGCGGCGCGGCGGACGCCTCCGCCCGGGGTCCGTCCCAGTCGATCCGGCGAATTCTGTGGCCGTCCGCCGCGGTCCAGAGGGACTCACGCGCGCCCGGCGGAATGGCCCGCCGGTCGAACTTCACGCCAGTTCCCTTGCCCGGGCGGCCAGTCGGGATGGTGTCTGCGTGGATAATCCCGACCTGTCGGCGATAGTTACTATTTGGTAAGTCATAGCGCGTAGTTACTGCCCCATGACGGGGGAAATAACGACTTACGGGCTGGTGGCAGCCTTGGCAATCGCGCTGCTTGTCGCCGCGTTTACCGATTTGCGCCGCCGCCAGATCGACAACTGGCTGACCGCCGGGATCGCGCTCACCGCACCGCTGTTCTGGTGGGCCACAGGCCTTGCGCTGTGGCCCGGCGTGGCGATCCAGTTCGGCATCGCACTGGCTGCCTTTGCGATCCTCGCCGGGCTGTTCGCCATGCGGATGATGGGCGGGGGCGACGTCAAGCTGCTGACCGCGCTCGCATTGTGGCTGCCGCTCCAGCCCTATTTCACCCTGCTGATCCTGATGGCGCTGCTCGGCGGTCTGCTGACCGTGATCTTCGCGGTCATTCACACCCTTTCCCAGCGGCGCGGACGCATCCAGATCCCCTATGGCCTGGCCATCTCCGGCGCGGGTCTTTGGGTCATCGCGACAAATTACGGCGCCGGCATTGGCCAGGTGGGCGGTCAGATAGCCGGAACATTGGGGTGAACCCGATTTTAACCATTTTACCCGAAGTGTCGGACAACGTGACGGCCAATACAGTCGGCCAAATTGAGAAGGCGGG
>JBBSKI010000204.1:0-2349 GCA_038256425.1 Sphingomonadales bacterium
ACGGGCTGATGAAGAGCGGCGCGATCAGCCACGATCCGATCCTGTCCAAGGTCGCGGCGGTCTCCTGCGGGATATACCAGGGCACTCCGGTGCTCGATCTCGACTACCCCGAGGATTCCAACGCCGAGGCGGATGCCAATTTCGTCCTGCTCGAGGGCGGCAAGATCGCCGAGGCGCAGGCCACTGCCGAGGGCGCTGCCTATGACGAGGAAGGCCTGCTGCGGCTGCTGCGGCTCGCCCGGATCGGCTGCGACCGCATCTTCGCGGCGCAGGGGGAGGCCGTGCGCCGGTGACCCGTCGTCTCGGCCCCGGCTCGCTGGTGATCGCCACGCATAACGCGGGCAAGCTGAAGGAAATCTCGGCGCTGCTCGAGCCGCATGGGCTCAATTGCCTGTCGGCCGGGTCGCTGGGCCTGCCGGAACCGGCCGAGACGGGCACGACTTTCGTCCAGAACGCGCTGCTTAAGGCGCATGCCGCGGCTGAGGCCTCGGGCATCGTCGCGCTGGCCGACGACAGTGGGCTGGCGGTCGAGGCGCTCGACGGGCGGCCAGGAGTCTACACCGCCGACTGGGCCGAGCGGCAATGGTTCGAAGGCCCTGCGGGTCGCGACTGGTTCATGGCGATGGGCAAGGTCGAGGGGATGCTGCAGCAGCGCGGGCCCGATTCCTCGCGCGCCGCAGCCTTCCATTGCGTGCTGGCGCTGGCTTGGCCCGATGGCGAGAGCGCGGTCTACGAGGGTCGCGCGCCGGGGAGCTTGGTGTGGCCCCCGCGCGGAAAACTGGGGTTCGGCTACGATCCGGTGTTCGTGCCCGAGGGTATGGAGCGAACCTTCGCCGAGCTGGAGCCGGAAGAAAAACACCGCATCAGCCACCGCGCCGACGCCTTTGCAAAGCTGGTTGCCGAGCAGTTCCCTTGATGCCTACGCCTGGGCCGCAAGCATCTCAGAAGGCCTTTGCGCCCCAGACATTGCCCGCGGGCCAGTAACGGCACACCAGCACATCGTTGCCGCGGCTCGTGACCATCGCGCAACCGACCTCGCGTGTGTCGCGCCAGACGATCTGCGTGTAATGTCCGACATCGGCCCAGTTTCCGGTGCGCGAGACATCGGGAAAGGCGCCGTCTCGGTAGTGTTTACGCTCGTCGAGGAACATCCCGACCATCGTCTCGACGTTCCAGGCGCCCGCGGTGCCCATCCACAAATTCTCGCCGGTGCCGTTGCGTTGCTGCCCGTCTGCATGTTCGAGCACCCCGCGGCGGCCAAGCGAGCGCGCCCATTCGGCGGCCTCGCGTTCGAGATGCGGGTTCCATTTCAGCCGCGGCAGCCGCAGCCGCTCGCGTTCGGCGTTGTGGGTGTCGAGAATGCGCGAGGCGATCCGGTCGGCGGGATCGAAACCATAAGCCGCGTTCTGTATTTGCGCCTCGCGCTCGGCGCTGGCGGAACTGCCGCGCCACGAGGCTTCGCTTGCGAATAGGGGCGCAGCCGTGGCACATATGAAAGCCGAGGTGCTGCCGAACAGCAAAAATTTCCCAATCAGTCCCATTCGCTCAAAAATGCATCGCGCAGATTAAGATTCGCTGAAGGAATCCATGGCGAAAGCCCTCTACATCCACTGGCCGTTCTGCCTCGCGAAGTGCCCTTATTGCGACTTCAACAGCCATGTCCGCGAGACAATCGTGCATTCCCAATGGGAAGCGGCGCTGTTGTCCGATCTGCGCCATGAGGCGCAGCTTGCCGGCGGCGAGCAACTCGAGAGCATTTTTTTTGGCGGCGGCACCCCCAGCCTGATGCCGCCCGCGCTGGTGGCGGGGCTGCTGGATGAGGCCGAACGCCTGTGGGGATTCGCTCCGGATATCGAGATCACGCTGGAGGCCAACCCATCCTCGGTCGAAGCGGGAAATTTCGCTGCGTTGGCTACGGCGGGGGTCAACCGCGTCTCGTTGGGCGTGCAATCCTTCGAGGATGACGCGCTGCGGTTCCTCGGGCGGTTGCACAATGCGGACGAGGCGGTGTCGGCGATCGAAGTCGCGCAACGCCATTTCGCTCGCGTTTCCTTCGACCTCATCTACGCCCGGCCCGGGCAGGACGATACAGCCTGGCGCCGCGAACTCGAGCGCGGGCTGGCGTTCGGGACGGGTCATCTTTCGCTCTACCAGCTGACCATCGAAGCCGCGACGCGCTTTGCCACCGATGTCCGGCGCGGGGTTTTCGCCCCTCTCGGCGACGAGCGCGCGGCGGATCTGTTCGCGCTCACCCGCGACATGACCGCTGCCGTCGGCCTGCCCGCCTACGAGATCAGCAACCACGCGCGACCCGGCGAGGAGAGCCGCCACAATCTCACATATTGGCGC
>JBBSKI010000205.1:0-2347 GCA_038256425.1 Sphingomonadales bacterium
AATCCGTCCCCATCTGGCGTTCAGGACTGCGCCGTTATAGATTGTGCGCAGAACCCTCGGAGAGTCCAGCCGATGAAACCCGCCAAAATCCGCCCCGCCAGCCTGTTTCGGGCCGCCCTGTTGGTCAGCGCTGTGGCGTTGCTTCCCGCAACCACCGCCGGGCTCGCCGCGGTCGACGCGCAATCGGGGCCCCAGTTTGGCAAGCTTCTGGCAATCTATCAGCGAATCAAGGCCAGCTATGTCGAGCCGGTCGATGACGACAAGCTGATCAAGGGCGCGATCGACGGGATGCTGGCCAGCCTCGATCCCCATTCGTCGTTTCTCGACGCCCGCGATTTTGAGAACCTGCGGACCCAGACCGACGGCGCTTACGGCGGGCTCGGCCTTTCGGTAACGATGGACGACGGCGCGGTGAAAGTGATCGCGCCGACCCGCGAAAGCCCGGCGGACAAGGCGGGTATGAAGGCGGGCGATTTCATCACCCATCTCGACGGCAAGCTGATCTACGGCGGCACGCTCGACGACGCGGTCGACAAGATGCGTGGCGCGCCGGGCACCGACATCCGCCTGACGATCTTCCGCCAGGGCCGGACCGAGCCGTTCGACGTGACCGTCACCCGTGCGATCATCGATCTCAAGCCGGTCGACTGGGAGGTGAAGGACGGGATCGGAATCGTTACCGTCTCCAGCTTCAGCTCCGAAGTCGGCAAGGACGTGGCCGACGCGGTCAGGGGCATCCGTGCCAAGCTGGGCGGCAAGGTTCCGACGGGCCTGGTTCTCGATGTGCGCCAGAATCCCGGCGGGCTGCTGGACGAGGCGGTGACGCTCAGCGACCTGTTCCTCGACAGGGGCCAAATCGTCTCGCAGCGCGGGCGTTATGCGCGCGACAACGAAAGCTATTCGGCCCAGCCGGGCGACATTGCGCGCGGCATTCCGGTGATCGTGCTGATCGATGCCGGTTCGGCCTCGGCTAGCGAAATCGTGGCGGGCGCGCTGCAGGATCAGAACCGGGCGCTGGTGATGGGCGAGCGGAGTTTCGGCAAGGGTTCCGTCCAGACGCTGCTGCAGCTGACCAACGACACCGCGCTCAAGCTGACCACCGCGCGCTATTTCACTCCCTCGGGCCGATCGGTGCAGGAGGGCGGGATCGAGCCCGACATCGCTGTGCCGCAAATTTCCGATCCCGACATGCGCGCCCGCGCCGCACGGGTGTTCCGCGAAAGCGACCTGCGGGGGCACCTGGTCAACGAGGTCGATCTCGACGAGAAGATCCTCGAAAGCGACAAGCTCCCGGATCCGCGTTTCAAGATGACCGCGGAGGAACTCAAGGCCAAGGGTATCGAGGACTTCCAGCTCTATTACGCGATGCAGACCCTCAAGCGTACCGTGCCCGGCGCCTTGGCTTCGCGTCGGAAGTAGCGGATGAGCAACCCGCCACGGCCGGCAAACAAAAAGGCGGCGTACTGGCTGGCCCTGCTGACCCCCGCCGCGTTGCTCGGCGGGGCGCTGGTATCCCAATACCTTTTTGGCCTGCCGCCGTGCGAGATGTGCTGGTGGCAGCGCTATCCCCACGGTGCCGCGCTGGTGCTGGCTCTGGCGGCTTTCGCGGTGCGGAGCGATTGGCTCGTCCGGTTGGCCGCGCTGGCGATCCTGGTGTCGGGGGCCATTGGCGGGTATCACGCCGGGGTCGAATACGGCTGGTGGGAGGGGCTGACCCGCTGCGCCACCGGAGCCGCGACGACCGGCGATCCGCTCGCTTCGATCATGAACGCGCCAGTGATCCGTTGTGACATTGCCCCGTGGAGCCTGATGGGCATTTCGCTGGCTGGGTGGAATTTTCTCATATCGGGGGCGGCGGGAATTTCGATCCTGGTGTTGCTCGCCCGCGGTTCATCTCGGAAAACTGGAATGATGGTATGACTGAAGCCATGTTGCGGGTCGATCAGGCCGGAGAGTTTGGCGCGACCAGGATTTACGAGGGCCAACTCGCGGTGATGGGGGATCGCGGACCCTATGCTGCCGAAATCGCCGCGATGGCGGTGCAGGAAGCCCGGCACCGTGCCAAATTCGATGCGTTGATGGCCAAACGGGGTGTGCGCCCGACCGCGCTCCAGCCGCTGTGGAGCGCCGCCGGGTTCGCGTTGGGCGCGGGCTGCGCGCTGATCGGCCCCGAAGCGGCGATGGCTTGTACCGCCGCGATCGAGGAGGAGATCGACCGCCATTATACGGAACAGCTCGACGAACTGGACGGCTCCGATCCCGAGCTGGAGGGGCTGATCACCGAGTTTCGCGCCGACGAGCGCGAGCACCGCGCTACGGCTCTTGCCGCCGGAGCCGAGCGCGCACC
>JBBSKI010000206.1:0-2339 GCA_038256425.1 Sphingomonadales bacterium
ATGGATCGCTATGCTGGCCCCCGACCAATCGGGAGTTGCCCAATGCCGCTATCGCTTCACGCCGCCTTCGTCCCCAGCGCCCTGCAGATAATCGACAGCACCAGAAAGCTGGTGGATCGCGGAGAGGCATGGTGCAGCGAGCAGGAGCACGATCCCGCGCATGTCCTGTCCGCCCGCATCTATGAGGACATGTTGCCCTTCACCTATCAGGTTAAGAGCGTGGCGGTGCACACCGCCGGCGCGCTGGCGGGGGTGGCGAACGGCGTGTTCCAGCCCGACCTCTCGCCGCCGCCCGAGAGCTTCGATGGCCTTCGCGAACATTTGGCCCAGGCGCGTGCGGCGCTCGAGCAGGTCTCCGAGGACGATCTCGAACAGGCGATCGGGCGCGACATGCGGTTCGAATTCCGCGACTTCAAGCTGGAGTTCGCGGCGGAGGAATTCCTGCTCAGCTTCAGCCAGCCCAATTTCTACTTCCACGCCGCCACCGCCTACAACATCCTGCGAATGCTGGGCGTTCCGGTCGGCAAGCGCGATTTCAGCGGGCGGCTGCGGCTCAGGCAGGGCTGAAGAAGCCCGCGGCGATCAAGCTGCCCGCGCGAACCAGATGGTGTGGTGCGGACCCTTGTTGTTCGGCCGCGCGCGCACCCGGCGCTCCTCGACCTCGAAGCCAGCATCCTTCAGCCGCCCGCGGAACTTGAGATCGGGCGCCGCGGACCACACCGCGAGGATCCCGCCGGGCCTGAGCGCGTCGCGCGAACGGGCGATGCCGGTGCGGGTGTAGAGCCGCTCGTTGCCATCGCGGACGATGCCGTCGGGGCCATTGTCGACATCGAGCAGGATCGCGTCGAATTTCGGGCTGGTGCCGTCATTGGCGTCGTCGATCAGCGCCGCGACATCGCACAGCACCACCTCGCCGCGCGGATCGTCCAGCGTCGCGCCGGTCAGATGCGCCAGCGGGCCGCCCGCCCAGGCAAGGATCTCGGGCACCACTTCGGCGACCACCACCCGGCCATCCGCCGGGATCGCCGCCAGCGCGGCGCGATAGGTGAAACCCATGCCATAGCCGCCGATCAGCACACGCGGGGCGGGCGCGTCGATCTGTTCCAGCGTCAGCTCGGCGAGCTGCTCCTCGCTGAACTGCATCCGCGTTCCCATCAGCTCGTCGCGGCCGAGCATGATGATGTGGTCGCGCCCATGGCTGACCAGGGTGAGCGTGTCGCCGCCCGGAATCTCGGCGGTGGCAAGGGTTTCGCGCGGCAGCATCGGGGTTCTCCAAACGAAAGGGGCCGCGAATGGATCGCGGCCCCGGTCTTATCGTGAATTCAGCCGGGCTTGAACCCGGATGAAGATATCAGTCCTTGAGGAAGTCGGGCACGTGCGCGCCGCCTTCGCTCGAACCGCCGCTTTCGCCATCGCGATTGCCGCGACCGCCACGGTCGCCACCACGATCACGGCCACCGCCGCCACCGCCGCTGCGCGGGCCACGACGATCGCCGCCGCGCTCGCCGCCACGGCCACCTCCGCCGCCTTCACGCTTTTCGCGCGGGGGACGGGTGTCTTCGAGCTCTTCGCCGGTTTCCTGGTCGACCACACGCATCGACAGGCGGACCTTGCCGCGCTGGTCGATCTCGAGGACCTTGACCTTCACCTCCTGGCCTTCCGACACGACGTCGGTCGGCTTCTCGACGCGCTCGTTCTTCATCTCGGACACGTGGACGAGACCGTCCTTGCCACCCATGAAGTTCACGAAGGCACCGAAGTCGACGATGTTGACGACCTTGCCGTCGTAGATCTTGCCGACTTCCGCCTCTTCGACGATCCCGAGGATCCACTTGCGCGCCGCCTCGATCTCATCGACGTTCGAGGAGCTGATCTTGATCATGCCCTCGTCGTCGATGTCGACCTTGGCACCGGTCTCGGCGACGATCTCGCGGATCACCTTGCCGCCGGTGCCGATAACGTCGCGGATCTTCGACTTGTCGATCTGCAGCGTCTCGATGCGCGGAGCGTGCTTGCTGACTTCGCCGCGGGCGGTGCCCAGCGCCTTGGTCATTTCGCCCAGGATGTGCGCGCGGCCGGCCTTGGCCTGCTCGAGCGCCTTTTCCATGATCTCGCGGGTGATCCCGGCAATCTTGATGTCCATCTGCAGGCTGGTGATGCCCGCTTCGGTGCCGGCAACCTTGAAGTCCATGTCGCCCAGGTGATCCTCGTCGCCGAGGATGTCGCTGAGCACGGCGAACTGGTCGCCTTCCAGGATCAGGCCCATCGCGATGCCCGAAACCGGGCGTTCGATCGGAACACCGGCATCCATCATGCTGAGGCAGCCGCCGCAGACCGTC
>JBBSKI010000207.1:0-2330 GCA_038256425.1 Sphingomonadales bacterium
AGCGGCTCCCACTCCGCACGCTGGCGGATGCCGAGCGGTTCGTCGGGTTCGGCGCGGTAGCACAGCGTGTCACTCTCGGCGAAGGCGAGGATGCGGGCGATGGCCTCGGCGCTGCCCGAACCGACATCGTCGACGACCACGTCGAGCGCGTAATCGGCAAGATCCCGCAGGACGAAGCCGGCCGGGTCGATCGTCTCGCCTTGCGCGCGCCATTCGGCGGCAAGCGCTTCGGCCAGGGGAGCGGTGGGCAGAAGCTGCGGCGCGCCCCGCTGGGTGCGGATCGGGCGACCATCGAGCGCGACGCGCCAGGTGCCGCCCTGTGCCTCGACCGAAACCTCACGCCAGAACCGCTTCATGCGCGCGGGGTCCGCCAGCGCCGGGCGAGCACCGCGGGCGCGACGAAGGTGTCGAGCAGGCCGACCGCGATCAGGACATAGCCGACCGCTGCCGGAATGCCGCTGAGCGCCGCGACCCGGCCCGACTGGATCGCAAGGCCCAGCAGCACCAGCGCGACGCCGCTGAACCGCACGATCTGGATGATCATGAAACGGGCGGCAGCGGGGTCAGTTTCGGTCATGAGGTCAGTCCCAGCAAAACGCCCAGTTCGGCGGGATTGGCGGCAACCGCCTCGGCTCCGGTGGCGAGCAATTCGGCCGGCGGGTGATAACCCCAGGCGACGCCCAGCGCGCGGGTTCCCGCAGCCGTGGCCATCGCCATGTCATAAGCGGTGTCGCCGATCATGGCGCAGTCCGCCGCGCTCGCGCCCACGGCCGCCAGTGCCGCCTCGAGCATCGCCGGGTGCGGTTTGGAGGGGTGGCGGTCGGCGGTTTGCAGCGTCACGAAATGCCCCGACAGCCCGTGCGTTTCCAGGCAATGGATAAGGCCGCGATCGGACTTGCCGGTAGCGACGCCGAGCAGCCAGCCCGCATCGCGCAGGTCATCGAGCAGCGCGGCGATTCCATCGTAAAGCGCCTCGACCAGCTGGCCCGCCACACGCCGCGCGCGATAGGCCTCGCGGTAATGCGCGCACAGCGCCTCGCGGGTTTCCGCATCGCCCGCCGGATGCAGCTGCCGCATGGCTTCGGGCAGCGAGAGGCCGACGATCGCGCGGGTCCGGTGGCCTGGCGGCGGGACCAGCCCGAGCGCGCCGAACGCGGTGTCTATCGCGCCGCAGATGTCGGCCTGGCCATCGACCAGCGTCCCATCGCAATCGAACACCGCCAGCCGCATCAGCGCGCGGGGGCCTTTGGTCTGCGGGTCCCTGAGGGAGTCCTGGGCCTGGAAGCCGGAGTCCCGGAAGCCGCAGGCCCGGAAGCGGGGGGCCTGGAGCCCTTGGGCCCCGGAGCCTTGAGCTTGAAGGTCTTGGACTTCGGCGCGGCAGGCTTGGCCTTGGCCGAGGCCTTGGTCACCGGCTTGCGCCGCGCCACCGCGTGCCCCTTGTCTCCTTGGCCAGCCTCATCGGCCCCACGTCCGCGCCGCTCGCCGCGCCGCTCCTTGCGGACCTGCTTGGCGTGGGCCTTGGCTGCGGTCTTGCGCTCGGTCGCATTGGGCGGGGGCGGGGCGGAGAGATCGGCTTGCCCGTCCTCCTCGGTAAAGCCCATTTGCGCCATGCTCGCCGCGAAGTGATCGGGCAGCGGGGCGGTAACGTCGATGTGATCGCCCTCGGGATGCTCGATCCGAAGTCGCCGCGCGTGGAGATGCATCTTGCGGCTGATGCTGCCGGTCAGGAACGCGGCCTGCCCGCCATATTTGCCATCGCCGACGATCGGGTGGCCGATTGCAGCCATGTGGACGCGCAACTGATGGGTGCGGCCGGTCAGCGGCTGAAGCTCGACCCAGGCGGCGCGATTGCCCGCGCGGTCGATGATCCGATAGCGGGTGCGCGCGGACAGGCCGCCTTCACCTTCTTCGACCATCATCTTTTCGCCGCCGCTGCCCGGCTGCTTGGCCAGCGGCAGTTCGATCAGCCCGTCGGCGATGTCGGGCACACCGACCACCAGCGCCCAGTACAGCTTGCGCGCGGTGCGGCCCGAGAAATGCTTGGAGAAAAACGCCGCGCTGCCCGGCGTGCGCGCGATCAGGAGGACGCCCGAGGTGTCCTTGTCGAGCCGGTGGACAAGCCGTGGGCGCGGGGCACCTTCGCCCGCAAAGGCATCGAGCAGTTCGTCGACATGCTCCTTGGTGCCGCTCCCGCCCTGAGTGGCAAGGCCCGGCGGCTTGTTGAGCACGATCGCGGCGCGATCCTGTTCGATCACCATCGCTTCGGCCTGGGCGATCTGTTCGGGGCTCAAGGGCACCCGGCCCGGCGCGGAACTGGGCGCGGCCAGCGC
>JBBSKI010000208.1:0-2265 GCA_038256425.1 Sphingomonadales bacterium
CGCCGCTCGAAGCTGCGGTTGGCGATGCCGACGTGGACGAAGTCGCGGCCCTCGGGCTCGGCCCGTGCGCCCTTGACGGTCAGCAGGTTCTGCTGCGCGACGATGTCGATATCGTCCGCCTTGAACCCCGCGACCGCCAGCGTGATGCGATAGGCGTCCTCGCCCTGGCGCTCGATATTGAACGGGGGATAATTGTCGCCGCCGTTAATCCGGGCCTGGCGTTCGAGCAGGTCGAACAACCGATCGAAGCCCACGGTAGTGCGGCGATAGGGAGTAAAATCGAGACGGTTCATGGCAAAATCCTCGTGTTGAGCAATGTTGCGGTTCCCGGAACGCGACCCGCCCTGGCGGCATCGATCCCGGAGGTTGTGCGGCCATGCCCGCAGCGCGGCGCATGACACAGCCAGGGATGTGTGATAATCGGCTTCGGATTCAAGCCCCCCGGCCTCGCATTTTTTCGATGCGCGCACACTTTTCAGGGACCTCGATGAGCAGTCCGGCAACCTCTTCGGTGGCATCCTCGCCCCCCATCGAAATCTATACCAAGTGGGGCTGCGGCTATTGCTATCGGGCCAAGGCGCTGCTCGATGCCAAGGGCGTGGCTTACGAGGAATTCGACACGACGATGGGCGGGCCGCCCCGCGCGCAAATGCTCCAGCGTGCTCCGGGAAGCCGGACAGTGCCGCAGATCTTCATCGGCGGGGTCCATGTCGGTGGCTCGGACGAACTCGCCGCGCTCGAGCGGACCGGCAAGCTGGACATGATGCTGGGTCGGTGAGCCCGGAATGCTGAGCATCGCATGACCACCCGAATTGCCCTGCTCCAGATGTGCGCGGGGATCGATCCTGCGGCCAATACCGCCACGCTGGTCGATGCGGTGAAACGCGCCGCTGGCGAGGGGGCGGCGATGCTGTTCACTCCCGAGATGTCGGGCCTGCTCGACCGTAACCGCAAACGCGCCGCCCCGCACATCGTCGCCGAAGCGGACAGTCGTGTGCTCGGTGCAGTACGCGAAGCTGCGGAGCGGCATGGCTTGTGGGTGGCGCTGGGATCGCTGCCAGTCATGTCCGGGGCGGTTACGACCGGCGACGGCAAATTGGCCAACCGTTCGCTGTTGATCGCGCCCGACGGGGCCATCGCGGCGCGCTACGACAAGATCCACATGTTCGACGTCGATCTGGCAAGCGGCGAAAGCTGGCGCGAATCGAATGCCTATCGCCCCGGCGGCGAGGTCGTGGTGGCGCCGACCCCGCTCGGGCGGCTGGGCCTTACGGTGTGCTACGATATCCGCTTTCCCGCGCTGTTCGAGGAACTGGGGCGGGCGAAATGCGATGCCATCGCGATCCCCGCCTCTTTCACCGTGCCGACCGGCGCGGCGCACTGGCACCTGCTCCAGCGCGCCCGCGCAGTGGAGGCGAGCGCCTGGGTGATTGCCGCTGCGCAGACCGGCAGCCATGCCGACGGGCGCGAGACGTATGGCCATTCGCTGGTGGTCGATCCGTGGGGCGAAGTGGTGCTCGACATGGGCAGCGAGCCCGGGCTGGGCTTCGCCACCATCGATCCCGCACGGACCGCCGAAGTGCGCGCGCAACTGCCCAGCCTTGCCAACCGCCGCGAAATCCCCAGATGGTCTGCGGGATGATCGTGTTCGACCTCGAATGCCGCAGCGGCGGCCACCGTTTCGAAGGCTGGTTCGGCTCATCGGCCGATTTCGCCGCGCAGCAGGAGCGCGGACTGGTCGGCTGCCCGGCCTGCGGTTCGCCCGACGTAATCAAGGCGCCGATGGCTCCGCGCCTGTCGCGCAAGGGCAACCAGTCGGCCCCCACAACTCCGCTGGCCCGGCCCGAGGGGACAGGTTCGGCCCCCTCGGTGCCCGCCATTTCCGCACCCGCGCTGCCGCCCGAGGCGCTTCGCATGATGCGCGCGATGGCCGCGATGCAGGTTGAGGCACTGAAGACCTCGCAATGGGTCGGTGACAAGTTCGCCGAGGAATCGCGCGCAATCCACTATGGCGAGCGTGAGGCGGCAACGATCCATGGCCAGGCCACCCGGACCCAGACCGAGGAACTGCTCTAGGAGGGTATCATGATCGCCCCGCCCGACGAGGTCAACTGATTGCCCCGGTCAACTGATTGCTGGAGCCAGGGCGATTGCTAGAAGGCCGGCTGCCGCTTATGGCAAGCGCCGGGTGCCCGTAGCTCAGCCGGATAGAGCATCAGATTCCTAATCTGGGGGCCGCGCGTTCGAATCGCGCCGGGCACACCA
>JBBSKI010000209.1:0-2248 GCA_038256425.1 Sphingomonadales bacterium
CGCCGGGTTGGTGCCGCCGAGCGTCACGCACTGATAGATCGTTACATTGTCGCCAATCTGGCAGGTTTCACCAATCACCGTGAAGCCGTGGTCGATAAACAGGTGCCGGCCGATTTTTGCGCCGGGGTGAATATCGATGGCAGTCAGGAACCGCCCAAGATGGTTGACCATCCGCGCCGGGAAAAACAGACCGCCCTCGAACAGCCAGTGCGCCACGCGGTGGAAACCCATCGCCAGCACGCCAGGATAGAGCAGGATTTCCCAGCGCGAACGCGGCGCCGGATCGCGCGCGTGGATCGAATCCAGGTATTCGGTGAGTGCGTTCAACATCGTCGGTTCCGATTCTTTCACGACTTGCCGCGAAAGGCAAGTCGCGCCCCTAGAGCAGCCGTGGCTGAAATGCCCCGCCCCTCTCCGCCAGAGCATCGCGCAGCAGCGATATGGTGACGGGTTGCTTGCGCTCAAGGCTCAGCCGATCGATCGTGGCGACCAGCGCCTCGACGGCGGCGTGGCTGCGTTCGAGCCGGGGCAGCAGCCAGGCGCTCGCCCCCTCACCCAGCACGAGCCCGCGCCGGGTGGCATGCTCCTCGACCAGCGCCGCCAACATCGCATCGTCGGGCGGGCCGATCTCGAGCAACAAGGCCGAGCCGAGCCGCGAGGCCAGGTCCGGCAAGGTGATCCGCCATTGGCCCGGCGGCGCACCGCTCACCAGCAGCAGCGCCGTACCGCCTGCCTGGGCGCGGTTCCAGCGATGAAACAGCGCGGCCTCATCGTGGCGGTCGGCATCGTCGATACTCTCCCCCTGCCCGCTCGCCACAAACCAGCGCGCCAGCAGGCTTTTGCCCGAACGTGGCGGACCGGCGAGGATCGCGGTGCGGAACGGCCAGGTCCCGGTGCGCGCAAAGGCATCGGCGATCGGCTGGTTCGACGGGCCCAGAATGAACCGTTCCGCCGCTCCAGTGGCGCTCAGCGGCAGGGCGATCTGGCTCATGTGCGCGCAGTCGGCGCGGCTCAGCGCCGGATACTGAGAGCGCCAGGGCCTTGCTGGACCTGCCAGCCGCGCGCCTGCAAAGCCGCCCGCAAGGCGTCGATGTCGCCCGCGAAGGTCACGCGCATCACCGATGTGCCGCCGATTGCCACGCTGCTTACGCCCGCACCCTGCACTCCCGGCGTACCGCGCACCGATGCCAGCCCCGCATCGACCGCCGCCCCGTCGGGCGTGGCAAATTGCACGGTGATGCTGGAAATCGCGGCGGCCGTCTGGACCGCCTGCGGGGTGGCGGTTGCCGTAGAGGTCGGCACGTCCCGAACTTCGGCTACTGCATCGGCCTGCTCGACCGCGCCGAGAATCCGGTCGATCAGCGCCTGGTCGATTGGCTGGATCACGGTCAGCGTCGGATCGGGGCGCAACAGGCCAGAAGCCAGCGCGCCAGAGTATAGCGTGTCGATCTGCTTGATCGCCCGCGCCAGCATGGCGGGCAGCGCCTCTTCGTTGGGTGCGGTCATGGTGAAGCTGCCGAGATAGCGGTTGTCGGGGCCATAGCGCGCGGTGAACGTGCCCTTGACCGGGCCGCCCGGAAACTGGCGCTCCAGCCGAGCCAGGGGCATGATGACATCTGCCGCGCCGAACTGGTCGAGGATATCGCGCCACCAGATGCGGCTGCGGCGATCGATTTGCCCGGCGGTCAGCAACAGCGATTCGCCGCCCGCACCGTTGGGCCGGACATAGTCGATGGCGGAATTGGCGGTGCGGTATTCTGCCCAGGCCTTTTGCCACGGGGTGCGCACTTCGAAAACCTGCGCCGCGCCGCCCGAATGGAGGACAGGGATAACCAGCAGCGGGGCCGAGCGCGAGACCTCGCCGGTCATCCCCAGCAGCCCACCTGCGCGCGCCCGGTCGAATATCACGCCCAGGGTGGCGATATAGCGACGCGGGCCGAGTTGCTCGCGTTCGATCACCACTGCCGAGACCATCGAATCGATTGCCCCGTCGCTGAGCGCGGGGGCCTTGCCCGAGTGGTTGGTGTCCTTCCAGAGCTGCTCCCACCCAAGCTTCTGCGCTTTTTTCCATCCATTTACGCGGGCTTCTTCAGCCGTATCGCCGGTCGTTTCGACCGCGATCCCGCTCACCTCGAAATCGCCGTTGCTGGCGATCGGCGCGATCCCGCGCTCGCCTTCGACCTGCGCGAACAGGCGCAGCGACACCGCCGCCAGCACCAGCACCGCCGCCAGCACGAGCACGCGGCGC
>JBBSKI010000210.1:0-2215 GCA_038256425.1 Sphingomonadales bacterium
CCGCAAGCGATGATCCTCGCGGTCGGCGCGGGCGAGCCGCGGCCTTACGTGGTCGACGGCGCGCTGGCGGTGGCGACAGTGATGAGCGCAACCGGCTCGTTCGATCACCGCGCGATCGATGGCGCGGATGGCGCTGCGCTGATGCAGGCGTTCAAGAATTTGGTGGAGGCACCGCTCGGGCTGGTGGCCTAACCTGATCGCATTGGCGGAGGGTCCATCTTCCCCTGGGGGATGGGGGCTTCCGGAGGGAGAAGTACATGGCTGACCAATACGACCTGATCGTCCTCGGTTCCGGGCCGGGCGGCTATGTCGCGGCGATCCGTGCGGCGCAGCTGGGGCTCAAGACTGCGATTGTCGAGCGCGAGCTGCTGGGGGGCATCTGCCTCAACTGGGGGTGTATCCCAACCAAGGCGCTGCTGCGCTCGGCCGAGATCTTCCACTATATGCAGCACGCCAAGGACTATGGCCTGGCGGCGGACAATATCCGCGCCGATCTCGATGCGGTGGTCAAGCGCAGCCGCGGGGTGGCCAAGCAGCTCAATCAGGGCATCGGCCACCTGATGAAGAAGAACAAGATCGCGGTCCACATGGGTACCGGCGTCCTAAAGGGTGCGGGCAAGCTCGAAGTCACCGGTGAAAAGGGGCCCGAAACCCTCACCGCCAAGCACATCATCGTCGCCACCGGGGCGCGGGCGCGCGACCTGCCGTTTGCCAAGGCCGATGGGCAGCGCATCTGGACCTATCGCCACGCGATGGTCCCGCCCGCCATGCCGACCAAGCTGCTGGTCATCGGCAGCGGTGCGATCGGGATCGAATTCGCCAGCTTCTACAATGACATGGGCGCCGAAGTCACCGTGGTCGAGATGCTCGACCGGATCGTCCCGGTCGAAGATGCCGACGTTTCCGCGTTCCTTGAGAAGTCGCTCAAGAAGCAGGGCATGACGATTTTGACCGGCGCGGGGGTCGAGAGCATCGATGTCGGCGCGTCAGGAGTGAAGGCCAAGATCAAGGGGAAGGATGGCAAGGTCGTCGAGGGCGATTTCAGCCATGTCATCGTCGCGGTCGGGATCGTGATGAATACCGAGAACATCGGCCTCGAAACACTTGAAATTAAAGCCGAACGCGGGGTGATCGCGATCGACGATTATGGCCGGACCAACGTCAAGGGCGTATGGGCGATCGGCGATTGCACCCCCGGGCCGTGGCTCGCGCACAAGGCCAGCCACGAAGGCGTGATCGCCGCCGAAGCGATCGCCGCCGATCTGGGCAACAAGGACGTCCACCCCCACCCGATGGACCGCAACAACATCCCCGGCTGCACCTATTGTCATCCGCAAATCGCCAGCGTCGGCATGACCGAGGCCAATGCGAAGGCAGCGGGCCACACGGTGAAAGCCGGAACCTTTCCGTTCATCGGCAACGGCAAGGCCATCGCTTTGGGTGAGGCCGAGGGCTTCATCAAGACCGTGTTCGATGCAAAGACCGGCGAACTGCTCGGCGCGCACATGATCGGCGCGGAAGTCACCGAACTGATCCAGGGCTATGTCGTCGGCAAGACGCTCGAAACCACCGAGGCGGAGCTGATGCACACCGTGTTTCCGCACCCGACACTCAGTGAAATGATGCACGAAAGCGTCCTCGCCGCTTACGGCAAGGCGCTGCATATCTAGTTCAGCGCGCCGGTTCGCCGCCAGCGAGCCGAGCGATGTGCTCGAACACGGCAACGTGCAATGGCGCGGCGAATTCGCAGCCGATCTGGCGGCCCTTGTGCCAGCAGACCCGCGCGGACAGCATCTCGATACCCGGGATCCGGATCTTCAGCGCCGTCTCCTGATCGTATTCGGGCAGCCAGGCCACACGGAAGCCGGTCGTGGACAAATCGACCAGTCGCGCCAGCTTCCACGGGCGCATCCCTTGCCGCACCTCGCACAGCAGCGCCAGCCTGGCCCGCTTCGGGCCGTTCCGTTCGGTGTCTTCGGGGGGCGACAGACTGTGTGTTGCGCGACCTTCGACTGGAAATTTTACGTGCAGCATCGAGTGTCCTTGTCCTGCCGCTCGGGTTTTACCCTACAGGGCTTGCCAAACCGTTAGCGTCCGCCCGCAAATCCCAGCCGGAACCATTACGCGTTGTCCCAATTGGTGGTATAAGTGTGAAAACACGATCCGGGGGCGCACTTGGACGAGGTTCGATGCTATGGAATACGAACTCGAAGAA
>JBBSKI010000211.1:0-2194 GCA_038256425.1 Sphingomonadales bacterium
GGCGTTGGACCCGGCCAGCGCGCCGTCCTCGTCCACCGGCAGCGGCCCGGACTTTTTCGACTTGCGCCCCTCGATCGGGACATCGGCGGGGATCGCATCGCCGCCGCCGTTGGAAAAGTCAGGTGCGGCCTTGCCGTTGAGCGCGGGGCCGTGATCGGGTTTGAGCGGCTCGCCCGAAACCAGCGGCCCGATGGTCTTGTCGAGCCCGTAGAAGAACGGCTGGCGCAGCGCGAACCCCGCCGCGACGTCGCGCCCATCGACCGGGAACAGCCCGGCCAGCTTGATCTCGGCGGGGTGCCTGGCCGCATAAAGGTTCATGCCCGAGGCATAGCCATCGAGTAACGCACGCACGTCGGCGGGCAGCCCGGCATAACGCCTGGCCACGGTCCCGCGCGCGTTGAGCAGGTGGAGCGCGAAGTCGGTCTTGGCCCCGTCCTCGCCCGCAATCGCGCCATAGCGGCCCCGGGTCATCGCCAGCACGTCCTGCAACGTCGAAAAATCGTCCTCGGAATGGGCCCAGGCGATCCCGAATGCTGCGTCGGGATCGGTCTTGCCGTGGATGTGGGGCACGCCGAACCCGTCGCGGGTGATCGTGGCCGCATAGGTGCGCGGTGGCGGCGCGGTACCGGGACGCGCGAAAAACGGCTCCCAGGTCATCAGGCCGATCAGGACCACGAGGATGAGCACGAGCAGAAACCAGCCGACACGTGCTGCCCAGGTCCTTGCCATATTCGCGAATCCTCCCGATGCCGTTTCCCACGGCGTCCGCCCCCATAACGCCCGAATGCGGGAGCGGGGGGAAGCGGATTTTGCAAAAATGCGCCGCCCACCTTACCTTTGCCCGATGATCGCGCCCCAAACCCTTGCCGGGAAGCTCTTGCTCGCGATGCCCGGGATGAGCGACCCGCGCTTTGCCCGGGCGGTGATCGCGATGTGCGCGCACGATGAAGACGGCGCGCTGGGCGTGGGGATCGGGCAGCTTGTGCCGGAGATGAGTTTTCGCGACCTGCTCGACAACGTCGGGATCGATCCGGGGGCGGCCCCCGACGTGCCGGTCCACATGGGCGGTCCGGTCGAGCCGCATCGCGGTTTCCTGCTGCACTCGCCGGAATGGTCGGCGCCCGGCGGGATGGCGCTTAATCCGGTGTTCGGGCTCACCGCCTCGCTCGAGGCTTTGCGCGAAATTGCCGAGGGGCGCGGGCCGAAGCGCTGGCTGTTCGCGCTGGGCTATGCCGGATGGGGCGCAGGCCAGCTCGATGGCGAGATGCAGCGCCACGGCTGGTTCGCGGGGGATGCGAGCGACGCGGTGGTGTTCGACACCCCTGCCCAGGCGCGCTGGACCGGGACGTGGCGCGCGGCGGGGATCGACCCCGCGATGCTCGCCAACACGACCGGTCACAGCTGAAGTTCGCTTCGACGGGGCTTGCGCCGATAGCCGTAGCCCGTCACTGGTCCACAGCTATATCAAGGAGTTACCAATGCGTTGTGTCCTGGCGTCGATGGCATTTGCGGTATTGGCCGGCGGCGGGGCATTCTCCGCTGCGGCTCAGGAGGTCGTCGGTTCGGCGGTCTCGCCCAGCGAAGCACGCAACAGCGCCGAACGACCGATCGACTTTGCCGCGACCGCCCCGATCGATGCCGCGCTGGTGATCCTGAGCAGCACCGCCGCACTGCCCGCAGGCTTGCCGCTGTCGTCGGCGGAACAAACCGCCCTTGCGGCGGCGCTCGCCAGTTCGGGTTTTGCGGCCAAGGCCAACGAGGTGCTGTCGCTGCGCGGCGTCGGCACTCGCCCGCGTGTGCTGGTGGTCGGCACCGGAGCGACCGGCAGCGCGGTTTCCGTGCAGGAAACGGCGGGCAGGGCGGCGCAGGAACTCAAGGGCGAGAAGGCCCCGATTGCAATCGTTGGTGCGGGCGATCCGGCGCGGATGGCCGATGCGGCGCTCGGCTATGCGCTGGGGCAATACCGCTTCGATCGTTACAAGACCGGGGTCGCATCGCCGCGCCCGGCGCTGCCGGTTACGGTGGTCGGAGACGGCGCGTCCGATGCTCGCCTGATCCATGCCGCGCGCCATGCGGGGGTCGCCGATGCGGCCCGCTTTACCCGCGATCTGATCAACGAACCGGCCGGGGTCATATATCCCGAAAGCTTCGTCTCGCGCACCCGTGCCGCCTTCAACGGTCTGGCGGGCGTGAC
>JBBSKI010000212.1:0-2147 GCA_038256425.1 Sphingomonadales bacterium
CTGGTCGCTGGCCCCGGTGTCGATCCGGTCGCCAAGACGGCCGTGGCCGACGAAAGCGTCGTAATCGACGATCCGGTCCATCGTGGTGGCCGGAAGCGGCCCACCCAGCGCGTGTTCGGCCCCGGGCCGGAACGAGACCCCGATCACCCGGAACGGGCCTTCGACCATAATGCTCATCGCGCGCGAGTGCGGACCGAAAAACAGCGACTGACGCTCACCCTGCTGGTTGAACTTCAAATGGCCTGCGGCCGTCTCGGCGCTCCAGCGCCCGGCGAGCAGCAGTCGCACGTTGGGCGAATCGTTGAACATCGCGCCGCGCACTACCGAATCGGCAGGCGCATCGACTTCGATTGCCATGATCCGGGCGATCCACGGCGCGATATCGGGTGCCGGCGCGCGGTTGAGCGACAATGGCTGACCATCGCGGCTCGATCGGGTGACGGGTACCAGCCCGTCGCCCGCCGCAACGCGGATGGGGTCATGCGACCCGGCTGAACCCCCTTTTATCATTAATGCGGGCTATAGGCTGGATTGCGAGCAAGACAGTGCCAAAGCGCACTCGGCATCTCGCCAACGCCGGGCTTGACCCCCGCACCCTGCCACCGCCATGACCGGGCGATGGCCCTCGATACCGACATAGCTCTCGCCCTGCGTCTCGCCGAAGCGGCAGGAGCAACGATCCGACCGCATTTCCGCACCGCACTGGAGGCCGAACGCAAGGGCGATGCCTCGCCGGTGACCGTGGCCGATCGCGCAGCCGAAGAAGCGATGCGCCGCATCCTCACCGCCGAAGTCCCGCGCGACGGGATCGCGGGTGAGGAATTCGGGACCAGCGCGGGATCGACCGGGCGGCAATGGGTGCTCGATCCGATCGACGGTACCACCGGCTTCCTGGCGGGGCGGCCACTGTTCGGCACGCTGATCGCGCTGACGGTCGATGGCTGGCCGGTGCTGGGGGTAATCGACCAGCCCATCCTCAAGGAGCGCTGGGTGGGGGCGGCAGGACGGCCCACCACGCTCAATGGCCAGGTGGTCCGCACCCGCGCCTGCCGCGAACTTGCCGATGCGGCGCTGGCCACCACCGGCCCGCATTATTTCGACGATCACGACGGCGGCCATTTTATGGCGCTGGCAGCGCAGACCGATCACAAGCGGATGGTGATGGGGGGCGACTGCTATAACTACGCGATGCTCGCCTCGGGCCACCTCGACATGGTCTGCGAGGCCGGGCTCAAGCTGCACGACTGGGCAGCGCTGGTACCGGTGATCGAGGGTGCGGGCGGGCTGGTCTGCGACTGGGCGGGCGATCCGCTGGGGCCCGCCGCCGACGGGCACGTGCTGGCGCTGGGCGACCCCGCGCGGCTCGAGGAGGCGGTTGCGGCGCTGGCCTGCGCACACTGAGGGCGCGCGCGTGGGTGGCGGCAAACGGCTATCGTCGCGAAGGCGGTTCGGTTATATTGATCCGATTCAGGAGAAGTCGGCCATGTCCAGCTCTGTCCGCCTGGCGACCGCCAGCGCCATATTGTCCTTGTTCGTGGTTTCGGCTCCGCTCGGCGCAGCCGGCGGTGGAGGAGGCGGCGGCGGCGGCGGGATGCCCAGCGACAGCGCGCCGGCGTATGATCCCGTCGTCGAATACCAGAAAGGCGTTGCCGCACTTCAGGCATCCCGGTTCGGCGAGGCCAAGCGCGCGTTCGACCGCGTCCTGGCGGTCGCGCCCAAGGACGCGAACACGGCCTACATGGCGGGCCTCGCCAGCGATGGCCTGGCTAAGCCCAAGGATGCACGCAAATACTACAATAAGGCGCTGCGCAGCGACAAGGCGCATGTCGAGGCGCGTCAGGGCCTGGCGCTCGCGCTGGTCAAACTTGGCGAGCCGGCCAAGGCTCAGGCCGAACTCGACTACCTCAAGACCGCTGCGGCAACCTGCGCCAGCGTTTGCCCGAGCGCCGCAAAGCTCGCCGCCGCCGTCCAGGCGGTCAGCGCTGCGCTCGCCGGCCAGCAGGCAGCCACCCCGCCGCTGCCACCCCGGGTGATCGGATCGGCGGGCGATCTGCTTTATGGCGAGGCCGTGGCGCTGATCAACCTGCGCCGTTACGATGCCGCGCTCGCTTCGCTGTATGGCGCAGGCGAAGCATTCGGGCCGCATC
>JBBSKI010000213.1:0-2147 GCA_038256425.1 Sphingomonadales bacterium
GATCGCGACCAGCACCTCGTCGCCGACATCATGGCCGTAGCGGTCGTTGATCCGCTTGAAATGGTCGCAATCGATCAAGGCTACGCCATGGGGCCGGCCCCGCTCGCTTTCCTCGTAGTGCCGCAGCAGGCCGCGCCGGTTGGCGAGGCCGGTAAGCGGGTCGGTCGCGATCGCGAGCGTCGCCGCCTCGACCTCTACCAATGCGGCGTCACGCTGGCGGCGGAAGTCCATGAAGCCGTCGACCGCACCCATCGAGGTGACGATGAACTCGAGCACCAGCGCGGCCAGCACGGCGGTGGACCAGAAATTGAGCTCGATCCCCATGACGATTTCATACGCGAGGAGGTAGCAGCCCACCATGACCCCGCCCGACCAGGCGACCGCCTGGAAACGTGCTGCGCGGCTGCCGAGCGCCATCGCCTTGCCAAGCCCGAATACTATGATCGCGATCATCGCCAGCAAGCCGACTTCGGGCAATCGTTCGAGCCAGGGCAGGTAGGGTACCAGAGGTATCAGGACTGCAAGGACGACACCGATGGGAAGCACCGCGCCCAGCAGCCTACGGGTGCCGGCAAGCGGATATTTGCGCTCGATATAGCATGCCAGGAAAGGGCCCGCGAAGGCCACGCTGAGCATGTTCGCGATGCCTCCGACGATATTCGCTCCCGCCTCGGTAAGGCCTGCGGGCGGCACCGGCGGCATCAACACCACCGCCATAAGCCCGATCATCGCGGTGCGCGCAGACAGCCACAGCAGGAACGGCCGCTTGACCACCGGGAACAGCGCCAGCGCAATCAGCCCGAAAATCGCCGCAGTCGCCAGAAAGGCGCCAAAGGTGATGCTCGACCAGTCCATGACGGTAAGTTGCACTCCCCCTCGCAGTGCCCGCCCGACGCGAATGCCAAGACAGGAACCATCACCCAGCCTACCTCGGTACAACTGTCGAGAGGGTCAACGAAACTGGTTACTAGAGCGTGATCGACCGCACGGGCGACCGACCGGTTCTACCCGGCCGGTCCGCCCGACCGGAGATCAGCGAACGCGCGGCCCGCCGAACGGCAGTGGGGGCGGGGGACGGCGCGAACCGCGGGGAAGCTGCGCCTGATAGGCCCGGCCGCAATGTTCGACGCAATAGGGAAAGCCGGGGTTAACCGGCGTGCCGCAGAAGTGGAAATCGGGCTCGCCCGGATGGCCCATCGGCCAGCGGCAGACCTTTTCGCTCAGATCGAGCAGGCTGGTCTTGTCGGCGATTTCGGGGCTCGGCTTGGCGGGCACCAGGCGGCGCGGCGGAGCCGGCGGAATGGGCGGCTGCTGGTCGCCCGGTCCCTGGCGCAGGAAGCCGCCGGGGCCGACCGAGACGATCTTGGGCGCGTTGGGGGCGCGGTTGGGCAAGGGCTGCGAATGGCTCGACGAGGCACCGGCCGCGGGTGCGGCTTTCTGCTCGGTCTGCCGATCCGCTGCGGGCTCGGGTGCAGGGGTGCTTGCTGCGAGCGTGGACGCAGGCTCGGCAGGCGGCGCATCGGAGCGGGCCTGCGGCTTCTTCGCGCCCGGTTTCGCGGCAGGCGGTTTCGCGGCGGGCTTGGCCTTCTTGGCGACGGCGGCCTTCTTCTCGGCCACCTTGACCGGGGAAGGGCGCGCCTTGAGGCCGAGGCGATGCGCCTTGCCGATCACCGCATTGCGGCTGACCCCGCCCAGCTCTTCGGCGATCTGGCTGGCGGTCGCGCCGCCTTCCCACATCTTCTTCAAGGTCGCGATGCGTTCGTCGGTCCAGCTCATTCAGATCATTCCATTTTGCTTAGGCGCCCGGCAGGTTGCGCGGAAGCGTGCTTGTCAGCGGGGCTGGATCGACGTAGGCGCGCGCCCATGGCCGATCAAGTCCCGAACTTAGCCCCGGACACGGCAAGCGCCGCGCCCTCCTTCGTCGAGAGCGGTGGCGGCAGCGCAGGGACCCGGTTCGCGCCGCACGGTCAGCCGGTGATCACCGGCATCAACCGCATCGGGCTGTGGAGCCTCTATATTAAGGAGGTCCGCCGGTTTCTCAAGGTGCAGACCCAGACTATCTGGGCGCCTGCAGTCACCACGCTGCTGTTTCTGGTCATTTTTACCGTCGCGCTGGGCCGCGGCGGCCGCGAAGTGCTGGGTGTCCC
>JBBSKI010000214.1:0-2141 GCA_038256425.1 Sphingomonadales bacterium
CCGACCGCGCCCGCGTCCTGCTGGAGGCGACACGGCGCTGGCTTGCGGGGCCGGCGGCCTGACCTAGCTCGAAGTCGCGCTCGACAGCGCCGTCCACTAAATTAGCCGGCGTGGCTGGTAAATCGGGGGCGAGCCACCAGATGCCAAGCACAACGGGGACCAAATGAAATGCCAACAAATCGGGTGAGTGGTTTTGGCCGGGTCGCGCTGGCTGTGGCGGGATCGGCGCTGGCGCTGGCCGCTTGTTCGAAAGAAGCTCCTGCGGACGGCGAGGGGGCTGCGTCGGCTCCAACCGCCGTTGCGGCCGACAATACCGACACACTGACGGGCGAAAAGCTCGCCGGCTTCACCGGCGACGCTGCCAAGGGCGCGACCGATTACCTTGCCTGCAAGACTTGCCACGCGACCGAAGCCGGGGTGAACAAGATCGGCCCGTCGCTCCACAAGGTGGTCGGGCGCAAGGCCGGTACGGTTGCCGGGTTCTCCTATTCCCCCGCCAATGCGAACAGCGGGATCACCTGGACGCCCGAAAAGCTGTTCCAGTTTCTCGAGAGCCCGCAGCGGGTCATGCCGGGCACCAGAATGGGTTACGCCGGGATGTCCGATCCGCAAAAACGGGCCAATGTTATCGCCTATCTGCAGACCAACTGAATTCCAGCCCTGCTTTAGGTGGCCTGCAACTTCGCCATCGCCGCGCCCACGCTCGCCTCGATGTCGCCCGCCTGGGGATTGCCGCGCAAGGTCAGCCCGCCGTTGGGCTGGAGGTTCTGTCCGGTGAGGAAGGCCTCGTCGCTGGCCAGCCACAGACAGGCATTGGCAACATCGTCGACCGTGTTGAGCCGTCCGAGCGGATAGCGCGGGAGGAACGCATCGGCGAGGCCGGGCACGCCGAAACTCGCCGCGGTCATCGGCGATTCGGTGAAGGCCGGGGAAACCGTGTTGGCGCGGATGCCGTAGGCGCCGAAATCGTTGGCGACGCATTCGATCAATGCCTCGGCCCCGCGCTTGGTCCCGATATAGGCGGCATGGTTGCCGATTACCGCCTTGGTCGTGGCCGACGACAGGTTGATGATCGAGCCGCCGCTGGGCTGATTGGCCATCATCGCCGCAACGAAGGCCTGGAGGAAATGGTGCACGCCCTTGAACTGGAGCGCAACGATCCCGTCGAGCTCTTCTTCGGTGACTTCCAGCAGCGGCTTGAGCAGCCCCCAGCCGGTCGCGTTGAGCGCCACGTCGACCCCGCCCAGCTTATCCCTCGCGGTCGCCGCCAGGGCCTCGACCTCGGCGCGGAGCGAGATGTCGCACAGTGCCCAGTGACCGCCGATCTCGTCGGCCAGCGCCTTGAGCGGTTCCGCCTTGCGCCCCGCCACCAGCACGGTCGCGCCCTCTGCGGCAAAACGCCGCGCGGTGGCCTGCGCCATGTTCCCCGCCGATGCCGCGCCGATGATTACTGCGCGTTTTCCTTCGAGCCGTCCCATTGTGCTTCCCCTAAATCTCTAGCATCTGTTTGCCCCGGTTCGCTCCGACGAACAGTCGCTGAAGCGTTGCGGGGGCGTTTTCGAAGCCGTGCTGGATATCCTCGCGGTAGGCCAGCCGCCCATCGGCAACGAATGCCTCGAGCCGCTTGCGGATGTCGGGGAACTCGGCCGCCTAATCGAGCACGATGAAGCCCGCCATGCTGGCGCGGCGGAACACCAGGTTGAAATAGTTCGCTGGCCCGGCCGGCAGCCCGCCGCTTTCGTAGCGGCTGATCCCGCCGCAGATCACCACGCGCGCGCCGGTCGCGATCCGCGTCAGCATGGCATCCAGGATCGCCCCGCCGACGTTGTCGAAGATCACGTCGATACCGTTCGGGCAAAGTTCCTTGATCTGCTGCTTGATGTCGCCCGCCTTGTAATCGATTGCCGCGTCATAACCGGCCTCCTCGACCAGCCAGCGGCACTTTTCGGCACCCCCGGCGATGCCGATCGCGCGGCACCCGGCGATCTTGGCAAGCTGGCCGACGATCGATCCGGTCGCCCCCGCCGCGCCAGAGACCACCACGGTATCGCCCGCCACCGGCTTGCCGACCTTGAACAACCCGCACCACGCGGTGACGCCGGTGGTGCCGAGGACCGACATGGCGGCGGTCGGCGGCAGAC
>JBBSKI010000215.1:0-2083 GCA_038256425.1 Sphingomonadales bacterium
CAGCGGCGGGGTCGGCACGCTCGCGCATATGGTTGAGGGGGTTATCCAAGGACACGCCAGCGCGGTGCTGGCCGCCTCGATCTTCCATTACGGCACCTATACGATCGGCGAGGCGCACGCGGCCCTCCGATCGGCTGGTCTACCGGCCCGAGCCTAGCCAGCAAAGGCCCGTGCAGCCCGGCTTCCCGCGCGCGGTTAGCTGTCGGTTTAGCTTACAACGTTACCCCGTTTCGTCGCGACGTTAACCAGTGTGCGCCGCAGCATAAGCCAGTTTATCCAACCCGGCACGGGGTTTGCATTAATATTTGGACGGACGCGGAGGTCCGTTATTCATGCTGCTGCGTATGTCGACCTTGCTGCCAGGTGCCCTCGTGCTGTCGATCCTTGTCGCTGCACCCGCGATGGCGGCAGGCGGCATCTCGATCCCCGAGCCGAGCGACCTTTCGCTGTTTGCGCTGGGCGTGGTCGGGCTGCTGGTCGGTCGTCACGCCGCGAAGCGCCGCAAGTAAGTTTGCCGATAGCCGCCAGCGGGTCGTCTCCTTTCCCGCGCGCGGATAGCGGAAGGGGCCTGTTCGGCAGCGGGACAGGCCCTTTCCGCGCCCGGCCCTTTTATGCGGCGGCCCGCTAGGCTAAAGCTTTGCCGATGCCGTCTTCCCCCATTCTTGCCTCCACCATCCTCGAGCGCCTCGAGGCGACGATCCACGCGCGGCGGGGCGGCGATCCCGCCACCAGCCACGTCGCGCGGCTCCAGGCCAGGGGCCCCGCGCGGATCGCGCAAAAGCTGGGCGAGGAAGCGGTTGAAACCGTGATTGCCGCTGTTCAGGGCAACCGGGCGGAGCTGACCGGCGAGGCGGCCGACCTGTTGTTCCACCTGCTGATCCTGCTCGATGCGCACGATCTGCCGCTGGGCGATGTGCTGGCCGAACTGGAGCGCCGCGAAGGCCTGTCGGGAATCGCCGAAAAAGCTGCACGCCAAAATCGTCCCGAGGGAACCTGATGCCGATCGACGCCACGCTGCCCTATGACGACGGCAACATTTTTGCCCGCATCCTGCGCGGCGAAATACCCTGCGACAAGGTGTTCGAGGACGAGCACACCTTCGCCTTCCACGACATCAACCCGCAGGCACCGGTGCATGTTCTGGTCGTCCCCAAGGGCCGATACGTCAGCTGGGACGATTTTTCGGCAAATGCTGCGGAGGCCGAGATGGCCGCGCTGGTCCGCGCGGTGGGGCACGTGGCGCGCGAATTCGGGCTGGTCGAGCCGGGCTACCGGGTGCTTGCCAACATCGGCGGTCACGGCCACCAGGAGGTTCCGCACCTCCACATCCACCTGTTCGGTGGACGGCAGATGGGCACGATGCTGCCAAGGTGACGGGTCTTCCCGGCTGAATTGGTTAACGCCGCGCTTGCCCCCGGAGTCGCCGGGCGTCTAAGAACTGCCGCGATGCTTCCTCCCGAACCCGCTTCCGGTCTTTTCGATGGCTCGGTCCACCTGTTCCCGGTGCGGGTCTATTTCGAGGACACCGATCTTTCGGGCGTCGTCTATCACGCCAATTACCTGCGCTGGTTCGAACGCGCGCGGTCGGACATGCTGCGCCTGCTGGGGATCGATCAGCGCGCCGCGCATGAGGCGGGGGCAGGGGCCTATGCGGTCAGCGAGCTGACGATCCGCTATGTCGCGCCGGCCCGGCTCGACGATGCGGTCACGATCCGGACGACCACGCTGGAGGTCGGCGCGGCCACGTGCCGGATCGCGCAGGTGGCCTGGCGGGGCGAAACGCTGCTCGCCGCATCCAGGGTGCGCGCCGCCTTTGTCGCGCCCGATGGCAAGCCGAAGCGACAGCCGCGCGAATGGATTGCGGCGTTCAGAACCATTCTTGAAAAATCTACGGAAGTTACTGTAACACAATGACCTTTCTGTCTCTTCTTGCTGCCGCATCCGCCACCGCGACGCCGACCCGGCTCGATCCGGTCGAACTGTTCATCGACGCCGACATCGTGGTTCAGGCAGTGATGGCCGGGTTGCTGCTCGCAAGCGTCTGGGTCTGGATGATCATCGTCTCGTTCAGCATCAAGATCAG
>JBBSKI010000216.1:0-2081 GCA_038256425.1 Sphingomonadales bacterium
GCCCGCCCCCGGCTTCAGTCTGGCAGTCGATCTGGGCGAGAATTTCTTCACGCGCGACTGGTGGCGCGGGTTGGCGACGCTGGGCGCGATGTGCACCGCCGCCGCCTTTACCGCGCCCGACTTCGGACCGCTTCCCGCCGGCCATCCCGCGACCCTGACCGGCGAGGCGCGCGGCCAGTGGCAAGCCGTCGGAATCGATTCCATCGCGCGCGGCTCGGCCAACGGGATGCGAATGGCGCCCGGCCCGCGGATCATCCCGATCGACACCGCGCCCGAGCGCGCCGCGATCGACCTGTTTGCAACGCTCGGCCCCGACGGCCTGGCGCGAAGCCTGGTCCGGCTGGGCGCGGCGTCGGGGGACGCGGTCACCGCCGCCTCCCTGATGCGGGGTGCCGCCCCGCGTCTCAAACCCGGCACCGCCATCGCCATCAGGCTGGGCAAGCGCGACTCCAACGGCCGCCGCTCGGTCGAGCGGATCGCCCTGCGCGCGACGATGGACCTCAAGCTGCTGATCGAACGCGGTACCAATGGACTGGCGTTGAGCCGCATCGCGGTGCCGGTCTCGACCACGCCGATGCGGGTTCGAGGCCGCGCCGGGAGCGGATTATATTGGGCGCTTCGCACCGCCGGCGCTTCGACCGCGATCGCAACATCTTACCTGAAGGCGCTGGCGCAGGAGATTGACGTCGGCGAGATCGGCCCCGACGCAAGCTTCGACCTGGTCGTGGCCAGCCGCCGAAGCGCCGACGGCCAGATCGCCGAGGGCGAATTGCTCTATGCCGGGCTTGACCGAATGATCGACCGCGACTTGGCTCTTGTGCGCTGGACCGCGGGCGGCAAGCCGGTGTGGGTCGACGCGATCACCGTCGGCCGAACGCCACGCGCCAGCGAAGGGCTGATCTGGCCGGTCGCGGGACGCATCACGTCGGGCTTCGGGCTGCGGGTCCACCCGATCCTGCGCTTTGCGCGGATGCACCGCGGGTTGGATTTTGGCGCGGCCCGCGGCTCCCCGATCCACGCCGCGGCCGATGGCCAGGTGATGCGCGCCGGCTGGGCCGGTGGCTACGGCCGGCAAGTGCGGCTGGCCCACGGCGGCGGCCTCGCCACCAGCTACAGCCACATGAGTAAGATGAGCGTCGAACCGGGAGCGCTGGTACGGCAAGGCCAGTTGATCGGCTATGTCGGCTCAAGTGGCCTCTCGACCGGTCCGCACCTCCACTATGAAGTTCATCGCGGCGGAGTCGCGGTCAACCCGATGACCGTGAAGTTCACCGCCGCCCAGCGCGGCGCCGATCCCGGCGCGGTCGCGGCGATCAAGGCGCGGCTGAAGGTGTTGCTGAGCGTGGGGGTGAAGAAAGCGTAGCTGACGATCGCTATCGACCTGTTGGAAACGCCTTGACTGCTGTGTCGTCAGAAAAGTGCGACGATCGCAGCCACAATGCCCAAGATGGCAGCCCCCAAAACAAATAGAATAGCAGCAATCAACAAGCCAACAAAAAGGCTACCCAGTCCGATCAATAGCGCAACGATAATCCGGAGCCAGACAGGCCCTGTTCGCGCCGCCCGTCTGAAGCTCTCCGGAAAAATTCCAGAGCAAAACTCCGCTACGCCTAGGAACAGATGAAAAACCAATTCGCCCACGATTATCAGGCTTTCTCAGCCGACCTCACCGCCCGTGGCCGCGCCACCTTTTGATCGTGCGGTCGATGATGCCGGCCTCGCCGCCGGTCTCGCGCCACAGTGCGGCGAAGCTGGGGTCGGACGAGGCGGGGCGTTTCTCGGGTTCGAGGTCGTCGAAGCGGACCCGGATCGGGATGGCGACGCCTTCGCCGCAGACGATGCATTCGCGGTTGCGAAGCGCCGGTATGGCGTCCAGGAATCCGCGCGCGCCTTCGGGCATTGCCGCCCGGACGCAGGCCTGATCGCGTTCGTTGTTGAGGCGCATGGCGATGATCGTCCCGCACTGCGACAGCACGCCTTCGGCAAGATCCGACGGGCGTTGCGTGATCAGCCCCAGGGAGACGCCATATTTTCGACCTTCCTTGGCGATCCGCTCGAGGATCTTGCGTACTGCCTGACCC
>JBBSKI010000217.1:0-2080 GCA_038256425.1 Sphingomonadales bacterium
ACTATTTGGTAAGTCATAGCGCGTAGTTACTGCCCCATGACGGGGGAAATAACGACTTACGGGCTGGTGGCAGCCTTGGCAATCGCGCTGCTTGTCGCCGCGTTTACCGATTTGCGCCGCCGCCAGATCGACAACTGGCTAACCGCCGGGATCGCGCTCACCGCACCGCTGTTCTGGTGGGCGACGGGCCTTTCGCTGTGGCCCGGCGTGGCGATCCAGTTCGGCATCGCACTGGCTGCCTTTGCGATCCTCGCCGGGCTGTTCGCCATGCGGATGATGGGCGGGGGCGACGTCAAGCTGTTGACCGCGCTCGCATTGTGGCTGCCGCTCCAGCCCTATTTCACCCTGCTGATCCTGATGGCGCTGCTCGGCGGACTGCTGACCGTGATCTTCGCGGTCATTCACACCCTTTCCCAGCGGCGCGGACGCATCCAGATCCCCTATGGCCTGGCCATCTCCGGCGCGGGGCTTTGGGTCATCGCGACGAATTACGGCGCCGGCATCGGCCAGGTGGGCGGTCAGATAGCCGGAACATTGGGGTGAACCCGATTTTAACCATTTTACCCGAAGTGTCGGACAACGTGACGGCCAATACAGTCGGCCAAATTGAGAAGGCGGGGCTTTAGCCATGGACAAGAAGAAGCTGCTGTTGCTGGTGGGGGCCCTGATCATCGCGATCGGAACAGCCTTCATGGCTCGAAGCGTTTTCACCGGGGCCGGAGCGCCTCAGGCCGATGCGGCCGGGGTCAATGCCAACGGGCCCAAAGTGCTTGTCGCGCAGCGGGCGCTGCCGGTCGGCACGATCATCACCGCGGATGCGATGTCGTTCCAGGCCTGGCCCAAGGACATGGTCAAGGACGCCTATTACATCAACGGCGAGGCTGATCTTTCCAAGCTGCTCGGCAACGTCGTGCGCTTTGCGATCACGGCAGGCGAGCCGATCACCCAAGGGACGCTGGTGTCACCGGGCGACCGCGGGTTTCTCGCCGCCGCCCTGGGACCGGGGATGCGCGCGGTTACCGTGCCGGTTTCGGCGCGCACCGGGGTCGCCGGGTTCGTGTTTCCGGGCGATCACATCGACCTGGTGCTGACCCAGACCGTAAAGGGCAACGAAAGCCAGGCGCTCAAGGCTTCGGAGACCATCCTGCGCAATCTGCGGGTGCTCGCCACCGACCAATCGACCGACAGCGAAATTGTCGACGGCAAGACCGTGGTCCGCGAGTTCAAGACCGTCACCATCGAGGTGACCCCCAAGATCGCCGAGAAGATCGCGGTCGCCCAGACCATCGGCACGCTCAGCCTGTCGCTGCGCGCCATCGGCGACAACCAGGCCGAGCTCGAACGGGCCATCGCTTCTGGCGACGTCTCGATCCCGGCGGGTGCGACCAAGGAAGAAGAAGAAAAGCTGCTCAAGGCAGCGCTGAGCCGTCCACAGGACACCGGCACCACCTTCGTGACCGGCGGCGACGTGTCGCGCTTCCAACGCCGCTCGATGCCTTCGAACTCCGTGCAGCAGAGCTATGCGGCACCGGCTGCGCCGGCTCCTTACGCCGCGATCAAAACCACCACGGTTGAAGTCGTCCGTCAGGTGCCGTCCGTGCGGGTGACGCGCGGCAAGTCGACTGAAGCGGTCGATGTGGGGGGGAACTGAGATGACGCGCACCGCCATCGACCGTCACGCTTTGCTTAGGGGCAAGACCATGAATCGCCGATTGATCGCCAGCCTGTTCCGCACGGGGCTCATTGCAGCCTGCGCCGTGGCTCCGCTTGGCCTGATGCTTCCCGCCAGCGCCGTCAGCGCGCAAAGCGTAAGCCGCCCGGCCAACGATGTCGTCCTCTCGATCGGACGGGGCCAGCTGGTCACCGTGCCTGGTCGGATGGCCGACGTGTTCGTCGCCAACGACAAGGTCGCCGACGTCCAGGTCAAATCGACCAGCCAGCTCTACGTATTCGGCAAGGCCGGCGGCGAGACCACGGTCTATGCCAGCAACGCCAATGGCGATGTGATCTGGTCGGCCAACGTGCGGGTCGGTTCGAACCTCGATTCGGTCGATCAGATGCTCGGGCTCGCCATGCCCGA
>JBBSKI010000218.1:0-2066 GCA_038256425.1 Sphingomonadales bacterium
AAGGCTACGGCCCCGGCCAGGGTTACCACTGTCAACGACATGGAGGGCATGAACTGAGCAATCCGGTTTCGGCCCCCTCCCCCGCTTGTCCGGTCGGCGGTGACCGGCTTCTGACAAGTGGCGAGCAGGCCTTGGTCCGTTCGATGTTCGGAGTGGCGATCGACTTGTCGGGCGTCACCATCCGCCGCCGCAAGTTCTTCCCGTTCCAACCAGCCCACGTGGCCATGGCACCCTGCGGACACGTTCATTTCCACCCCACTGCCAGCGCCTACAGCGATGATTTCGCCGAGGCATCGCTGGGTCGGCAGGCCTTGCTGATCCATGAAATGACTCACGTCTGGCAGGCCAAGAAAAACGGCAAATGGTGGCTGGTCCTGATGCGCCACCCGTGGTGCCGCTACGACTACGCGCTGCGCCCTGGCTGGCCGCTGACCCGCTATGGGATCGAGCAACAGGCCGAGATCGTGATGCACGCGTTCTTGCTGCGGCAAGGGGCGACGGTACGCGGGGTGAGCGACGCGGGGGTTTATGACGCGGTGGTCGATTTTCCCGGAGCCTAAGCCGGGCCGAGCACCTGGCCGAGCGCCGGGCCGAGCGCCGGACTTGAGCGAAGCTTCGTGAAGTAGTATCGCCTGCAACCATCGGACGGCCGAACCCGCGTCCGGTCACGAGATCCCCATGGAGCTTTCAGACTATGGCATGTCGCGGTCACGCGGCTTCCTTTCGCCTTACGAGATCGACGAGATCGACCTGCCCACCCAGTTCGCGCCCATCGTTGCCGCGGCTGCCGACCTTTCCGCACTCATGACCAGCGGGCGGGTCCGTCACTGGCTCGATGCCCTGCCCGAACCCGACATCGCCGAATGGGCGCAGGCTGCGCCCGAGCCCGAAGTCCGCACCGCGATGGTGCACTATTCGTTTCTGGTGCAGGCCTACGTTTGGGGCGAACCCACTGCGCCGCGCGCGCTGCCCGCCGTTCTTGCGCGACCGATCGTGGCGCTGGCCGACCGGCTCGGCCAAGCCCCGCTGCTGCCCTATTCGGCCTATGTGCTCGATAACTGGAGCCGCATCGACAAGGCTGGGCCGGTCGCGCTCGACAACATCCGGATGCACCAGAACTTCTATGGCGGGGTCGACGAGAACTGGTTCGTGCTGGTCCACGTCGCGATCGAGGCCGAGGCCGGGCCGATACTCGACAATGCGGTGCGGCTGGTCACGGTCGCGCGCGCGGGCGATACCGTCGAAGCCGAACGCCTGTTGGTCGAAATGGATGCGGGTTGGGAAGCGATCTATGCCGCTTTCAAGGCCATGACCCTGCGCTGCGATCCCTATATCTATTTCAACCGCGTCCGCCCCTATATTCACGGCTGGGCCAATAACCCGGCGCTGGACGGCGGGTTGATCTACGAAGGGGTCGAACGGTTCGGCGGCAAGCCGCAGGCCCTGCGCGGCCAGACAGGATCGCAATCGAGCATCGTCCCGTCGATGGACGCACTGTTCGGGGTCCGCCATTCGGACGATCCACTGAAGCACTTCCTTGACGAACTGCACCATTACCGGCCGGTCGCGCACCGCCGCTTCATCGAGGACCTGGCTGCGCAATCGACGCTGCGGGATCTTGTCGCGGGCTCGGGCAGCGCCAGCCTCAAGGCCGCGTTCAACGCCAACCTCGAACAAGTCGCCCGCTTCCGCACCCGCCACCTCGAATACGCCGCCAGCTACATCGCCAAACAGGCGGGCTCGGTGCGGGGCAACGATCCGGATGTCGGCACCGGCGGCACGCCGTTCATGAAATACCTCAAGAAACACAGGGACGAGAACGCGGCGCAACTGGTTTAGCGCGTGCAGTCAGGCGCGCCATACTGCTAGGCTGTGTCTCGGAGGTGCATCATGGCGGCGACCATCGACAAGTTCCGTTCCTCGACCTGGGGCTGGCTGCGCGGCTCGCTCGCCGGGTGGGCCACGCTGCTGCTGTGCCTGGTCGGCGTCGGGCTGATCGTGGTGCTGATCAAGTGGTTCCAGAACCTCGCCACAACCTATGAGCTGACCGAGGACCGGCTGATCCT
>JBBSKI010000219.1:0-2058 GCA_038256425.1 Sphingomonadales bacterium
CGTGTCGCGCGCCAGGCGGTCGAGAAGGCCGGGCAATACGCCTACCGCGATCGCAAGGTGAAGAAGCGCAGCTTCCGCGCGCTGTGGATCCAGCGGATCAACGCCGCGGTCCGCATCGAGGGGCTGACCTATTCGCAGTTCATCCACGGGACCAAGCTGGCCGGCATCACGCTCGACCGCAAGATCATGGCCGATCTGGCGATGAATGAAGGCGGGATCTTTTCCAGCGTGATCGCTCAGGCGAAAGCGGCCCTGCCCGCCACTTGAACCCCGGTAACGCAACGATTTGAATTAGGGCGTCGGGCGCAATCCCGGCGCCCTTTTCGTATGGGTGCTTTACCTTAGGTTGGTCTTGCGGTTAAGCCTTGGCAAGAGAATCGCCAAGAAATTCAACGGGGACGCTGGGGTGAGTAAGGCCTGCACGGTCAGGGTGTGTTTTCACCAGCCGCCGCCATTGCTGGCGCGTTATTTCACCACATTCTACACTACCGAAGTCGAGGTTGCCGAGGGTGGCCGGGTAACCGACTGGCTGCACCCCGAATGGGCCGGGCTGCGCTTCATCACCGGCGACGTGCCCGATGCCGAGATCGCGGGCTGCCCGCCCGTTACCGGCAGCTCGTTTATCGCCCATGGGCCGACCAGCTCGACAATCCGCATTACTCCCGGTTCGCTGCGGATGTGGGGAGTGGGGCTGCTGCCGCTGGGCTGGGCGAAATTTGTCGGCGTGCCGGCCAATACCCTGGCCGACGTGCTGGTCGACGGGCACGATCATCCCGCATTCCATGACTTCACGAGCCTGGCCGATGCGGTCTTTGGGCCCGAACCCGACGAGGCGGCCGAACTTGCGCGGATCGAGGCCTGGTTTCTCACCCGGCTGGACCGCAAGCTTGCGGACGAGGATCGGATCATCGCCTGCCACACCGCGCTGGTCGATCCCGAAGTAGGAACCGTCGCCGAGATGTCGGACCACGCCGGGATCGCGCCTTACACGATCGAGCGCCTGTGCCGCCGCCATTTCGGCTTTCCGCCCCAGTTGCTGCTACGCCGCCAGCGCTTCATGCGAAGCCTCGCGCAGTTCATGCTCGATCCTTCGCTGCGATGGATCGGCGCGCTCGACAGCCATTATCACGATCAGGCGCAGTTCGTCCGCGATTTCCACCGCTTCATGGGGATGGGACCGCGCGAATATGCCACGCTGCCGCACCCCGTGCTCGGTGCGATCATGCGTGCGCGCCACGAAGCGGCCGGCGCCGCGGTCCAGGCGCTGCATTCGCCTAATTAAATATGACCAAGCCAAGCGCGCGCTTGATCGAGAGCGCGCTTCGCCCCTATGTTCAAAGGGCAGGCATCAAGCATCGCCATAGCGAGCGTGCCGGGGCAGAAACGGGTCGCGACCATGTCAGTCGACTGCACAATCACGGTGCACTTCCACCAGCCACCCCCAGCGCTCGCGCCCTATTTCACCGCGTTCTATTGCACCCAGACCGTCTGCTCCGGCGGGCTGATCGATGACTATCTCCACCCCGAATGGGCCGCGCTGCGCTTCACTCAAGGACCCCCGCCGGTGGCCAGCGTCGGGCCGGGCCCGCTGGTTCCGCAGTGGCCGTTCGTGGCCAACGGACCGACCAGCAAGGCGATCCATTTCGGGGTCGAGACCTCGCGTAACTGGGATATCGGCCTGCAACCGGCGGGCTGGTCCAAATTCGTCCGTGCTCCGGCGCACGCGCTGGCCAACCTGACCGTCGATGGCGCAAGCCACCCGGCCTTCGCCAATTTCGCCCCATTGGCGGATGCGATCTTCACCGACGCGAACGATCCGCACGCCGAAGCGGCCCGGATCGAGGCCTATCTGTCCACGCTGATCGACCTGCCGGTGCCCGACGAAGCCCGGATCGCGCAATGCCACGCTGCGGTGCTCAATCCGCTGGTGTCGACCGTCGGCGAACTGGCCGAACTGCTCCGCCTGCCGGTCCATTCGCTCGAACGGCTGACCCGGCGCTATTTCGGTTTCTCGCCCAAGCTGCTGCTGCGCCGCCAGCGTTTTCTCCGCAGCCTGGC
>JBBSKI010000220.1:0-2050 GCA_038256425.1 Sphingomonadales bacterium
GCGGCATTGGCCCGGTCGCGGATGTCGCAGACCACCCGCACCGGCTGCTCGCCCGCGGGCGCGGCGATCCCGGCAAGCAGCGGTACGAGTTCGGGCGCAAGCGGCGCTCCGCCAAGGCCGCCGAATTGCACCTGTGGGATAGTCGCGGTCAGAGTGCTGCCGTCCAGCGGGCACGGACCGCGCGCGAAGGCTCCGCTCGAATCGACCGAAACAGTGCTGGGCTGGGTGGCGCGATCGGGTGCGGGAGGATTGATTTCCTCGCGGGTGGGCACGCTCTGGGCGTTGGCCGCAGTGCTCAAGCTTCCGACTGCGCCAATCGCGGTCCCGAACAGCACGACTTTGCGCCAGTTCACGGTCATTGCATCACCCCCATGATCCAACCGGCCCTCGTCCTGGCCAGAGAAAGTCGTGAAGTCCGTGCGGACCATCACGTAGGAGCGACCCTTATTCTTTTTTTTGTGATGGTTGATTGGAACTTGCCCGCGTCCCTGTCAACCGGACGCGGGGGGATCGGGCCTGCTTATTCGGGCTTCGGGCCAACCCCTACCCGTTCAAGAATCGCGCCCAGGCCCTTGTTTCGGCGCGATCCGGATCGAGCGGGTTCCAGTGCCGCGTCATCAGCACCCGCGCCTCGGGTTCGGCCATGCCCAGCACCTCGCGGTGATAGCGATAGAAGAACGCCGAGACCCGGTAGTTCATGATGCAATGGACGTGGACAGGCGCGTCTCCCGCCCCCTCCAGCGCGGCGACGAACGCGGCGTAATGCGCCTCGACCGGGGCATCGAACGGCACCGGGATGTGGCTGTAGCCGATCCCGCGCGCGGCCAGTTGACCGGCTTCGTCCGCCAGCGCCTCGGGGTGATCGTCAAGCGCGAGGTTGATGACGTGAGCGACGCCGATCACGGCGAGGCCGTCGAGGTCTTCTGCGCGCAACCGGCCCGACGTGGTCCAGCACGGACCCAACCGCTGGAAATTGCGGATCCCCTCGGGATCGCCCGATCCGCTCAAGCGGCCCGGTCCTCCCCAGTTCGGTCTCCGCGCGCCGTGACTTCGCGCCACAGACCGGCTCCGCCCTGGTTGGCGACCCTGTTGCCCAGCCGCCGTGCCCACAGCGCATCATTGCCGAACTCACCGCGCCAGCCCATCAGCCGCCGGGTGAAATGGTTGAGCGGGTATTCGATCGTGAAGCCGATTGCCCCATGGACGCGGTGGAGCACCGGCACTGCCGCCTCGATCGCCAGGTTGGTGCGAAGCTTGGCGGCCGCGATCTCGAACGACGCATCCCCCAGATCCAGGGCCACAGCCGCCGCCTGCCCGGCGCAGGCAACCGCCGCGATATGTTCGGAGGCCATGGCCAGCGCCTGCTGGACCGCCTGGAACTTGGCCAGCGGCTTGCCGAACTGGACCCGCGCGTTGACGTGATCGATCGCCAGCGCAAACCCCGCGTCGAGCGCCCCGGCGCTCTGCGCCACGCGCGCAAAGGCCCCGAGCGCGAAGACGTCGTGGTTGCTGGAAAATGTCGCCAGCGGAGCGCCGGTCACCGTCAATCGGTCGCGCGGCTCGCCCTGCGGCGCGCGGCCCTCGTCCCACGCGCAGGCGTCGCGGGCATAGAGCCGCAGCTCGCCGGCGTCCGTGACCAGCACCGCCGCGCAATCACGCCCGAACGGGACCCGGGCGCCAGCGACGGCCAGGCCGATCGCGCCCCCCTCAAGATTGGCGGGCAGTTCGATTCCCGCGTCGGCCAGCAGCTTGTGAGCGATGATCGTCTCGCCCAGAGGCGCGGCCAGCGCGTGCAGCCCGGCGAGCCGCAGGACGGTATAAAGATCGCCCCAGTCACCACCGAACCCGCCATCGGCCTCAGCCACCAGCAGTCCGGCGAAGCCCGCTTCGGTAAGCTTTGGCCACGCCGCGGCAAAGTCCGCCCCGACAAGGTCGGCGAACAGTCCCTCGGCCATATCGGCCAGTTGCATGCGCATGTCGCTCATCGCAAGGCCCTCATCCCAGTCGCTTTCATCCCGGTCGCCCTCATCTCAGTCCGAGCCCCTTGGCA
>JBBSKI010000221.1:0-2032 GCA_038256425.1 Sphingomonadales bacterium
GCGGGTCAGCATGGTGAAGCGGACGACATCCTTGCCGACCTCGTCGACCACTTCGGCAAGCGTCACGAAGTTGCCGCTGCGCTTGGACATCTTCACCGGCTCGCCATTGCGGAGCAGCTGGACCATCTGGACCAGCTTGACCTCGAATGGTTTGGGCGGGTTCCCGTCAGTCCCGGTCAGCGCCGCGACTGCCGCCTTGATCCGCTTGACCGTGCCCGAATGGTCCGCCCCCCAGATGTCGACCAGCGCGTCGCAGCTTTCGGCCTTCTGAAAGTGATAGGCGAGATCGGCCCCGAAATAGGTCCAGTTGCCATCGGACTTGCGGATCGGGCGGTCCTGATCGTCGCCGAACCTGGTCGAGCGGAACAGCGGGAGCGCGACCGCTTCCCAGTCCTCGATGACCTTGCCCTTGGGCGCTTCCAGCACGCCATCGTAAACCAGATCGCGCGCGCGCAGAAACGCCTCGGCGGCCTCGGGCTTGCCCGCTGCCTGAAGCTCGGCCTCGGACGAGAACAGATCGTGATGGATGCCGAGCAGGGCGAGATCGGCGCGGATCATCTCGAGCATCGCGGCGACCGCGCGGGTGCGGAACAGCACCAGCCATTCGGATTCGTCCGCTCCGGCAAATTCCGGACCGAATTCGGCGGCGAGGAGTTGGCCGATCGGGACAAGGTAATCGCCCGGATAGAGCCCTTCGGGGATTGCCCCGATGTCCTCGCCAAGCGCCTCGCGATACCGTGCGTGGACCGAGCGGGCGAGCACGTCGACCTGCGCCCCGGCGTCGTTGACATAGTATTCGCGGGTCACGCGGTGTCCGGCGAACTCCAGCAGCGCGCACAGCGCATCGCCGACCACCGCGCCGCGGCAATGGCCCATGTGCATCGGCCCGGTCGGGTTGGCCGAGACATATTCGACGTTGACGTGGATGCCCTTGCCGAGGTCGGAGCGCCCGTAATCCGTGCCGCTCGCGGCAATCGCGCGCAATTCGTCGCGCCACGCGGCGGGGTCGAGCCGCAGGTTGATGAAGCCCGGCCCGGCCAGTTCGACCGCGACGACACCCGGCGCGGCGCGCAGTTCGGCAGCCAGCAATTCGGCCAGCGCGCGCGGATTGGTGGCGGCGGGCTTGGCCAGCACCATCGCCGCGTTGGTCGAAAGATCGCCATGCGCCGGATCGCGCGGCGGCTCGCAGGTGATCGCGGCGCGGTTCATCCCGGCGGGGAGCGTCCCGGCGGCCTCGAGCCGGTCGAGCGCGCTCGAGATGTGGGACGCGAAGGCGGCGTGGAGATTGGCGGGGGTGGTGGTCATGGCGGTTACCGATAACTGAATCGACAAAACGAAACTCGTCACCCTGAACTTGTTTCAGGGTCCATCGCGCCGATAGCCCGGTGTCCATCCGATAGCCACAAACCGAGAGGTTGGGCCTTGAGACGGATGGCTCCGGTGGAGCGGACACATAGACCCTGAAACAAGTTCAGGGTGACGGCGAAGATGAGGGATCGGGCGAAATCCAGGCGAGCGGCCAGGGCATCATCGCGTCGCGTTATAGCCCAACTGCTTTTCGTCGAGCTGAAACCCGACCAGCAGTTCGAAGCTGGCGCGGGCGAGCGCAGCGCGGACTTCGGGTTCGTTGAGCGGGTCGACCGCGGCGGTTTCATCCCCGGCCTTGCGCTTCTTGGTGATCTTTGCGCGGATATCGGCGGGCAGCGTGGCTTCGGCGCGGTCCACATAAGCCGCCGCGGTACCCTTGCCCGAGGCGCGTTCCTGCCCGTCGGCGAAATCGATCCCCACGGTGCCGAGCCGCTTGGTCACCACCGCGCTGCCGCCGCGCAGGACGGTGACGAAATAAGGCAGTTCGACCCGCCGGCTGCCGCGCGTGTCCATGCGCCGGGCTAGCACGTCGAAGGTGGCGGCGGTGTAGATCTTGTCGCTCGATTCGCTGCACTGGCTGCGCAGGTTGGTGATGGTCGCGGTAACGTCGAGCGCGCCCGAATCGCGCCGCGCCGGATCGTTGAACAGCGTCACGTCGCCGGTA
>JBBSKI010000222.1:0-1935 GCA_038256425.1 Sphingomonadales bacterium
ATCCGCCGCACCGCGCCTTCCAGCCCGACGAAGATCGCCTCGCCGACCAGATAGTGGCCGATGTTGAGCTCGGCCAGCTGGGGAATTGCGGCGATGGCCTGGACGTTTTCATAAGTCAGGCCGTGACCGGCATGTGGTTCGATCCCGTTCTTGACCGCGAGCGCAGCCATATCGGCGATGCGGCGCAGTTCAACAGCTTGGCGCTCGCCCCCGCCTGGTTCCTCACAGGCATGGGCATATTCACCGGTGTGAAACTCGACGACGGGCGCGTTCAGGCGCAGTGCCGCTTCAAGCTGGCGCGGGTCGGGGGTGATGAACAGGCTGACCCGGATACCCGCGTCGGCCAGCCGCGATACGATCGGCGCAAGCCGGTTGTGCTGTCCGGCCGCGTCGAGGCCGCCCTCGGTGGTCCGCTCCTCGCGTCGTTCGGGGACGATACACGCGGCATACGGGCGGTGGCGAAGCGCAATCTCGACCATCTCGTCGGTCGCGGCCATTTCGAGGTTAAGCGGCAGGTCGGTCGCGGCCTGGATGCGGGCGAGGTCGTCGTCGCGGATGTGGCGGCGGTCTTCGCGCAAATGCGCGGTGATCCCGTCGCCGCCGACGCTCGCGACGATCTGCGCGGCGCGCACCGGATCGGGATGCTCGCCGCCGCGCGCGTTGCGGATCGTGGCGACGTGATCGATGTTCACGCCCAATCTCAATCTTTGGGGATGGAGTCTCTCGATCATGCCTTGAGGTCCCGGCTGCCGGGCTTTTCGGCCGGGATCGCTGCCAGCTCGGGCGGGATCTCGTCGGGTGCATAGTCGGGCACATCGAGGCGCAGCAGCGAAACCAGCGGAACGCCCACATCCGCGGTGCCGTTCGAACGGTCGATCAGGCAGGCCGCGCCGAGCAGTTGGCCGGGATGCTCACCGATCGCGGCCAGGCATTCGCGTGACGACAAGCCGGTGGTGACGATATCCTCCACCATCACCACCCGCGCACCCGTGGGGATACGGAACCCCCGGCGCAGCTTGAACGCGCCGTCCTCGCGCTCGACGAACACCGCCGGGCAACCTAGAGCCCGCGCGGTTTCGTAACCGGGAAGGATGCCCCCCATTGCGGGCGAAACGACCAGGTCGACCGCTCCGAACCGGTCGGTGATCGCCTGGGCCAGCGCGCGGCACAGGGTCTCGGTCCGGTCGGGATACTGGAACACCCGCATCTTTTGCAGGAACACCGGTGAGTGGCGGCCCGACGAGAGGATGAAATGCCCCTCAAGCAGGGCTTCGGAAGCCCGGAACAGATCGAGGACTTCTTCTTCGCGCATTGTCCGGCAGGCTCCGCTTGAATGTCGCCCGCAGGCACTTATTTAGGGTGCAAACCCGCATAGGTCTGCGGTTTTGCCGGGTCGGAAAAATATCCCCCCCGGAGTGCTTGAGACTGCCTGCAGCAGCGCGTATAGCACGGCCCGACCGTCAGTGGCCCCAGGGGGGTGTCGCTTGCGCCGCACTAGTTTGGCGCAGGTGAAAAGGGAAGCGAAAGCGAGTGTCGATGATACTGGGCGAAACCGTTCGCACGATTGCCAGGGGCCTTGGCGGAATCGCCATTGCAGGCGTTCTGATGCTTGCTCCGGTGGTCGGCATGGCCGCGGCGCCGCCCGCGCCGACCATTCAGGCGCCCGCTTCGCCGCTCCCTCCGCCCAACATCGCCGCTGCTCCGGCTGCAGGCGCGGCCGTCGCTGCTTCGCCGCCCGCCGCTGCCGATGGTGCGACCGCCGTCGCCGCTCCGGCTGCCGGGTCCTACACTCCCATGGCGCCGACCCCGGGCAAGGGCATGCCGGTCGATGGCCGGCTCAGCTTCCAGGACCAGTATTCGCCGATTGGCGATTATGCGATGTGGATGCATGACGCGATCCTGCTGCCGCTGATCGTTGCCATCAGTCTGTTCGTC
>JBBSKI010000223.1:0-1931 GCA_038256425.1 Sphingomonadales bacterium
AGCACCGCGGTGGAGGCACCGAGCAGGATCACCGCAAGGGCCGCGAGCCATTTGGCCCAGCCCGGCAATGCCACGGGCAAAGCGTGATCGAGCAATTGCGCCAGCATCGAGGCATGGACTTCCACTCCGATCATCCGGGTTTCGCCGGTGACCGGGTTGCCGGTGCGGGTAAACGGCGTGTCGAACTGGTCGAAATCGGAAAAGTCGCCGCCGATCAGAATGTAGCGGTCCTTGATAACCTCTGCGACCAGCGGTGCGGAGTCGGGATCGGCGAGAAGATCGATCGGGATCTTGTCGAACACCGGCCGGTCGGACGACAGCGGCAGGCGGAACCGGATCGGGCCGTCGTAATGCGCGAACCGCGCATCGCGCTGCCCCCCGGCGTTGCTCAGGGCCACCGCCATGATCGGCGGCAACCAGTCATACTGGCGCGGCCAGCGACGCGCGACACCGTCGTTGTCGTTCTCGAGCAGGATGCTGGTGGGCTTGACCTTGGGGCTGGCGACGGCGGCAATATAACGCCGCAAGTCCTGCTCCTGTTCGAAGGTTATCGCCTCGCGGTTGGTTCGCGCATCGGCGAAGGCGAGGAACACCGGGCTCTCCATTGCCTTCAACGACGCCTGAAGCAGCGGATCGTCGTCCTGCGGCGAATCGAACAAGATGTCGATTGCCACCCCCTTGGGCCCCAGCTTGTCGATTTCCGTCAGTGCCTTGGCCAGCACGGTCCGATCGACCGGAGAAATCTGCCCGGTGGTGCGGGTCGTGTCTGCGGTATAGACGACCAGCGTTATCCGCTTGTCGGTATCCGCGGCGGGGGAAAGGTTGGCGGCGCGCAAGTCGTACAGCGCGCTCTCCGCGTCACGCAGCAGCAGCAGATTCCAGCTCGACCCGGCGATCATCAGCGCAATGGCAAGCAGCAGCCCGGTGATGACGATCCGCGTCGAGCCAAGTTGCGCCAGGCCGCGCCGGGCCGAGCGGCCCAGATCGGCCGAGCTGTCGCGAGAGGTGCGGCGGCGGTCAGGCAACGATCAGTGGCCCCCGGCCGCCAGAGCGCCGCTCGATCGCAAGATTCGCGCGAGCGCCGGAGCCGGGGCTTCCGGACCAAAGACCGGCAGCAAAATGCAGGCGCGCAAGCTCATCGATGTCACAGCTCCCCGGCCAAGGCGCACCGGTGTGCGCTCCAACCCTGTCCTATTGCCACGCGACCGTTGTTTTTTTGTGCGAAGCCACAGCATAGGACCAATCGCGGCACGCTCCAAGGGCCGAGGCTCGATCGAGGTGAGTCTAGAAGCCCTCGAACCTGATCGATTCTGCAAGCGGGGCTCTGGGAACCGGGAAATTGTTGACCGGCGCGGCGGAATCGCGATGGCCGATCGCCATGCCGCAGAAGAAGATGTGATCCTCCGGGATCGCGACCTGTGCCCTGATCTGCGCCGAATAGATCGCCCAGGCTTCCTGCGGGCACGAATCGAGCCCCTCCTCGCGCAGCAGCAGCATGATCGTCTGGAGCCACATGCCGATGTCCGACCACTGCGGCGGGCCCATGTATTTCGGCGTGTGGACCAGCATCAGCACCGGTGCGCCGAATGCCTCAAAATTGCGCGCAAACCACTGCATCCGCGCCATCTTGTCCTCGCGCGGGATCGCCAGCGCGCCATACAGCGCCTCGCCGACGGCAAGCCGCCGCGCCTCGTAAGCGCCGTCGAGCCCCTTGGGATAGATGTCGTATTCCGGCGCATGAGCGGCGCGCCCCTGTGGCAGCACCTCGGCGACCGAGGCCAGCAGCGCCGCGAGCGGCGCGCCCGCCAAAAGCGTGGCATTCCACGGCTGGGTGTTCCCGCCCGACGGCGTGTTGCGCGCGGTATCGAGCACGCGTTCCAGCGTGGCGCGGTCGACCGGATCGGGAAGAAACTCGCGGACGGAGCGCCGGG
>JBBSKI010000224.1:0-1863 GCA_038256425.1 Sphingomonadales bacterium
CTGCCTGCGGTACCGCTCGCCAGCCGGTTCAAGGAGCGCAAGGTCGGCAAGTGCCTCCCGATCAAGGGCATTGCCGGGGTCCAGATCGGTGCCGACGACCGCCTGTTGCTGTTTATGCGCGATCAGCGGTTGATCGGCGCGAGCCTTGAAAAAGCCTGTGCCGCTCGGGACTTTTATTCGGGTTTCTATCTCGATCGCGGTGGTGACGGGAAGCTGTGCGTCGATCGCGACATGCTACATTCCCGCTCGGGCAGCGCCTGCACCGTCAGCCGCTTGCGCGAGCTTGTAGCGCTCGAGAAGTAGAGGCGCGCCAGCAATTCCTTGACTTTTGCGCTCGCATCCGGTTAGCGCGGCGCGGTTCCGCCGGGCTGTCGTGTCGCGGGGGGATGATCCGCGCAACCGATGCCGTTCCCGGCCCTTTGCGCGCCACTGCTGACCCCGGAAGCTCTACATGAAATTTGCCGATCTCGGCCTCTCCGATGAATTGCTCGAATCGGTCCTTTCGGCCGGTTACGATACCCCCACCCCGATCCAGGCGCAGGCGATCCCCAGCGTGCTGATGATGCGCGACATCATCGGTATCGCCCAGACCGGCACCGGCAAGACCGCCGGCTTCGTGCTCCCGATGATCGACATTCTCGCCCACGGCCGCCGCCGCGCGCTGATGCCGCGTAGCCTGATCCTTGAGCCGACGCGTGAACTCGCCGCGCAGGTCGCTGAAAACTTTGAGAAATACGGCAAGAACCACGATCTCAAGATGGCGCTGCTGATCGGCGGCGTGCAGATGGGTGATCAGGTCAAGGCGCTGAAGGACGGCGTCGACGTGCTGATCGCCACCCCCGGGCGGCTGATGGACCTGTTCGAGCGCGGCAAGATCCTCCTCACCGGCTGCAACCTGCTGGTGATCGACGAGGCCGACCGGATGCTCGACATGGGCTTCATCCCCGATATCGAGACGATCTGCTCGAAACTTCCGACGCAGCGCCAGACGCTGCTGTTCTCGGCGACCATGCCGCCGCCGATCAAGAAACTGGCCGACAAGTTTCTTTCGAACCCCAAGACGATCGAGGTCGCGCGGCCCGCTACCGCCAACATCAACATCGCCCAGTTCAAGGTCGCGGTGCAAAGCCGGGCCAAGCGCGATGTTCTGCGTGAGCTTTTGCGCACCGACAACGTCACCACCGCGATCGTTTTCTGCAATCGTAAAACGACCGTAAGAGAGCTGGCCAAGAGCCTGAAGCAAAACGGCTTTTCGGCTGGCGAGATTCACGGCGACATGGACCAGTCATCACGCAACGCCGAGTTGCAGCGGTTCAAGGACCGCGAAATCAATATTCTGGTGGCGTCGGACGTCGCGGCTCGCGGGCTGGACGTCAAGGCGGTCAGCCATGTCTTCAACTTCGATACGCCGTGGCATCCGGACGATTACATCCACCGGATCGGCCGCACCGGTCGCGCGGGAATGACCGGTCGCGCGTTTACGTTCGTCGCGCCCGAAGACGCCGAAGCGATCAGCAATGTCGAGAAACTGACCGGTATGTCGATCCCGGTATACTCGGCCGATGGCGCACCGGCTGCGGCACCGCGCGAGGAAGCCAAGCCGGAGCGTGCGCCTAAAGGCGAAGCTCGTGAGCCGCGCGAACCCCGCGCAGCGCGCGAGCCGCGCGCCCCGCGTGAAGATCGCCGTCCGCGCCGTGAAGACCGCGCTGAGCCGGTGCGCGAGGCCCGCGCTGAGCCAGCGCGTGAGGAACGCGCGGCGCCCGTCGAAGCGCGTCCCGCTCCCCGTACCGCCGAACCGCGCCGTGCGCCCGAGCCGGTCGAGGACGAGGCCTGGAACGGTCCGGTTCCAGGGTTCCTGGGGAA
>JBBSKI010000225.1:0-1855 GCA_038256425.1 Sphingomonadales bacterium
ACCGCCGGTCTGGTCGCCTGGCTGGGATTGGGGCGCGATGCGCGAATAGCCTCCGATGAAGCCGCGCGGCTGGCCGAGGACCTGCTCCCCGGCTTTGCCGCGCGCGAGGCCTTTGTCGACACCGCCGGGCGCAGCGCGCTGGTGGCGGGAGCCGATGGTTCCTGGGCGCTGCTCCGCCTGCACGGCGCGCACCCGGTCGCGCGACACTTGCGCGCCCCTCTGGCCATCCGTCGCGAGGGCGGAGAATTCGTGATCGACGCGGGCGAGCGGGCGTTTGGGCCGACCGCGATCGCTCATGACAAGCTGCTGACATTGATGTAAGCGGGGGCGAGAGATGCCCGACCTGCCCGATCCCGTCACCTTGGCGATACCGCTGTTCGTCCTGTTCATGCTGGTCGAGATCGTCGCCTATCGCCGCGCGAAGCGGGCCGGCACGGCTGGATACGAAGCGCGCGACACGTTGACCTCGCTGCTGCTGGGCCTGGGCAATACCGTCACCGGCGCACTGTTCGGGGGACTCGCACTGGCGCTGTTCATCTGGGCCGGCCAGTTCCGTCTGTTCGAAATCGGCTATGTGTGGTGGGCGTGGATCGCGGCCTTCGTGCTCGACGATCTGGCCTATTACGCGGTCCATCGCGCCGGGCACCGCATCCGCTGGTTCTGGGCCGCGCACGTCATCCATCACTCGAGCCAGCACTACAACCTCTCCACCGCGTTGCGCCAGACCTGGACCAACGCCTTTACGCTGGGCCTGCTGTTCAAGCTGCCGCTGGTGCTGATCGGCTTCCCGCTGCCGATGCTGCTGTTCGTCGGCGGGCTGAATCTGATCTACCAGTTCTGGATTCACACCGAACTGGTCGGGCGGATGCCGCGCTGGTTCGAAGCGGTGATGAACACGCCCAGCCACCACCGCGTCCACCACGCCACCAACCCGCGCTATCTCGACGCCAACTACGCGGGGGTGTTCATCGTCTGGGACAAGCTGTTCGGTACTTATGTCCCCGAAATTCGTCCCGACGAACCGGGGCACGAGCCGCTGCGCTATGGCCTGGTGCGCCAGCTCGGCAGCTTCAATCCGGTCTGGGCGGCGTTTCACGAGTGGATCGGGATCGCCCGCGATCTGTGGAGCGCGCCGTGGGGCAGCAAGTTGGGATACTTGCTGCGCGAACCGGGGTGGAGCCACGATTCGAGCCGCGACACCTCGGCGACAATCAAGGCCAAGTGGGCGGCGCGGCGGACTATGACGGGGGGCGGGATTGGAATTTGATGTTATTGTGGTCGGTGGAGGGAGCGCGGGCAGCGCCGCCGCCGCACGGCTCGCTTCCGATCCCAAGCTCAACGTCTGCCTGATCGAGGCGGGCGGGCGCAACGACGATGTGTTCGTGCGCACGCCGGGGTTCATCGCCTTCATGCCCAAGCGCAGCAACTGGGCCTACGATACCGAGCCGATGGAGTCTTTGAACGGCCGGGTGGGGTATCAGCCGCGCGGGCGAGGTTTGGGCGGATCGAGCGCGATCAACGGCATGGTCTATATCCGCGGCAACCGCTGGGATTACGACAACTGGGCCGCGCTGGGCTGCACCGGCTGGGGGTGGGACGATGTCCTGCCGGTGTTCAAGCGGCAAGAGGGCAACGAGCGCGGCGGTGATGCGCTGCATGGCGGCGCCTTTCACGGATATAGGGGCCCGCTCAACGTCGCCGACCAGCGCGCGCCCAGTCCCGTAGGATTGGCCTTCGTCGATGCAGCCGAGCAGTTGCAAATTCCGCGCAACGACGATTTCAACGGGCCGCGCCAGGAAGGCATGGGGCTCTATCAGGTCACCCAGAAGAACGGCCAGCGCTGGTCAGCGGCACG
>JBBSKI010000226.1:0-1844 GCA_038256425.1 Sphingomonadales bacterium
GAGCGGATGTGGGCATTTGGAGATGCACCGCCCGCTTCGTTCTGAGGCGGGTGGGACGGCATGCGTCTCCACATTATCGCCCGCGGCAAGATTGCCCGATCGCCCGAAAGCGAGCTGGTCGAGCGTTATGCCAAGCGCATCGTCTGGCCGCTGACCGTAACCGAGCTGCCCGAGACCGGCGGCAGGGTATCCGAAGCGCCTATCCCATGCCGCACGGTCGTGCTCGACGAGCGTGGGCGGGACCTGACTTCGGCCGAATTCGCAGCACTGCTGGGGCGTTGGCGCGACGACGGGGTGCGCGAGGCACGCTTCCATATTGGCGCGGCGGATGGCCACGATGAAGCCCTGCGCGCCTCCGCCGACCTGCTCCTGCGGTTCGGTGCGGCAACCTGGCCGCATCTGCTGGCCCGTGCGATGCTGATGGAGCAACTGTGGCGCGCGACCAGCATTATCGCTGGCCATCCCTATCACCGCGAAGGATAACCCGCGCACAATGACGTCGCGCGGCTTCTTTCTTGCGTTCAGCGCCATCGCTTTGGTGGGCGCGGGTGCAAGCCTGGCGCAGGCGCCCGGTGCCCGGTCTCGAGATACCCAGGCGCTGGCTCGACCCAGCGATGCGCGCGCTGCACTGGCCGCCGCGCGGGCCGAACAGACTTTCGCCGCGGCGCGAGGGGCGGAGCTGGAACGCCAGGCCACGCTCGCGACCGAAGCGGTCGACAAAACCCAGCGTCAGGCCGCTGCACTGGCCGCGCGAATCCAGCAGGCCGAGGCGGGAATGGCCGCCAGTGCGGCGCGGATCGTGCTGATCGAACGCCGCCGCGCCGCGATGCGCGCCAGTCTCGCCGAGCGGCAGGAGCCGGTCGTGCGGTTGACCGGCGCGCTCCAGCTGCTCGGACGCCGGCCACTGGTGCTGGGGATGCTCCGCCCCGGCAGCCTTCAGGACATGGTCCACTTGCGCGCCGTGCTCGAGACGATGTTGCCCGAAGTTCGTCGCCGCACCGCGGACCTGCGGGCCGGGATCGAGCGGACCCGCCAGCTTCAGTACGCAGCCCGCGCCGAACAGGCCCGGCTCAATGCGGGAGAGGCCACGCTGGAGACCCGCCGCAACGCGCTCGCCGTGCTCGAAAGCCGTCAACGACTGGCCCGCCGGGCGGTGCGCGGCGAGGCCAACCGCGAGGCCGACCGGGTGCTGGCGCTGGGCGAGCAGGCGCGCGATCTCGGCAGCCTGGTCAGCGAACTGGAAGACGCCGGGCAGTTGCGTCGCCGCCTTGCCGCGCTGCCCGGCCCGGTCCCCCGCCCCGCCCGCCCCGATGATGCGCGCGTGCTCGACGACGGCAGCACGTTTGCGACCGGAACCCCCGCGCTGGCCTATATCCTGCCGGTATCGGGCAGTGTGATCGCCGGGTTCGGGGGGGCCTCGCGCGGGATCACGCTGGCCCCGCGCCCGGGCGCGCAGGTCGTCGCCCCCGCGTCGGGACGAGTCGCCTTTGCGGGGCGCTATGAAGGGTATGGGCGGATCGTCATTCTCGAACACGACGGTGGCTGGACCACGCTGGTGACCGATCTGGCGCAGGTCTCCCCGACGGTTGGCGATGCGCTGGTTCAGGGCGCGCCGCTTGGTGTTGCCGGCACCGGACGGCCGCGGCTGACCATCGAACTGCGCAAGGACGGGGTCCCGGTGGATATTCTGGCGATGGTGCGCGGGTAACGGCCCTTCAATCGCCGCAATCCGTCCCCATCTGGCGTTCAGGACTGCGCCGTTATAGATTGTGCGCAGAACCCTCGGAGAGTCCAGCCGATGAAACCCGCCAAAATCCGCCCCGCCAGCCTGTTTCGGGCCGCCC
>JBBSKI010000227.1:0-1840 GCA_038256425.1 Sphingomonadales bacterium
AACGATACATCGCTCTTGACGGGGCGGGTTGCGTGGCGGAACGATGTCGTAATGTTGTCTGCGGCAAGCAGTCAGGAGCAGAGGATCTGGATGGCATACGCTGACCAAAAGATGAGCGGTAACCGCGTCACTGCGCTCATCGTCGTTGCGATTTTGCACATCGTTGTAGGCTACGCGTTGATTTCAGGGCTCGCTCACGAGGCGGTTCAGAAGATCAAAGAACGCGTCGAGACGTTTGACGTCGAGGAAGAGAAGCCGCCCGAAGAGCCGCCGCCCCCTCCGCCCGATCAACCGGTGCCGCCGCCGCCGATCGTGGCGCCGCCGCCGCCGATCACGTTCAACCAGCCTGCGCCGCAGGTCCAGACCGTGCAGACGCCTCCCAAGGTGGTCCTGCCGCCGACGGTCGTGGCTCCGCCGCCCGCGCCGCCGCCGCCTCCGGCTGCGCCACGGGTCCAGCCCAAGGGTGCTAGCCCGAAGGGTAATCCTGGCAGCTGGGCGACGACCGACGATTACCCCAGCCGCGCGCTGCGCGAAGAACGCGAAGGCACCACCCGTTTTCGCGTGAGCATAGGCCCCGACGGCCGAGTGACCGATTGTCAGGTGACAGGATCGAGCGGAAGTCCCGATCTCGATGACGCGGCGTGCAAAAACATCACGCGCCGCGCGCGTTTCACCCCCGCTACCGATGGTGACGGCAAGCCTACCACCGGCAGTTATGCCAATTCGGTACGCTGGGTGATCCCCAAAGGGTGAGGCTTACCATCCTGACCATAGTTACCCGCTTCAGTTTCATACCCATTCATTGATTGTTTGAGAGGAAGACCCGCATGCTCATCGATATTCTGGCCGTAGCTGCGAAGACTGCCGCACCGCAAAACTCGTTCGGCCTCAAAGAGGCGCTGTTCCCTGAAGGTGAGCCAAACTGGATCGGAATCACGACGTTCGCGATTCTCGCGATCATGTCATTCGGTTCATTCTACATCCTGTTCGTCAAGTATTTCGAGCAGAACAAGATCATGAGGCAGGCGCGCGAATTGCAGGGTGGTTTCTGGCGCGCCAACTCGTTGCGCGAAGGTGCCGCCAAGCTCGACAAGAACAGTGCGTATCGCCAGATCGTCGACGATGGCCTCCTCGCCGAAGAGCAGCACGGCAAAATGACCGATTCGATGGAAGCGCACGATTGGCTGCATGGCTCGCTCGCCCGTTCGGAGGCTTCGGTCAACGCCCGGCTCGCCGGCGGCCTGCCGTTTCTTGCGTCCGTGGGTGCGACATCGCCGTTCATCGGCCTGTTCGGGACCGTGGTCGGTATTTATGGCGCGCTGATCAACATTGGCATTTCCGGGTCCGCCTCGATCGACAAGGTCGCGGGTCCGGTCGGCGAGGCGCTGATCATGACCGCGCTCGGCCTGCTGGTCGCGGTGCCGGCGGTGCTTTCCTACAACTGGCTTCAGTCGCGCAACAAGCGCATCGCCGAGACGCTCAGCGGCTTCTCGACCGATGTGCTGGCCAACATCAATTCCAAGGGTGCGGTGCGGCCGACAACCGTCGGTCCGGCGCCCAAGGCGACTGCTCCGATGAGCCCCAAGGCGGCTGCTCCGGTGAGCACAGTCAAAACCTGATTGCAGCGGCTCCTCGAGCCTGGCGGCGTTGCCGTCAGGCGCGGGGCGCGGCTGCCAGACGAGCATGCGGTCGCCCGGTACGGGCGGCGGAAAGTTGCCTGACGGCGCGACCGATCAAGGATCGCCCGTCCGGCCCGGACAAGACAGGATAAAAAAGCATGGCGGTTTCGGTAGGCGGCGGTGCGGAAACGCCGATGTCGGACATCAACACCACGCCGCTG
>JBBSKI010000228.1:0-1810 GCA_038256425.1 Sphingomonadales bacterium
ACATCGACGAGATCGACAAGATCACCCGCAAAGCGGAAAACCCCTCGATCACCCGCGATGTTTCGGGCGAGGGCGTGCAGCAGGCGCTGCTCAAGCTGATGGAAGGCACCACCGCCAGCGTTCCGCCTCAGGGCGGGCGCAAGCATCCGCAGCAGGAATTCCTCCAGGTCGACACCACCAACATCCTGTTCATCTGCGGCGGCGCGTTCAGCGGTCTGGAAAAGATCATCGGCGACCGGCTGCAGAAGCGCAGCATCGGCTTCGGCGCGCATGTCGCCGATCCGGACAAGCGCCGCGTCGGCGAGTTGCTCGAGAAGAGCGAGCCGGAAGATCTGCTCAAGTTCGGCCTGATCCCCGAATTCGTCGGCCGCCTGCCGGTGATCGCCACGCTGCGCGACCTCGATGTCGAGGCGCTGGTGACGATCCTGACCGAGCCCAAGAACGCGCTGATCAAGCAATACGCCAAGATGTTCGAGATCGAGGATGTCGAACTGACCTTCACCGAGGAAGCGCTCAAAGCGATTGCCGACCGGGCCATTGCCCGCAAGACCGGCGCCCGCGGTCTGCGCTCGATCGTCGAAGGCATTCTGCTCGATACGATGTTCGACCTGCCCGACATGGACGGGATCACCGAGATCGTGGTCGACAAGGATGTAGTCGAGGGTCGCAAGGATCCGGTCCGGGTCCATGGCGGCAAGAAGGACAAGGAAGAAGCGGCCTGAGGCGGCGCTTCCTTTTCGTCTGCGGGAAGAACCGCTGGCGAAGCCCGACCGCCGAGCAGATATTCGCCAGCCGCGTTGAATACGAAGTACTCTCCGCGGGGCTGGCCCCGGAATCAGATACCGTTTTGGACGCCGAATTGGTCGCCTGGGCTGACCGATTGTTCGTAATGGAAAACCGGCACCGCAAGATCATTGAAAAGCGCTTAGGGGAGGCACTTCGCGATAAGCGGATCGTGTGCCTGCGGATACCTGATCGCTATCGGTTTATGGATCCCGAATTGGTCAATTTGCTGGCCAAGCGAATGGCTCCGCACCTAACCTGACAAACACCCTGCCGCACACTCCCGGTCCATTTCGACCTGCACGGTCGCATGGCCGATGCGGTGGTGGTGCTCGAGTTCTTCGGCAATCTCGCGCAGGAAATCGTCGCCCGGATGGCCGCCGGGCATCACCAGATGCGCAGTCAGAGCGGTTTCGGTGGTGCTCATCGGCCAGATATGGAGGTCGTGGACCGTCTCGACCCCCGGCAATCCGTCAAGATAGCCGCGCACCGCGCTCTCCGAAATGCCACGCGGCACCGCCAGCAGGCTCATCGTGAGGCTGTCCTTCAACAGCCCCCAGGTGCCCCAGGCGATCACCAGCACGATCACCAGGCTCACCGCTGGGTCGATCCAGAGCGCGCCGGTCCACAGGATTGCCAGCCCGGCGATCACCACGCCCAGGCTCACCAGCGCATCGGCGGCCATGTGCAGGAAGGCGCCGCGGATGTTGAGATCGTCCTCGCGCCCGCGCAGGAACAGCAGCGCGGTGCCGGTGTTTATGACGATCCCGATGCCGGCCACCACCACCATGGTCATCCCCTCGACCGGCGCCGGGTCGGCCATGCGGGTGATCGTCTCGTAGAGGATCGCCCCCACCGCGATCAGAAGCAACGCCGCATTGGCAAGCGCGGCGAGGATGGTCGAGCTCTTGTAGCCATAGGTGAAACGCTCGGTCGGCGGGCGCTTGGCCGCGACGCTGGCGGCCCAGGCGAGCATCAGCGCGAGTACGTCGGAGAGGTTGTGACCGGCATCGGCGATCAGCGCCAT
>JBBSKI010000229.1:0-1731 GCA_038256425.1 Sphingomonadales bacterium
AAATACTGGTTCGAACAGTTCGCCCGGCTGCCGGTCGATATCGATGTGGCCAGCGAGTTCCGCTATCGCGATCCGGTGTTGGAACCGGGTGGGCTGGCGCTGTTCATTTCACAAAGCGGGGAGACGGCTGATACGCTTGCCGCGCTGCGCCATTGCAAGGCCGCCGGGCAAACCATCGCGGTTGTGGTCAATGTGCCGACCAGTTCGATGGCGCGTGAGGCCGACCTGTTGCTGCCGACCCATGCCGGACCGGAGATCGGCGTTGCCTCGACCAAGGCGTTTACCTGCCAGCTTGCGGTGCTGGCCGCGCTGGCTGCGCATCTGGCGGTGCGGCGCGGCAAGATGACGCGGGCGGAGGAGCAGGAGGTCGTCCACCACCTGGTCGAAGCGCCCGCCGCCCTCAACGCCGCGCTGGCCCACGATGCCGAGATCGCCGGAATGGCGCACCTGATCGCCCCGGCGCGCGACGTGCTCTATCTGGGGCGCGGGGCGGACTTTCCGCTGGCCTTGGAGGGCGCGCTGAAGCTCAAGGAAATCAGTTATATCCACGCCGAGGGCTATGCGGCGGGCGAGATGAAGCACGGCCCCATCGCGCTGATCGACGAGGCGGTGCCGGTGATCGTCCTCGCGCCCAGCGGCCCGCTGTTCGAAAAAACCGTCAGCAACATGCAGGAAGTCCGCGCGCGGGGCGGCAAGATCGTGCTGATCTCTGATCGCGCCGGGCTCGACGAGGCGGGCGAGGGGTGCCTGGCCACCATCGAGATGCCGCGTGTCCATCCGCTGATCGCACCGCTGGTCTATGCGGTGCCGGTCCAGTTGCTAGCCTATCATGTCGCGGTGATCAAAGGGACCGACGTCGATCAGCCGCGCAATCTGGCGAAAAGCGTGACGGTGGAATAGGCGCCGCTACAGTTCGAAGCTGACCCCCTGCGCCAGCGGGAGCGAGCGCCCGTAATTGATCGTGTTCGTGGCTCGGCGCACATAGGCACGCCAGCTGTCCGAGCCGCTTTCGCGTCCGCCGCCGGTTTCCTTCTCGCCGCCGAACGCGCCGCCGATCTCGGCCCCCGAAGTACCGATGTTGACGTTGGCGATGCCGCAATCGGAGCCTGTCGCGGCAACGAACTGCTCGGCCTCGCGCAGGTCGGTGGTGAAGATGGCGGACGATAGCCCCTGCGGCACCCCGTTGTTGAGCGCGATGGCTTCGGCCAGATCGGCGTAGCGCATCACGTAGAGGACCGGTGCGAAGGTTTCCTCTAGCACCGGACCGGTCTGCTCGGGCACCTCGACCAGAGCGGGTCGGACATAGACGCCCGGCCGATCGATCCGCTCGCCGCCGTGGATAGTCCCGCCCAGTTCCCGCGCGGCATCGAGCGCGCGTTGCATCGCGGCACAGGCCGCCTCGTCGATCAGCGGACCGACCAGCGTGTCGGGTTTCAGCGGATCGCCGATTGTCACCGACGCATAGGCCGCTTTCAGGCGCGTCACGAACGGATCGTACACCGCTTCATGCACGAACAGCCGCCGCAGCGTCGTGCACCGCTGCCCGGCGGTGCCCATTGCAGCGAAAGCGACTCCGCGCAACGCCAGATCGAGGTCGGCGCTGGGCGTGACGATGGCGGCGTTGTTGCCTCCCAGTTCGAGCAAGCGGCGCCCGAACCGTGCGGCGACCCGCGGGCCGACCGCCCGACCCATCGCCACCGATCCGGTTGCCGAGACCAGTGCGACCGATGG
>JBBSKI010000230.1:0-1715 GCA_038256425.1 Sphingomonadales bacterium
ACCTTGACCCCGTAGGTGACGAAGCGGGTGACGACCGGGGCGAACATGATGTCGGCGGCGCACCACGTCCCGAACAGATACTCGCCCGAGCCGCCGAAGCGCGCGCGCGCCTGCGCCCAGAGATTCAAGATGCGGACGACCTCGGCCTCGACCGCGCTCGACAACGGCACCGACCCGAAATTCTTGCGCACATTCATCGGTAGGTCGCGGCGCAAATTGGCGAAACCGGAGTGCATTTCGGCTGCCATCGAGCGCGCCATGCCGCGTGCCGCGGGGTCGGCCGGCCAATACTTCTCGCTGCCCACGCGGTCGGCAAGGAATTCGATGATCGCGAGGCTGTCCCACACCACGCATTCGCCATCCCACAGCACCGGCACCTTGCCGAGCGAGGGCGCGAATTCGTCACCTTCGCGGCGCTTTTCCCAATTCTCGTCGAACATCGGCACGACGAGTTCCTCGAACGCCTCGCCCGACTGCTTGCACGCCAGCCAGCCGCGGAACGACCACGACGAATAAGCGCGATTGCCGATGATCAGCTTCATATCAGCGCCGCCTCCAATATTGCGGTTCTCAACGCGGCGATGCCCATGCCGGTTTCGCTCGAGGTGGCGAACAAGGTGGGGTGCGAGGCGGGGTGTTTGGCGGCTTCGAGACGGACCGCGTCGAGCGTCGCGGCAAGCGCACTGGCCTTGATTTTGTCGGCCTTGGTGAGGACGACGTTGTAGCTCACCGCGGCCTTGTCGAGCATTGTCATGACCTCGCGGTCAACGTCCTTGAGCCCGTGGCGCGCATCGACCAGCACGAGCGTGCGCTTGAGCACTTGGCGGCCGCGCAGATAATCGTTGATCAGGTGGCGCCAGCGCTGGACCAAGTCCTTGGGGGCTTCGGCGAAGCCATAGCCGGGCATGTCGACCAAGCGGATCTGGGGCGGGGTTCCGACTTCGAAATAATTGAGTTCCTGGGTTCGGCCCGGGGTGTTCGAGGCGCGCGCCAGCCCCTTGCGATTGGTGATCGCGTTGAGCAGCGACGACTTGCCGACGTTCGAGCGCCCGGCAAAGGCGATCTCGGGCGCGCCGGGGTCGGGGAGGTGTTGCAGCCCCGGGGCAGACTTGAGGAACTCGATCGGCCCGGCGAACAATTTGCGCGCGCGTTCGGTCAGTTCCTTGTCGGGAAGGTCTTCGCTCATACCGGATGCGCCGGGACCGCGCCCTCGGCGTCGCTGTCCTTCTTGAGGTCGTAGCGGTGATAGAGCCACTTCTGCTGCGCGATGGTCAGGATGTTGGACATGCACCAGTAGAGCAGGAGCCCTGCCGCATATGGCGCCATGATCACGGTCATCACCACCGGCATGATCGCGAAAACCTGTTGCTGGACCGGGTCCATCTGGACCGGGTTCAACTTGAACTGGATCCACATCGTGAAGCCCATGATGATCGGCAGCACCCCGATGGCGAGGAAGGCGGGGGGCATGAAGTCGAGCAGCCCGAACAGATTGACCGGGGTCATCGGGTCGGGCGCGGACAGATCCTTGATCCACAGAGCGAATGGTTGGTGGCGCATTTCGACCGCCACCATCAGCACCTTGTAGAGCGCGTAGAACACCGGGATCTGGAGCAGGATCGGGAGGCAACCCGCGGCCGGATTGATCTTCTCGGATTTGTACAGCGCAAGCGTTTCCTGCTGGAGGCGCGGCTTGTCGCCCTTATGCTTTTCCT
>JBBSKI010000231.1:0-1708 GCA_038256425.1 Sphingomonadales bacterium
CCAGACGGGAAAGCAGTGCCCCACCACTGCCCCGAGCGCGGCGGCGGGACCGGGCCCCCAGGCAGCGCCCGGCATCGCCTCGGGCTGGTCGAACAGCCGCCACGCAAGAAACACCGGCAGGAAACCCTTGGCGAGGTCGAGCAGCAGCACTGCCGCCGCCAGCCCCTTGCTCCCGGTGCGCAGCACATTGGTGGCGCCGATATTGCCGCTGCCGATCTGGCGGATATCGCCCTTGCCCGCCAGTTGCGCGAGGATCAGCCCGAAGGGAATCGAGCCCAGCGCATAGCCGAGAAGCGCGGCCCACAGCGTGGCGCCCGTAATCTCAGACGTGAACTCGGTACCCATGTTTGCGCGATTCCCCACAATTGGTGCGGGCCGAGCCTGTCCAAGCCCCGCCCTTTCCCCTACCGCACCTACCGGAAGCAGCGCCCTTTCGACAAGCTCAGGACGAACGCAATTGGACAGACCCGAGCCACATGCCCCGATACTGGTGTTCGATTCCGGCGTCGGCGGGCTGACCGTGCTGGCGCAACTGCGCCGCCTGCTGCCGCAAGCACCGGTGATATACGCCGCCGACATGGCCGGCCTGCCCTATGGCGCCAAGAGCGAGGCGGAGGTCGCCGCGCGGGTTGCGGGCCTGCTCGGGCGGATGGCCGAACGCTACCAGCCGCGGCTGATCTGCCTGGCCTGCAACACCGCCAGCACCATCGCGCTGGGCATGGTGCGCGATGTGCTCGAGACCCCGATCGTCGGCACCGTGCCCGCGATCAAGCCCGCCGCCGCGCTGACCCGGAGCGGCACCTTCGGCCTGCTCGGCACCGAGGCGACGATGCGCCAGGCCTATGTCGACGAGCTCGAGCACGATTTCGCGCAAGGCAAGGTGCTGCTGCGCCATGGCGCCAACGGGCTGGTCGCGCTGGCCGAGGCCAAGCTGCGCGGCGAGAAGATCTCGGTCGATGCGGTGGCCCGCGAGGCCAAGGGGCTGGTGCTACAGCAGGGCGGAGACAAAATCGACACGGTGGTGCTCGCCTGCACCCATTTCCCGCTGCTGGAGGACGAACTGCGCGCCGCCTTTGGCGAGGACATCACCTTCCTCGACGGCTCGGAGGGCATCGCGCGACGGATCGTCGCGCTGACGCAGGGGCAGCGCTTCGAGCGCAGCCGGTCCGATTTCGCGGTCACCACCGGCGATCTGACGGATTTCAAGGCACTGGCTCCGGCCTTCGCGGCACAGAAGATCACCCGGCTCGAACGCTTCTGAACGCCTGCGAGTCATTCGCAAAGATCGCGGTGGCAAATGCCCCGGTTTCTCCCTAAATCGGCGCTCCAGATGGCCGCCTCGGGCGGCGCGACCAGGCGGTGACGCGTGAACTACGGACAGGTATTCGACCAGGCGATCGACCGGCTCCATTCCGAGGGCCGGTATCGCGTGTTCATCGACATCATGCGCAACAAGGGGGCCTACCCCAACGCGCGCTGCTTCCACGGCCACAACGGCCCCAAGCCGATCACCGTGTGGTGCTCCAACGATTATCTCGCGATGGGTCAGCACCCCAAGGTGATCGAGGCGATGGAATCCGCACTGCACGATGTCGGCGCCGGTTCGGGCGGCACGCGCAATATCGGCGGCAACACCCATTTCCACATCGATCTCGAAAGCGAGCTCGCCGATCTGCACGACAAGGAAGGCGCGCTGCTGTTCACCAGC
>JBBSKI010000232.1:0-1648 GCA_038256425.1 Sphingomonadales bacterium
CGGCGAGCGGCAGGGTGAGGACCAGCCCGATGCCGATGCCGCGCCACGCCCAGCGGCGCAGCTGGTCGCCGCTCCAGCTTCCGTCGAACAGCCTGGCCTTGAACAGCGCCATGCCCAGCAGCATCAGCGGGAGCGTCTCGAACCAGGTTAGCGCCACCGCAATCAGCGGACCGGCCCAGTCCTCGCGCAGATTGTGGCCGATCTGTTCGGGCCACGAGGCCAACCTGATCTCGCGTTCCTCGCGCGCTTCGCTCGCATAGCTGCGCTCGATCTCCGCAGCGCTCGCCTCCGGCACGCTCGGCAAACCCAGCCATGGCGCGGCGGGGAACGATGTCATCGCACCCAGCACCAGCGCGCCCGCCCCGTAGAGCCCCAGCGCCCAGCGGATCAGCCGGCGTACCGGCCAGTGCCGCGCCGCCAGCGCGGCGAACCCGCACACCGCATAGATAAACAGGATGTCGCCCCACCAGATCAGGTAGAAGTGGGCAAGGCCGAAGGCTGCAAGCCAGCCGAGGCGGCGTCTTTGCAAAGCTGCTCCGTCGCGCCCGGTCTCGTCCGCGCGGGTGACAAACAGCAACAGGCTGGCCCCGAACAACAGCGAGAACAGTCCGCGGAATTTGCCGTCGGCCAGCACGAATATGGACAGCCAGGTCCAGTCCTCGCTTGCGCCGATCGGGGGCCCGCCCGGCGCGCGAGGGGAGATATAAACGACCTCGGGCCAGGCAAACCCGACGATGTTGAGCAGCAGGATACCCATCACTGCAATGCCGCGCACATAGTCGAGCGCGACGAACCGCTGCGATCCTGGCGCCGACCCGTGCATTCAGAACCGGGTCAAGGCCTGACCGCGATGCAGGCCTGTCCGGCAAGCGCGGCGCAGGCTGAGTCGGCTGCCGTCTTGCTGGCGAAAGGTCCGGCCTGAAGCCGGGTCAGCCCGCCTGCCGGAACCAGAAAGCGGTCCGCCCCGGCAAGCGCGGGCCGGGCTTTCAGCTTCGTCCAGTGCGCCTCGGCATTGCCCGCGACCGAGAACGCGCCAAGCTGGACGCGCCACTGTCCGGCGGCGGTGGGCGCGGGGGCAACGACCACGCGCGAGGGCTGCGCGGCAGTCTTTACGGGGGGAGGGGCGACTTTAACGGGTGGCAAGGTTGGCTTTCCGAGCATTACCGGGGCGGCGAAATCGGCCCCGGCGGTGACCGGCTCGGGGCGCAAAACCACTTTGGGAGGCAGCGGCACAGGCCTGACGGGCGCATCAACCAGAGCCGGTCTTGCGACCCTCTGCTCGCCAACCACCCGCCGTTTTGGCAGAGGTGGCCCGCCCAGATCGGCGGCGGCGAACTGGGTGCCGCGCAGCGCCTGGGCCTGTCCCTCGAGCTGGGCGGCCAACACGACCGCCTGCTGGCGCTCGACCAGCGGGATCGCTTCATCCATCGCCGCGAGGCTCTCTCTCGCCTGTTCCAGCCCGGTCGCTGCCGCGCGGCTCATCAAGGCATAGGCGCGGATCCGGTCATTGGGGACCAGATCGCCGTTGAAGTACGCGGTTCCCAGCACGTATTGCGCGCGCGGTTCGCCGCGATCGGCCGATGGTACGATCCACGCCAGCGCTTCGGTGCGCCGCCCGCTCTGGAACAGCAGGAGGCCGTAGTTGTCC
>JBBSKI010000233.1:0-1646 GCA_038256425.1 Sphingomonadales bacterium
GCGCGGCCCGGCCCGATCTCCGCCGCAAATTCGGCCCCCCGCTCGCGCAGGATTTCGGTCTCGGCGCGGGTCGGGTAGTATTCCGGCAGCTCGGTAATCGCCTCGAACAGGCGCGAGCCTTCGTCATCGTAGAACCAGCGGGCCGGGATCGCCTTTTGACGCTGTGCCAGACCGGCGAGCACCGCCTTGCGGAACGCTGGATCGACCCGGTCGGCCACGTCCTCGACGATCATCTCCGCAACCTCGATCGTCATTCAAATGTCCTTCGCCAGCCGCAGCCCGGTGAATTGCCAGCGCTGGTGCGGCTGGAAGAAATTGCGATAGCTTGCCCGACTGTGCCCGCGCGGGGTGGCGCAGCTCGCGCCCTTGAGCACGAACTGCCCGGACATGAACTTTCCGTTGTATTCGCCCACCGCGCCCTCGGCAGCGTGGAAGCGCGGGTGCGGCAGATAGGCCGAGCGGGTCCACTGCCAGCAATCACCGAACAGCGATGCCGTGCCACAGGGCGCAACCGGCCCGGCGGCGTCGAGCTGGTTTCCGGCGGCGGGGTCGGAACCTTGCGCGGCGGCTTCCCACTCGGGTTCGGTCGGCAGCCGCGCGCCCGCCCAGGCGGCATAGGCATCGGCCTCGTAATACGAGATGTGGCTGACCGGCGCGGCGGGATCGCGGCCCTGCCAGCCGGACAGCGTGAAATGTTCATCCTCGCGCCAGTATTGCGGGGCGGCGATGTTTTCGCGTTGAACCCAGGCCCAGCCATCCGACAGCCACAACGCGGCGGTCCGATAACCGCCGTCGGCAGCGAACGCCTCCCACTCCCCGTTGGTGACGAGGCGATCGGCCAGAGCAAACGGCTGGAGCAACACCTGGTGGCACGGTCCCTCGCAATCGAAGGCGAAGCCCGGCCCGGAATGGCCGATGTTCGCAATGCCGCCGGGATGCGCGGTCCAGCCCGCCGCGACCGTCTCGTTCGCCTCGGGTACCGCGCGGGGCCACAGCGCCGGCCCCAGCGGATTGCTCCACAGCGCGTGCTTGATGTCGGTCAGCAGCAGCTCCTGATGCTGCTGTTCATGCGCAAGCCCCAGCTCGATCAATTCCGCCCAGCCCGGATCCTCGAGCGCGGCGGCCATCGCGGCATCGACATGCGCGCGATAGTCCAGCACTTGCGCCAGCGCAGGGCGCGACAGCAGCCCGCGCGAAAACCGCGCAATCCGCTCGCCCTCGGCCTCGTAATAGCTGTTGAACAGGAACGGCCAGTCATCGTTAAACCGCGCGACGCCCCGCTCGCGCAGGATAAACGTCTCGAAGAACCAGGTGGTGTGCGCCAGGTGCCACTTGGCGGGTGAGGCGTCCTCCATCGATTGCAGGGTCGCGTCGGCATCGGAGAGCGCTCCCGCCAGCGCCTCGCTCAGCCCGCGGACGGCGCGATAGCGTTCGGCTAGCGAAGGTTCGCCCGCTGCTACCGACGGGTGGGTCGGCTCGGCCATCCCCACGGATTCAATCTGGTTCGTCACACGCATCTTGGCGCAAAGCGCATGGGGTTCAAGATTTGTTCCCGCGCTTGCATGACCGTGTTCACACGCTACCAAATTGCTGCCGCTGCGCGCAAAGGAAACCTGAAAAATGAAAGCGACCCAGGCCTTTTTCGA
>JBBSKI010000234.1:0-1641 GCA_038256425.1 Sphingomonadales bacterium
GCATTTGGACGGAAACGCGCCGCTTCATTGACAGTTCACGAGTGGGGCGGCTTATGCTCCCGATGCCACGAACAAGGTTGCTTCCCATGGTCAAGTTCATCGCTCTCGCTCTCCCTCTTGCTGCGCTGTTCGCGCTGCCCGGCCCCGCGCTGGCGCAGGATGCGGGCGAGCGCATCAACCAGCTGATCGTGTTTGGCGACGATCCCTGCCCGGTCTCCGCCACGGGCGAGATCACGGTTTGCGCGCGCAAGGACGAGGCCGAACGCTATCGCATCCCCGAAACGCTCCGCAGCGATCCCGGCGCGGCGGGGAACGAGCCGTGGAGCGACAAGGTTCGCGCCTATGAGACAGTCGGCGCGGCTGGCACGATGAGCTGCTCGCCGGTCGGCCCGGGCGGAGCCACGGGGTGCATGAACAAGCTGATCGAGACCGCCTATGCCGAAAAGCGCGAGCGCGGCGAAGTCCGATTCGGCCAGCTGATCGAGGCCGAACGCGCTAGACGTCTCGCGACCATCGATGCCGATGCCGCCGACACCCAGGCGCGGGTTGAAGTGCTCGAGAAGGAATACGACGCCAAACTCGCCGCCGAGCGCGCGGCGGAGGACGCGGCCGTGCCGTCGGATCTGCCGCGGCCTCCCGGCTCCTGACCCTAGCGCTCCATTGACCGCTTGATGCTAAGGCGCAAAGCATGACTTCGCGCATTCTCACGATTTTCGGTACCCGCCCCGAAGCGATCAAGCTGTTCCCGCTGCTCCACGCGCTGGACGGCGATACGCGGTTCGTCAGCCGGGTTTGCGTTTCGGCGCAGCATCGCGCTTTGCTCGATTCGGTGCTCGCACTGGCCGGTATCGTGCCCGACCACGATCTCGACCTGATGCGCCCCGATCAGAGCCTCGACGCGCTAACCGCCGCGCTGCTGACCGGGTTGGGCGCGGTGATGGACGCGGAAAAGCCCGATTGGGTGGTGGTCCAGGGCGACACCGCAACCGCGATGTGCGGCGCGCTGGCCGCCTATTATCGCAAGATCCCCGTCGCCCATGTCGAAGCCGGGCTGCGCAGCGGCAACATCCACCATCCGTGGCCCGAAGAGGTCAACCGCAAGATCATCGGCACCATTGCCGCGCTGCACTGCGCGCCGACGACAACCGCCGCCGCCGCCCTGCTGGCCGAAAACGTCGCGGCCGAGACGGTGCATGTCACCGGCAACACGGTGATCGACGCACTGCACTGGGTCACCGAGCGAATTGCCGCCGAACCGGGGCTGGCGACCGGGCTGGCCGGGGTCGAGGCGCGGTTCGCGGGCAAGCGGATCGTCGGGGTCACCAGCCACCGGCGGGAGAATTTCGGCGGTGGGCTCGAAGGGATAGCCGAAGCGGTGCGGCGGCTGGCGGCGCGGCCCGATCTGGCGCTGATCTTCCCGGTCCACCCCAACCCCAACGTTCGCGCGGTCATGAACGCCGCCCTGGCGGACTTGCCCAATGTCGCGCTGATCGAACCGCTCGACTATCCCGATTTCGCGCGGCTGCTCGACATCTGCGAACTGATGCTGACCGACAGCGGCGGAGTGCAGGAGGAAGCCCCCGCGCTGGGCAAGCCGGTGCTGGTGATGCGCGAGACCACCGAGCGGCCCGAAGGCGTCGC
>JBBSKI010000235.1:0-1599 GCA_038256425.1 Sphingomonadales bacterium
AATCGAGCAACTCACCCTCGATCGCGGCGCCGCGCACCTCAAGGACGAACTGATGCCGCGCTATGCCGAGCTGATCTACAACGGCCTGTGGTTCAGCCCCGAGCGCGAGATGCTCCAGGCGGCGATCGATCTGTCACAGGCCAAGGTCGACGGCGAGGTCAGGATGAAGCTGTACAAGGGGGCGACGCACATCACCGGCCGCCGTTCCCCGAATAGCCTCTACAGCGAGAAAGTGGTGACCTTCGAGGATGACGCGGGTGCCTATGACCAGCGTGACGCGGAAGGCTTCATCAAGCTCAACGCCTTGCGTTTGCGATTGCTTGGAAGGCGCGACCGGCAGGTCTGATCACCTCGGATAATGTACGGTCAGCCCGGCGATATTGTCACGGCGCGGATAGGCCCGGTCGATCGCCGCGGCGACCGCCGGGCTGTAGCGCTGGCTGAACAGATCGCCGCCGCGGCCTTGGTAGATGATGAAAAAGGCGAAGCGGCGCTGGTCGATCATCCGCACAAAAGCGCGTTCATCCCACGCGCCGGTGGCGGCCAGTTCGGTGAAGATGGCGGGCTCCCACAGCACCGGGCGCCCGGCCCGCATCACCACCACCATGTCGTCGGAGATGACCGGCCCCGTGGCGTGCCTGACCCTTTCGGTCAGTTGCGCAAGTCCGTCGGCCCGCGCCTGGAAGAACCGGGCGGGATATTGCGCCGGATCGATGAACAAAGCCTGCGCGCATAACGCCGCGACCGCCAGTTTCCCGACGAATGGGGTTTCCGTCGCGCTCGTCTCGCCGAAGCCGAACGACCGCCCGATCGGCATCCGCATGGCAAGCCCGACATAGATGGCAAGAATGCAAAACCATTCGATGAAATAATTCGCGCTCGATCCGGACTTCAGCACCAGCAGCAGCAAGATCGTCGTCAGCAGCAAATAGCCGCCGAGCATGGCCGCCGCCGCATCCGCCGGCTCGGCATTGCGGCGACGCTTCGCGAAGCGTCGAAGAGCGGGAACGGTAGCGGCCACGCCAACCAGCGCGGCGAGGATCAGGAACAGGTGGCCAAACGCGATAATCCCGATTTGATCGATGCGGCCAACATCGATTCGATTGACGTTGTAGAGGAAGACGTGCCGCAGGAACCCGCCGCCGGTGGCAAAGGCAAGCGCCGCGAGAGCAATCGATCCAGCCGCCACACAAGTCGCGATTCCGGCCAAAGCGGTGCGCGGTCGGTAAAGCAAAAGGACCATGAAAATCGATGCGGGCGCGGCGATCATCGTCTGCTTGGTGAACACCGCTAACACGAACAACAGTGCGGCGACGAAGACCCACGCCGGCTGGCGTATCGCGCGCAAGCCGGCATAAATCCCCGCCAGCGTCAGCGCGAACGCCAGCATGTCGACCCGCATGAATGGCGCCCAGATCTTTACCGGATAGGCGACCAGCAGGGTCAGCCCGGCAATCGCCGCGCAGGCGGTTGCGGTCCGGCGATCGCCGTTCGACATCAGGATGAAATGGCGGACGATCGCCCCGATCAGGATCGCCATCGCGGCGGTGGACAGCAAGGAGACGAACCGCCCCGCTGCAAGTCCGTCGATGCCCAGTG
>JBBSKI010000236.1:0-1599 GCA_038256425.1 Sphingomonadales bacterium
TCCTGCGCCAGCGCCTTGGTAAAGCCGTGGATGCCCGACTTGGCGGCGGCATAATTGACTTGCCCATATTGCCCCGCCTGGCCGTTGATCGAGCCGATGTTGACGATCCGCCCATAGCCGCGCGACTGCATCCCTTCGAACACCGCCTTGGCCATGTTGAAGCAACCACCCAAATTGGTGTCGATGACGTCCTGCCATTTCTGGTGGTCCATCCGCTTCATCGTCGTGTCGCGGGTAATGCCGGCATTGTTGACGAGCACGTCGACCGGGCCGAGATCGGCAGTTATCTGGGCGCAGCCGTCGAGGCACGCCTGATGATCGGCGACGTCGAACTTGTAGGCCTTGATCCCGGTCCGCTCGCTGAACTCCCGGGCGCGTTCGTCATTGCCGGCATAGGTCGCGGCGACGTTCATCCCCATGTCCTTCAAGGCGATGCTGATCGCCTCGCCAATCCCGCGCGTTCCGCCGGTCACCACTGCCACTCGTGCCATGCTATCTCTCCTCATTTTTTATTTGAGAAGCTAGGCCGACGGCCACCATCCCGCAAGTTCGCGCCGGACCAGCGCGTCGAGCATGTTCATTCCGGCCTCGCTGTCGTTGAGGCAGTCAAGCCGCGCGAAGTGCGTACCCCCCGCGGCGACGAACTCCTCGCGCCCGCGAATGCCGAGTTCCTCGATCGTCTCAAGGCAGTCGGCGGAGAAGCCCGGCGCGGCGATGGCGAGCTTGGTCACCCCTTTCGCGGGATAGGCCTTGAGCACCGTATCGGTCGCGGGTTCGAGCCACTTCGCGCGCCCGAAGCGCGACTGGAAGGAGACATCGACCGCGATGCTCATCGCCTCGCCCACCAACCGTGCGGTCTTGCGGCAATGGCAATGATAAGGATCGCCGAGTTCAAGCGTGCGCTGCGGCATGCCGTGGAAACTCAGCAGCAACCGCTCAGGGGTGAAATCGAGCGCCGCTAGCTGGCGTTCGAGATCGGCCTTCAACGCGGCGATATAATGCGGGTCGTCGTGATAAGGCGGGAGCGTGCGCAGCGCCGGCTGCCAGCGCTTGGCGGCAATCGCGTCGAAGGTCGCGTCCATCGCGCTCGCGGTCGTCGCGGCGCAATATTGCGGGTAGAGCGGCGCGACCAGAATGCGCGTCGCACCCGCCGCGAACATCCGCTCGAGCGCCAACTTGATCGCCGGATTGCCGTAGCGCATCGCATATTCGACGATCACGCCGTCGCCGAGCCGCGCCGATAGTGCCTTGGCCTGCCGCGCGGTGATCGCGGCGAGCGGCGAGCCTTGGTCAGTCCACACCTGGGCATAGGCGTGCGCACTCTTTTTGGGGCGCGTGCGCAGGATGATGCCGTGGAGGATCGGCAGCCACGCCAGCTTGGGAATTTCGATGACCCGCGGATCGGATAGGAATTCGGCCAGATAGCGCCGCACCGCGCCCGCATCGGGCGCATCGGGAGTGCCAAGGTTGGTGAGCAGCACGCCCACCTTGGGCGCAGGAATGACGGGATGGTCGGCGGGCGAGATCATGCCGCGTTCATCGGGTCGAACGGCAGCCGGCGCAAGCGCATTCCGGTCGCGGCGAAGATCGCATTGCCGA
>JBBSKI010000237.1:0-1544 GCA_038256425.1 Sphingomonadales bacterium
ATCTGGTGCTGGCCTTCAAGCACGGCCGCCGGATCGGGCTGGCGCGATTGCTGGGGCGGCTGATGGCAGCGAAGCTGGCCACGCACGACGGGCTGGCCGGGTTGGAGGGCGAATGGCTGGTCGTGCCCGTCCCTTTGCACCGCTGGCGGCTGTGGCGGCGCGGTTTCAACCAGTCGGCGCTGCTCGCACGCGAGGTGGGCAGGGCTCCCGGTCGGCGAGTGATCCCCGATGCGCTGGTCCGGGTGAAACGCACGCCGACGCTGGGCGGGCTGGGGCGCAGCGAGCGGGCCAAGGCGCTCAAGGGCAGCATCGTCGCTCATCCGGCGCGCGGTGCGGCGTTGCGGGGCGCCCAGGTGCTGTTGATCGACGACGTCATGACCAGCGGCGCGACCACAGAAGCCAGCCTGGCGGCGTTGCATCGGGCTGGGGCGAAGACGGTGCGGATCGCCTGCTTTGCGCGGGTGCTCGACGAGGCCTTGCCGCACGTATGACACCAGCCAGCACAAAGGCGCCCGGAACCAGGTTCCGGGCGCCCTCGTGACGATCCTGTCATGGCGACGGCCCAAGCCGTCTGCCGAAACCCTCATCCCGCCCGGATCGTGCCGCGTTCTCGCGGGCTTCGATCCGGAGGAGTTTCCCCGAACACATGGCGCTGACTGCACCCGGCTCCCTCAAGCCGTGTCTCGTTGTTGACGAACCAGCGGATTCGCGAAAGTCAAAGCTGGCGCGGGCATGGATTTTGAAAGTCGCATGTGGTTATCTTGCAACAACGAATTGCGCAGCCTGCGCTTGCGCGAAAGGATCGATCATCACTGTGAATCACCCCGAAATTTTCGCCCCGCGCTTCGATGCTGCCGGATTGCTGACGGCCGTCGCGGTCGACGCCGCAAGCGGCCGGTTGCTGATGCTTGCCCACATGGATGCAGAAGCCCTGGCCAAGACCCGCGAGACCGGTTTCGCCCACTTTCACTCGCGTTCGCGTGGACGACTGTGGAAGAAGGGGGAAACCTCGGGCCACACGCTGCGGGTGCTCGAAATCCGGGTCGATTGCGATCAGGACGCCATTGAATTGCGGGTCGAGGCGGCAGGGCCAGCCTGCCACACCGGAGCCGAGAGCTGCTTTTACCGCAAGCTCGAAGGTGACGGGCTCGCCAAAGTTGATGATTGACGTTTACGTAAAGGGCACGTAGATGCTTCCTATGTCGGCCGCCAACCCCCGTCACAGCGCACACCTCGAACGCCCCGATGCGCTGGCGCGTGAAAGCTTCACGATTTCCGACCTTTCCGCGGAATTCGGCGTCACCGCCCGGGCATTGCGCTTTTATGAGGACGAGGGGCTGATCGCGCCGACCCGCGCGGGTCTGTCGCGGATCTATTCGAAGCGCGATCGCGCCCGCCTTGCGTGGATCATGCGCGCCAAGAACGTCGGCTTCAGCCTCGGCGAGATTCGCGAACTGATCGACCTCTACGATCTGGGCGACGGTCGCGCGCAGCAGCGCCGCGTCACCATCGCCCGCTGCCGCGACAAGATCGCCACCATGCAG
>JBBSKI010000238.1:0-1524 GCA_038256425.1 Sphingomonadales bacterium
CCCGTCCGAATGGTATTGGCAGGCGCAAGGCGGCGCGACGGTGTTTGCGCCGTTCAAGGCCGACACAGACTATTTCGCCGCCGACAAGACGTTCATGATCAACCTGCGCGTTGCCGGGCTCGACGCGCTGGTCGCGCGGCTGGGGATTGCGGCAGAGCGGCGGGCGGAGTGGGACGATCCCCTGACCGGCCGCTTCGCCCGCATCCACGATCCCGAAGGCAACGCGATCGAATTGTGGGAGCCGCCGGCGGGGTGATTGCATGCACCCCGGATTTGACACCGCTCGTGCTGAGCTTGTCGAAGCACTATTCTCCACGTCGGGCCGATTGCCCGAACACGCGAAGACAAAAGCAGTGCTTCGACAAGCTCAGCACGAGCGGGGTTTGGACGGTGAGGCCGTAGACAACCCTACTTGGGCGAAAGCACCATCAGCATCTGGCGGCCTTCCATGCGGGGATAGGCCTCGATCTTGGCGACTTCGGCGGTATCGTCCTGCACCCGGCGGAGCAGGTTCATGCCGAGTTGCTGGTGCGAAAGCTCGCGCCCGCGGAACCGCAGCGTGACCTTGACCTTGTCGCCGTCCTCGATGAACCGGTTCACGTTGCGCATCTTCACATCGTAATCGTGGTCATCGATGTTCGGACGCATCTTGATCTCCTTGATCTCCTGCGTCTTCTGGGTCTTGCGCGCGGCGTTGGCCTTCTTCTGCGCCTCGTAGCGGAACTTGCCGACATCGAGGAACTTGCAGACCGGCGGGTCGGCGTTGGGCGATACTTCGACGAGATCAAGGCCGACTTCGGCAGCCTGTTCGATCGCCTCGCGGGTGTACATCACCCCGATGTTTTCACCGTTTTCGTCGATCACGCGGACCTTGTCCGACGAGATCATGGTATTGAAGCGCGGGCCGCTCTTGACGGGCGGGGTCATCAGGCGCCGTGGGGGAGGTGCGATAGGGTCTGCTCCTTGGGAGTTTATCGGGAAGGGTGGCTATGAGTCTTGGCCGCCCCTTACCGGTAAAACCGCCAAAAATAAAGAGGCACTAGGCAGCCGCGCGCCACAGCGCGAAACGAGCCAGGCGCGCGCCCGCCGGAACGATCGCGTCGATCGCGGCAGCGGGCTGGAGCGCGGCGAGGATCGCCGGGTCGCCCGCGTCCATCCCTCCGGTCAGCGCGCCGAACGCGGGCAGGATCATCCGGCCGCTCCCCGCATCGTCCTGGCTGGCGACCAGGCAGGCGCGCGCGATCCGCCGCCCGCGCTGGACGAGGCGCAGCTTGGGGTGGAAATGGCCCGACAGTTCGGGCGCGGTCTCGCCCGCCTTGGCGCGGTGGCGCAGGATCACGCGGCCGACGGCCAGCTCATCCGCCAGCGTGCCGCCGGCGACGTTCTCCATCGCGGCGTCATGGTTGCCGGTGATCCACACCCAGTCGGTCGCGCGGGTCAGCGCCGCGAGCATTCCTGCGGCATGGGGTTCGAGCCGGGCCGGGCCATCGTTGTCGTGGAAATTGTCACCCAGGCAGAACACCC